>JBHHVD010000058.1:0-21344 GCA_046754105.1 Candidatus Krumholzibacteriia bacterium
CGCCACCCACGCCCGCCCCAACCCGCCGGGATAGAGCGTGTGGACGACCAGCCGCCCGTCGGGCAGCGTCGCCACCACTTCGTCGTAGCCGTCTTCGTTGAGGTCACCCAGGGCGGGACCCGACGCCGGGGGAAAAATGCGGCGCAGCCCGCCGGTCGGCACGAACGTCAATGTCTCGACCGCCTGCCCGAAACCGGATAGCGTAATGCCGTACACGCCCCGCACCGTGTCGGCCCAGGCGGCGGCGATACCCGACACGCCAAGCCGCTCCACCCGCCCGTAGGCGAGCGGCGCGCAGAACTGGGCCTGGATGCGGAGGGGCAGCAGGGAGGTCACGGTCGGCGTCACTACGAGACCCTGGTCGTCGATGAATTCCACGAAGATGGAATCGCCTACGTTCTCGACGATGGCAATTTCGTTTCGCGCGGTACCGGCCACGTCGACGAGCATCGGCGGTGCCGCCAGGGGTGCGCCCCGGTACAGGACCCCGTTGGTGGACGGGTTGCCGTCGCCGTCGAAGACCTCGCTGCTGTCCCCCTTCCACGCGTACACCGTGCCGTCCACGCTGCAGGCTACGATCTCCTCGTCGCCCCCGCCGTCGATGTCTCCGAAGGCCGGGGCACCGCGCCACACCGCACCCGGCACCGTGAAATAGGGCTCGATCGTCGCCGGGTCGGCGTCCTTGTCGATAAACTCGGAGCCGTCGGGGCGAAACGCGTACACGCGCCCCGAATCGGCGAAGGCAACGATCTCGGTATCACCGGCGCCGTCGAGATCGAACGCCGTCGGTGGCTGCTGGGAACCCCCGTCCGCCCAGCGCACGCGCACGTCCGCGTACGGTCTCGTGAAGGCAACCGTACACGTCATAAACGAGTCCGCCGCCGAGATGTCCGTGATGCTGACATCGGTGCGGGCACCGGAGTTCGCGGTCGAGGAGGGGTTGGAACCGGGGCCGAAGACCGTATTGTTGCCCGCGCGAAAACTGTCGAAATGGCTGCCGAACGAAAAACTGCTGCCCGCGATATCCAGGTCAGGCACGCCGTCGGCCTCCTCAAGGTCAACCCCTTTGCGCGATACGAAATCGTCCGGCAGAAAACCGGCGTCCATGTTTGCGCGAATGACGTTTTCGTCCACGTGCCACACGTAGATACCCGACCCGGTAAGCACGAAACGCCTCGTGCGACCGCCGAGATTTGGGTCCGGTCTGACCTCGAAGGGGTTGGTAAGATCCGTCAGAAAGAAATCGAACTCCGCACCCCCGAGCGAGTCCGCGCTGTCCGGGGTGAGATTGCTGTCGAAATCCGAAAAGGTAAAAAGGCTGTCGAAGTTCGTGTCGTGCACCCGGTTCACCACGAGAAAGTACTCGCTCTCGGTGATCGGGATCTTCAGGCACGCCGTGTCGAACGGGGCGGGGTTGTTGATATCGCGCAGCCGGAACTGGCCCCCGGCGTCGACGACCAGTGGATCCAGCCACCCGGCCAGGACGCGGTTGAACGCGCTGGGAAACCCCGGGACGAACCCCGAGGCGTTGAACAGACCGTTACTCATCAAATCGAAGTCTCCCACGCCGCGCGAATCGGGGAAGCCCGCCGGCTCCGAATCGAAGAGCGGCAGCATGCCCAGCCGGGAGCCGGTGATGAAGGCCCAGATGCCCAGCGAGCCCAAGGGGCCCACGACGGTCTGATCCTGGCTGGGGCTGGCCGGTACGACCATGAAGTTGTCGACCAGGAACGGCTGCCCGCCGAGGCTGTCCGCCGTGGGCAGACCGAATACCGTGCTGTCGGTGAACGCCGCGTCGATATCGCCCTGATCCATGAAGACGGAGAAGATCTGTTCGCTGGAGTTGCCGAGGACGTCGGTCTCTCCTCCCGGCCCCGCGTGGATCAGCATGAACGAGTCGTAGAGCGAAAAGTCCTCGTCCGCATCGGCTGAGTCGATCAACGACTCCATCATCTCGACGACGCGCGTATCCTGCAGCGCGTCATTCCCGTAGTAACCCATGTTCCGCGGCAGCGTGTAGAGCCTGGGCGTCACCCGCCAGGAAAGCGTAAAATTCCGGCGTGACGCGCCGTCGAAGTATTGCTCGAGGTGTTTTAGCTCGTTGGCGAAATAGGTGGAGTCGCGCACCTCGTTGCGCAGGCTCCCCGGCTGCCCGCCCATGAGGCTGTCGGCGAACTGAACCTGGATGGCGAGAACGCGCAGCGTCGAGATCGCACGAACCTGGTGCTGCAGGTAGTTGCGGACCGCGGCCTTCTGGTAGACGTTTAGCCCGCCCCGCATGCCGGGCGGCCCGCTGCCGCGCTCCTGCGACGGATAGGGGGGCACGACGGTCCCGAACCCGTCGACGGCAAAAGCGAGAACACACAGAACAACTAGAGAACGAATGAATCGCACGGACTTTTCTTTCTTGGGGAAAATGAGCGGTTGACGTTATCACAGGGGACGGACAGAGAGCAATAGCAAAGGGGAGCTGGTCTCAGTAAATGCCGCCCCTGATCGGCAATTACTTCAACTCAACTCCCCCTTACCTGGTCGGCATTGAATCCAGCCTGCTTCGTGCGCCCGCGGTCAGCGAGCACTTGCTCCCAGCCAACCATTACCCTCTCTCAGCAACGATGGGGGGTAAACTCTCTAGCGTTTCCCACGCTTCGACGCCTTGCCGCCACCCGAACGAGACTTGGCGGCAGAGACTTTCTTTGCACGGGAACTCTTTTTCGCTTTCGATTCTCCCTTCACGCGTACACTCTTCTTGCCGCCTTTCTTGACGACCTTCTGCACGCGCTTACCGCTCTTCATACCCTTTTTCTTCTTGTCGAGCTTTGCTGCGCTGCGCTCCCGGTCCTTGAGCTGCCGGCGCATCGCGGAGATCCGACTCTTGCCTTTCACGAAGGACTTCTTGCTCGAGCGCACGATCTTTCGTGAGCCGTCCGTTCTCGACTTCCCCACTTTCTTGTGAACCTGCCGCGCCTTGTAATCGTCGCGGGCGGCGCTCCTCGAGCGCTTTTTCACGTCGTGCTTCCGGGCCTCGTAGTGGCTTTTCCTCCGTGTGTCCTTCCCGGACCGGAATTCCTTTCTCCGCGTGTGCTTTCGGGTTTTGTAACGCGCTTCGTGCTCGTGCCGCTCGCGCTCCCCGTGACGCGCGATCCGTGTGTACTGCGACACCCGGTGCTTGAGCTTGTACTTGGGGTGCAGCACCTGGTGTGGCGCCCGCGCGTGAAGGTTGTAGTACCGGCACACCGCGCTGTTCCCGCGGCCGCCGTAGTAATCGTTCCAGCCGACATATAGATACCTCGGGTAGCGCACGTACTCCCGCATGTAGAAACGGGCATGGCCGATACCGATCAGACCCCGGTCGCAACCGCCGGCAATGAGACTCAGGTAGAAACTCTTCGACGCGACGTAGGGATCGCCCCATATCTGGAATCCAAGTCCGCGGCCGAAGACGCCCGCGCCGTAGTAACTGTAGTCAAAGGGAATCGGGCTCGACACCGCGAAGGCGTAGGCGACCCCGCGGTCGAACGCGTCCGCGTAGAAGCCGAACTCGCCCAGGTGGATCTTGTAGACCCGCCCGCCGCGAACGAAGGCCCTGTCGCCGATCGAGTACGGGTGAACCACGTGGATGTAGCCTCCCGTGTCGACCACGTACACCGTCGCATAGCAACTGCGCGACGCCCGGAAGTACAGCACGATGTCATTCGCCGATGGATAGACATCGTACTCGTCATAGCCGTCGTGTTCGCCGTAGTCATCATCGTCGTCGTAATACTCGCCGTCATGCCCTTGCCGGTCCAGCCACACCTGGATATCCGCCGGCGACGACGTGTACGCGAAACTGACCCTCACGCCCGCGTTCGCGGGGGTCACCAGCATCGGGGACACCACCAGCGCCCCAATGACCAGTGTGAAAATCAATGCATTAGCTGTTCTTCTCATCGCGACGCACCTCCTGTTCCAGGGGTCAGTTCGGGGTTGCCGGGATCTATCTGGTAGGCCCAGTCGAGCGTGACGGAATTGGCGGAGACCACAACAACGTTTATCTTCGCCATATTCCATGAGCCGCCCTGAGCGATACGGACGATGTAGCTGTGACCCTGGATGAGCTCTACCCGCCCCTGGGCCGACCAACCGGCAAGGGGCGCCCAATCCACGTCGACCAGATCAATCAAACCGTAATCCTGAATATCCACTCCACCGGCCTGGTTGGCGATGAGGTTGAACTCTCCGGGGTTCGGCGAGTCGAAGTACACGTCGGTGCCCGGATCGCTCCAAGCCTGAGGGATACCACTCAACAATGAAAAGTCGTACCCACTCAGGCTTGGGTTTTGCCCCACAGCACTAAGGACCAGGTTCGCCCCCTCGGGACGAGGCGTATCGAAAACGTCTTCAAAACTCAGTTCGCTGTCCAGACCCGCACGGTCGAAAGCAGCCACCGCGTAGTAGTAGGTTGTGCCGTTTGTCACGTCGGTATCGACGAAGCAGGTCTGATTGGCCCCGACGCTGCCGATGAACTCGAACGCTCCGGTCGGGGCGCTGTTCCAGTAGATGTCGTAGCCCGCGATGTCGCCTTCGGGATTTGCGTTCCAGCAAATGGTCACCTGGCCGTCGCCGGTCACGCTGAAGACACCGTCCGGCGCGCTCGGTGGAAAATCCACGACAACCGGATCATCGTCGCCGCAACCCACCGCCACCAGCGTCAGCAGAAACAACCCAAGGGCCAGGATCCCGATATAGGCGAGACCGGTTTTGCCGCTGGTTTTGTGCTTCCATATGCGGAGTGCGTTTCTCATCTCGCCCATTCCCTAGCGCAAGCTATGTGCCAGGCTGCAGCAATCCCACCACCCGGCGCGGTCCTGGCCGAACAACTAACTAATTGACAATAGGTTAAAGAGGATCGACACGGTGGCACAGCGCCCCGGACGGTGTGATTTCGAGCCCGACAGGCCCCTCTATTCGTGTGCCTGGGACGACAACTGTCCTAAAAACAGGACGCACAAGAATCGCGTCACGTTCACGCGCGCGGGAGGTACCGGGTGGGCTCTTCACCGACAGTTCCCGGGACGGCTTCTGCTTCGACCGGCGTGTCGGAAGACGGGCCAAAGAGGGGGGGGGGTCGGCCCATTCGCGGGAATGAGCGAGGATCATACGCCGAAGGCGGATAGCCCGGCGAAACGGAGCGTGGGCCGGAATCCCCTTCGGCCCGGTGCCCGGCTGTTCCCGGCCGGTCTCATTGACGGGCCTCTCACCAACGGGCACTGCGGTAACCGGGCGGCGGCACGAGCGGGCACAAAAAAGCTGACGTTCACATCTCCGTTAGAGTTAAAGTCGAGACCCCACCTCTCGAAATTAACGTTACTCCGCAAAGCCAGCAGCTATGCATTGGAGATATGTGAACGTCAGCTTCTTCGGACCTTTCGGTCACAAAACTGCTGGAGAGAAGTAGCTCGTCTTCTCTCCGCTTCGAGTCCAGGGTGGGATTCTTGGGGAGCGATCCCCAAGAATCCGTTCCCCCACCAGATGGAAGTTCCTTTCGCACGGGATGACTTCCGTGTCATCTACATGGCAATCGGCGTGCCAGCAGCGGCCTTCACCCCCAAAAACGCGGGAATGCGTATCACGATAAACCACAGATAGTTACAATGACTTGCGCCGCGCCGCAACCGGGCCATTTCGGCGTTTTTCGGGGGAGATTAAAGAAGCTTGATAGCGCGCCCCGGCCGGGACGGTACAAACAGCAGTGAGCGAACGAGTTAGTGGGAGGTAAAGATCTTTATAAAAACTTTTAATAACAGCGCAGGTTATAACGCTTGATCTTGGAGAGCAGGCTGGGATAACTGATGCCCAGTTCGGTCGCCGCCTGTGATTTGTTC
Organism: Candidatus Krumholzibacteriia bacterium; assembly: GCA_046754105.1. Classification (GTDB taxonomy): domain Bacteria; phylum Krumholzibacteriota; class Krumholzibacteriia; order WVZY01; family WVZY01; genus JAZGDW01. The sequence goes on from JBHHVD010000058.1 coordinate 5,868, forward strand.
CAACCGCTTCTCTCGAGCGCGGCCTTGATCTCTCTTTTCTCCAGCTGACCGATCTGGTCGCGGAGGTTGCGGGTCCTCGACATGCCATCGCCGTTACCCGACGGCGACACCACCTCGGCCGGCAGGTGCCGCAGTTCGAGCGTCTCGCCGTCGTCGGCCAGAATGACCGCCCTTTTCACGACCTTTTCCAGCTCGCGCACGTTGCCCGCCCAGTGAAAGTCCTTGAGGAGCTCGAGCGCCTCGTCGGTGATATCGGAAATGTCCTTGCCCATCTCCCGCGAGTACTTGCGCAGGTAGTGGAAGAACAGCAGCTCCACGTCCTCGCGGCGCCTGCGAAGTGGGGGCACGGTGAGCGGGAAATCGTTGATGCGGTAGAAGAAATCCTCCAGGAACCGCCCCTCGTTACACAGGCCCAACAGGTCCGCCTTGGACGCGCAGATGACCCGCACGTTGACCGGCATCAGCTCGTTGGAGCCGACCTTTCTGACCTTGCCCGTATCCAGGAATTGGAGCAGCTTGCCCTGCATGGCGAGCGTGGTCTTGCCGATCTCGTCGAGAAAGATGGTCCCGCCGTCCGCCTGGCGCAGAAGTCCGTTCTTGTCCGCGGTCGCCCCCGTGAACGACCCCTTGACGTGACCGAACAGTTCCGATTCCAACAGCGATTCCGGCATCGCCGCGCAGTTGATATGGACAAACGATTTCTCACGCCGCTCGCTCAGGAGGTGAACGGCGTAGGCGATAAGACCCTTGCCGGTACCGGTCTCCCCTTGCAGCAGCACCGTGGCGTTGGAATGCGCCACCCGCTCCGCCAGGTTGAGCAATTTGATCATCTCGTTGTTCTCTGTGACGATGCTCTCGAAGCCGCTCGCCGACGGCTTGGTCCTTGGCTCGCGGCGGCGCTCGTTACGGACGAGTTCGTAGACCGACAGCGAAATGAGACGCGAATACGCTCCTACGAAGTGCAGGACTTCCTGGCCGATGGGTACGCGGTGCGCGCCCGGCTCCTGGTTGATGAACACCACACCCAACGCGTCGTTCTCGAAACCGAGTTCCTGGAACAACATCCGCCCCAGCGAGATGTCCATCGAATCGGGCAGCCCGTTCGGCGCACCCTGTTCCGCGTCCCGGATTACCAGGTGGTGATCGTGGCCGGTTTCGCCCTGGGCGGCGTGCCAGGCAAGGATCGCCTTTGCGTCCCGTGCGCTCAGGTTCTCACGGCACACCAATTCGAATCCCTTGCCGCGGCCTTTGGGGATCGCGACGAATCCGTTTTGCGCGTTGGATTTTCCGATGATCAGTTTGAGCGAGGAGTTCAACCCGGCCACCAGCTTGTCACGCGAGCGCAGACCGCTTTGCGCGTTGCCGAACATCGGGATCTGGTCGAGGACGCGGTGTGTATCACGCGTCATCTTCGCTTCCACGCGCTCGCGCATGGCCGGCAGTAGTTTCTGAAACTTTGCGTTTCGCTCTTCCTCGGCCAGCCGCCCCGCCTCATAGATCGAGAGCAGCGCGTCGTCGAGATTGCCAAGACGCTCTTCGACGACAGCAAGGAGAACCTGGGAGAGCATCTGTTCTTCGGATTCCTCGATCTTGCCGAAACCAACGATCGAGTCGGTCAGCAGCTGCTTGGCCTTGATCAGCGTTTCCTGGTCCCGGCTGCGCAGAAAAAACCGTCCCAAACGGCGCTGCGAGCAGAATTTCTCGTACTCGTTGCCGTACTGCTCGAACATGTCGACACTGGTCTTGAGGCTCACGGCCGCCGCGTCGAATTGCATGCGGCGTCTCTGGCACAGCCCCCGCGCCCTGTAGAAGTAGCCCATCTCGTAGAACTCGCCACAGCCGTTCGCGATCTCGAGACCTTCATCCACAAACGACAGCGCCTTGTCCACGGCGCCCAGGGCCAAATGGGTGTCGGCCACCCGGCGAAGGATTTCCGCCGTGATGTCGCCTTCGGGCGCGATCCGGCGCGCGCGGCGGAGGCCCTTGTTCAGGTTGACCATGGCCTCTTGCGGCTTACCCAGCGCCAGCATCAACTCGCCGAGGTACTCGTCGGCCAGCGCTGCTTCACGCTCGTACCCCAGCTCGTTGGCCATCGCCTGGCCGCGAAGGATGTACTTTTCGGCCTTGCAGAAATCACCGCAGGCGACGTAGGTCCGGCCCTGCATGAGGACCGCCTTGGCGAGCTTCGACTGGTCGCCGAAGCGCTCCGCCATACCACCCGCATTCGAGAAGGACGTCAGTGCTTCGCTGAAACGGCGTAATTTCGCGTACACCACACCGAGGTTGAGTTGAACCCGGATGAGGTGTTGCGTATGTCCCAGCGACTTCGCGAGATCGAGCGATTTCGACAGCGAGGCCAGAGACCGGTTCCAGCGGCACGCGTTCTTGTGCAGCAGCCCGAGGTTATTATAGACGATTGCGATTCCGAGCCGATCCTCGATACGCCGGTAGGTGGAGAGCGCGTCCATGAAAAAGTCTTCGGCTTCGCTGGCGAGGCCGATACGGTGGTAACAGTTGGCGAGGAGCTTCTGGATATCTCCGACTTCCTTGTGCTCGGTGGACCTTTTGAGCCGGCGGTACGCGCTGAAACCCAGTTTCAGGGCGTCGTTGTAGCTGCCCCGGGCCAACAGGCTCTCCGCTTCCCTCAGCTCTATCTTGCCGAGCGCCTCCGCCGGGGCGGGGTCATCGAGCAGCGCTCGTGCACGGTCGAGGAACTTCTGGGCCTGTTTGAAGTTCCCCTTGTTCCGGTAGCAGTCACCGATGTGGAGGAGGATCCGGTAGCGATCCGGGAAGTCGTTGATGTCCGGAGACTCTAACGCCTCCTGGAAGTACTCGATGGCGGTGGAGTAGTTTTCGGTAGCGAGATGCATCTGCCCGATCTCTTCGCTTGGCGCGTAGATCGATCCGGCCGTTTTCTTTCTTCGGTTGTGCTGAAGCCTATCGCGATCGTCCCGTGCGTTAGACATCGTCTAGTCCTTAATCTGGTTGCTCAGCAGCAAAACGAATATCAAATAATCAAAACATTCTATGGAACAGCAGATACATCCACCAAACCTTTGCCCCGAACCTCGTCTGTTCGAAATCACTCGTCGTGAAGCGCGTGTGTCGATCGCCCCTGAAACCGAGGTCGTCTGCATCCCCTGAATCACCGTCGCCGCTACCGGTTCCGGACGGCAGATCACCGTTGGGGCCGGTATTCGGCGTGATAATTATGGTGGGAGAATCATCGATGCTTGGGGATTTAGCAGAAGGCATACTGGCAGGATATACGAGCAGAACCGCGAGCACGGCGATGAGTATGAAGCATGCCCGTTTCATCCGACCATCATCTCCTTCCTAATCCGATATGGACTTTACTGGCCCCCCCCTAAAGAGGGAAATGGATACAACCATCCATCTAACGGAATATAATCAGGGCCGTTAGAATCTGTCAAGCCCTTCGTCGCTCCTAGGCATCGTCGCCGTCTTCGTCACGACCTCGCTTGTACGATATTCCGTATTTTTCAAGCTTTTTGTAAAGATTGCTGCGCTGCATGCCCAGCTTACGGGCGGTCTTGCTGACGTTGTAGCCGTAGGCCTTGAGCTTGAGGATGAAGAATTCCTTCTCCGTGGCATCCTTGAAATCGTTGTAGGTTTCCTTCTCGAAGAAGGGGTCTTCGAGGTTCCTGGCGGGCCCGAGTTGCGGCAGATCGTCCACGTCGATCGTCGGACGGTGGGTCAGGATGACGAGCCGCTCGATGAGGTTCTTCAGCTCGCGTATGTTCCCGGGCCAGTTGTATTCCCGCAACTGGTCCATCGCGCGCTTGGTCAGCTTCTTCGGACGTTGCCCCAGCTCCGCCGCCGCCTCTGCGAGGAAATGGTCGATGAGTAAGGGCAGATCTGCGATCCGTTTTCGGAGCGGGGGGATCTGGATCGGAACCACGTTGAGGCGATAGAAGAGGTCCTCCCGGAAGCGCCCTTCCTGGCTCTCTACGGTCAGGTTCTTGTTCGTCGCCGCGATGACCCGCACGTCGACACTCATGGTGACGGTGCCGCCGACCCTCTCGAACTGGGATTCCTGCAGCACGCGGAGCACCTTGGCCTGGGCGGAATGGCTCATGTCCCCGACCTCGTCCAGAAAAAGCGTTCCGCCGTCGGCCAGCTCGAACTTGCCGACGCGCCGGCCCACGGCACCGGTAAATGCGCCCTTCTCGTGTCCGAACAGCTCGCTCTCGATCAGCTCCTCGGGGATCGCCGCGCAGTTGACCTCGATGAACGCCTCCTTGGAACGCTGACCCATCTCGTGGATCGCGCGTGCGACCAGCTCCTTGCCGGTACCGTTCTCACCCATGATCAACACGCGGGCGTTGGTGGGGGCGACTTTGGTGAGCGTCTCCATGATAGCGGCCATTTCCGGGTGCTCACCGATGATCCGGGTCCGGCGCTGGACCTCCGCCTTGAGCGAGATGTTCTCGCGGATGAGCCTGCGCTGGGCGAGCCCGTTGCGGATCACCAGCAGTATGCGGTCGGCGTCGATCGGTTTTTCGATAAAGTCGAAGGCGCCGAGACGGGTGGCCTCGACCGCCGTCTGGATGGTCCCGTGGCCGGAAATGATGACGACGGGTAGTTCGGGGTGGCTCTCGTGCAGGGTGGCCAGGACCTCCATCCCGTCCAGCCCCGGCATCTTGATATCGAGCAGGACGAGATCGATCATCGCGTTCTCCGCGGTCTCGAGGGCCGCGCGACCGTCCTCGGCCACGATCACGTCGTATTTTTCGTACTCGAGCAGACGCCTCAGCGAATCGCGGATCCCTTTTTCGTCGTCGGCGACCAGAATGGTTTTCGGCATCGTAATGGGTCTTACACAAGGAGAAATACGTGGTTTTTGCTACCAAAGAAATAACATACCCTCTATAATAATAGCTACGGTAAAATAGCCGCCGTCTGCCGGCCTTACCACCTTCCTGTCGCGGTCCGGGGCAACGCGCAACAATCCCGGAGGTATCACGTGGCGCCGCACACGGAACCATCACACAGCACGCCGAGGATCCATCTGCGCAATCTCAGTCTGCTCGAGTTGCGCGACTTCGTCACCGCGCATCACGTTCCCCAATACCGTTACCGCCAACTCGCCTCGTGGTTGTACGGCAGGCTGGCGGACGACCTGGCGGGCATGACCGATTTGCCGCTGGCGTTTCGCGAGCGCCTCGGAGAGGAATCGATGGTGCGGGCGTCCAAGGTCGTTTCCGTGCAGTCATCGGCGGTCGACGGCACGCGGAAGTTTCTATTCGAGCTTCTCGACGGACTGCTCGTCGAAGCCGTGCAGTTACCGCACGGCAAGCGCACGACGCTGTGCGTGTCGAGCCAGGTGGGATGTCCCCTCGACTGCGTGTTCTGCCAGACCGGCATGGGGGTCTTCGGCCGCAACCTCACCAGCGGCGAGATCCTCGACCAGGTCTGCCGCCTCAAGGCGGAGAGCGGACCGGACGCCGACAAGGTCAACGTCGTCTTCATGGGGATGGGCGAGCCCCTTTTGAACTACAAGTCTCTGGTGAAGGCCATCGGGGTGCTCAACGACCCGGAGGGGCTGGACATGGGTAGCAGACGAGTTACCGTGTCCACCGCCGGGCTCGTGCGCCGCATCCGGGACCTCGCCGACGAGCGGCTGCGCTGCTCGCTGGCCGTGTCGCTCAACGCGGCGAGCGACGACAAGCGCCGGCAGTTGATGCCCGCCGTATCCGGCCATTCTATAGAGGAGGTCCTGGACGCAGCGGCCTACTTCCATAACCGGAGCGGGCGCAGGGTCACGCTCGAGTACGTGCTGATGCGAGGTGTGAACGATTCGCGCGATGACGCCGTGCGCCTGGGGCGCCTGGTCAAGGGCCGGCCGTTCAAGATCAACGTCATTCCCTACAACCCCGGCAGGGATGGTCGGTTCGAAGGCGTCGGCGAGCAGGACATCGACCGGTTCGTGGGTACCCTCCTGCCGTACGCGCCGACGGTCACCGTCCGGCGCAGCAAGGGCCCCGATATCGACGCGGCCTGCGGGCAGTTGTGGACGCGAAGTCTCGCCCGTGAGCAAGGGCCCGCGGAAGAATCACACGATCGACGCTAAGGGTGGGGCCCGCCGCTATGCCGCCGCCAGGCCGGCTATTTGATCATGAGAAGTTTGCGAGTCACCCGCGCGTTTCCCGCACGCGCGACGGCGAAATAGACCGAGCTCGCCACCCTGTTGCCCCTGCCGTCGCGTCCGTCCCAGCGCACACGCACGCTCTGCCCCTTCGGGCGCGCTCCATACAAGTCGCGCACCAGCGCCCCCCGCACGTCGTAGATAGCAATAGTCAGGCGTTCGCCCCGGGCGAGAAAACCGGGGTCGAGGTCGACACGCACGACGGTCTCCGGGTTGAACGGGTTCGGGTAGTTGACGACAGCGGCGATATCCAACGCCCCGGGGCGTGACGTGGACAGACCGGTCAGGAACTCCTCGAGCCCGGCCACCTGCCGCGGCGGGGGCAGCCCCGCGTTTTCGATCGCCCCGCCGAAGTGGGCACTCGGGCCACCGAAGAGGACGCGGAAATCCTCGGCGAATATTTCGCGCGGCCGGTCGGCGTGAGACGAGGTTTCGGAGTACACCTCGCGGTCCTCGATACCGCGGATACGGCGAAAGGCCAGCCAGCCGTCTCGTGCGTGCCCGGGCAGGTAGCGGTCCTGGAACACGTGCCCCATCTCGTGGGCGATGAGGTAGGCGGCGTCCGGGCTCGCGATCTCCCGTACGTGGGGGCTCAGGTACAGACGGTCCCCCGAGACCGAGGTGACCGGCAGGGCCGCCCGTGGAAACGGCAGCACGTAGACCTCGAGCTCAAGGTCCAGGCTGGGGTAGTCGATTTCACCGAGAAGTACGACGACCTCCCCCAGATCGAACGGATGGAACACTCCGTCACCCTTGTTGGCGATCGCCGGGTCACGGGTATCGGTAATGACATCGAAACGCTCGCCACCGGCCAGCTCGATGGTGCCGCGGGTGCCGCTGAAGGTGGTGCGCCGCGCGAGGTAAGCGGATGTGAAGATCCGGGCCGAGATGCCGTTGGGCAAATCGACGGCGAGCGGCGTATCGCCCGTGGCGCGGACCGGCGTGATCCAGGCGAACAGCGCGATCCCCACAACCGCGAGGGCGCCGATTCTCGTCGGGCTGGCTGGCCGTATCGTCATGCGCTCTCCGGGTTGTCTTGAAACGCGCGCGGGTGGGGTCTCGTGGCGGCGGCGCCGGTAACCGGCGCTGCGTAAGATATAACTCGTTTATTTCTATTAATTCCAAACACCTCCACATCGTGCGGGTGCAACCGGTGTTCCCCGCCGCCGGGTCTGGGGCGGCCGCGCCCTCGCCGCACCGGGCCGCGCGCCGTCCACCCCGTTATCTCGTTGATACGCAAGCGGCAACGCGCCGCGTATCTCACGCGGCCCTGCGCAAAAAACACGTGCTCCGCGCACCGGCGGCCAGTCCGCCCTCCGGCGCGCCCCGGATTCCGGGAATAATGCCCCACCTCCGACGTCCCCATTGGGGAATGACGCCCAGGTGAGCGGCCGCTGCCCGGTGGTCTCCGGCTCCCTAAAAACGAACACCGGTTTCGAAATGAAACCTGGCGTCGCCACGGGTGTTCGATCCAAAATCGAAACGGACGACGTCGCGCAGCGGAGAATAAAAACGGATGCCGACACCACCGGTGCCGTGGAAGTTCTTGGGGTCGAATTCCGACGCGTGGTCCCAGACGATGCCACCGTCGACAAAGGTGACGAAGACGAGTGAGACGTCGAACTGCTTCACCAGCGGCAGGCGGAACACCCTTTTCGGCAGGTAGAGGTAGCGCCACTCCGCCGTCTGGAACCAGCGGTGAAGCCCGGAAAACCGCGCGTCCGGATGACCTCGCAGCGATGCTGCGCCCCCGAGCTTGACGTCGGCGAACTCCGGAACGTTTCCGAACTGGTAGAAGAAGTTGGACAAGAGCCCGATCACCGACCGCGGGGAGACGCGGAGAAAGATCTTCGACTCGTTGCGGAGGTTGTACAAGGTGTCGCTATCGCCGTCGAGCGGCAGGCGCGCCCCCATCGCCAGGTCCGTCACCACGCCCGTTTCGGGCCGCAGGGGACTGTCACGGCTGTCGAAGCGATAGCCTACCTGGGGAGACAGGGTGACTTCCCTGACGATCCCGTCGTCGCCGCCGTCGAGCCGCCTCTTGTCGAGCGCGAGAATAAAGCGCGCCTGCGAAAAATGGATGCGGCTCTCCGTCAACGGCAACGCGACGAAACCGCTCAGCCCGATGTTCTCGTGGACGGTAAATTCGGGCGGCGTATCACCGCGATCAAAAAAAGACATCCGGCCACCCACGGAGATATGCCTCCACCCGAGCCACGGGACGGTCCAGCTGAGCGAGATATCCTCGTCGTCCTGCTCGTTGCGGGTGTATTTGAAGTTCAGCTGTTCGAGGCGCCCTCGAAAGTTCTTGTCCCGCCAGCGCACACCGTAGGTAAGTCCTTTTTCGAAATCGAACTTGGCGAACGGCAGGATCGATTTGATGAAGAGGTTCGAGCGCTCGGTCACCAGGATCCGCAGCGCCGAGTGACCGGGAGCGACCGAGTCGGCCCGCGCGACAACCGTGGCGAACGGGCTGAGGTCGGTAATGAAACGCAGATCGCGCCGGAAGATTTCCCGATCCAGGACGTCGCCGGGCCGGGTTTCCATTTCGCGCAGCAACACGTGGCTCTTCGTGTTCTTGTTGCCCGCGACTACTATGGAGTCGACGACGGTGCCGTAGGCGTGTGCGACCCCGCTGTCGTCAACGGTGTCGGCGCCGGCGCAATGGACGATGGAGACCACGGGCACCAAGAAAAGAAAACAACCTGAAAAGGCTGTCAGGAAACGTCCGGGCGAGCGCATGTGGCTACTTTACGCACCGCGAGAACCTTTGCAAAGCGCAATTTCGATTCGGGTCACAGCGGGTTATGCCGCCGCGGGGGGCGCGGCGGGTGCCGGGTGCGCCGCCGGAACCGAGACGTAACCGCGGCCACCGAAACGGCTCAGGAAGAGCGCCCCCAACCCGACCAGATCGGCAAAGAGGCAGATAAGAAGGCACAGAAGCAGGAACAGAAGACCGAGGGCATCGCCCAGCGGCCACAGCGAAACCCCCACACCAAGCAGGGCGGGGATAAAGAGGACCGAGGTCCCCACCAAAACGATGGCGAACGGGTTTTCGGTCTGCAGCTTTATCTTCTCGTTGACCTTTACTCCGATCGCGTAGGCGGCGACCGTACGCGATATGATCCAGACGGCGAGGCAGCTGACGACGAGCATGCCGGCCAGCGGCGAACCGATAATGGTAATGATCAAGATGCTGCAAATGACCGGGACCAGGATGCTGCCCACGAACAGGACCAGAAACCCCGTGCCGAAGGATTTGAGCACACCGGCCGATGCATGCTCCTGGGCGCGGACCACGCGATCCCGGAGGAACAGGACGACCAGAAACGACAGGACAACGCACACAAAGAGCATGATCGGCACGCACAACAAACTCAAGAACGACCGGTGCCCGCCAAAGAGATGGGAAAGCCCGATGGAGATGTTGTCCAGCTCGACGCGCTCGCCGTGCACCACCGTTTCAAGCTCTTCCACCAGCTCTCCACCCAGCACTACCACGTCCCCATTGATCTCGGCGCCCGACAGGATCTCCGCGTCGCCGGCCATCACCACGATGTTGCCGATCACCTTGCCGCGCGCGGAGACATCGCCCCCGAACACGACGATGTCACCCCGGACGAGATCGTTGTACTCCACGTAGACGTCTTCCCCGAAACGGACGATATCGGTGCCCAACTCGCGATAGCGGCGCACCCCCGTCGTACCCGCGGAGGCTCCGCGGTCGAGAGCGCTGTCGGCGGGCTTTTCCCTTGCGCCTTCGATGCGAATGCCGTGCTCGTCGATCTTGATATTGAGGGACCTCTTGGGACGCGAGCGTTCGTCACCGGCGGCCAGGCTGTCCTCGGATTGTGCGAGAGCAGCGATCGGGGAGAGAAGACAGGCCAAGACCAGCGCGGCGCAGGTCGTAGCGACTCTGTCAGAACGAGTAGGATGCATGCCTCGTACTCCCCCGGTGTAGGGCTCGGGCGTACCACGCGATACCGGCCGTCAGCAAGATGACGAAGGCCAGCGCCGGCAGCATGAAGATCTCACCGACCGTCGCCACGAGTGAGAAGCCCGCTTGCAGGACGGTCCACAACGTGCGCAGGTTTTTCTGCACGTTGTCGGCAACGCCGACGAGAACCTCCACACGGGCCACCTCGTCCTCGACCGCAACGAACGCGTTGGTGAGGGCCACCGCGCCCTTACCGGCCAGACCGGTCAGCGGTCGAATCGTGGCGGGAAAAAGCGACAGCGCCACGGCGCACAGCGCCGCCCCCGCGAGCGCTACCCGGAAGCGGGTCCGCAGCCACGGCACCGGGATCCGCTGTACGGCTGCGGGTTCGACGATCCGTCCCGCGGCCTTCAAGCCGGCGATCACGCGGTCGGCCAGCCCCAGGGGAGGCGTCTCGAGCGGCAGCGCGTCCATGAGCGTCACCAGCGACCGGTGTGAACGCAGCTCACCCGCGCAGCGGGCGCACTCCGCCGTGTGGCGGCGGAGCGACCCGGCGCCCCGGGTGTCCAGGCGTCCGTCGATGAGATCGTGGATCAGGGCATATGCGCTTTTGCAGTTCATGATGCAATCTTAGTCTTCCGCTTGTTTAATACGGATATCCCCGCTCGCGGTTTCAACAAAAAGGCGGCTGTGGCCGGTCCCCACTACCCCTCTTAGCACCCGGCGCGAGACCTTGTCGAGCCGAATATCGAGATCCCGCTCGTTCGAGACGCTGCCGACAGCTGAAAATACGGCGAAAAGGTGCGGTTAAAACTCGACCTCCCCCTGCGACCGGCCCGCAGCGGAAGACCGCGCAATCTCGTAACCAACTACCATCATGCAGCTTATGACATGTCCTCGCCGGCGAGCCGGCTCTTGAGCATCTCGCGCGCGCGGTGGATCCGCGCCTTGACCGTACCGAGGGGCACCTCCAGGGTTTCGGCGATCTCCTCGTAGGAGAGGTCCTGCTGGTGGCGGAGCAGGATCATGATCCGATAGTGCGGCGGCAGGCTCTCGATGGCTTCCTGCACGCGGGCCATCCGCTCGCGGTTCATCATCTTTCTCTCCGGGTTTTCCTCCGGTGATTCGTACTGGCGGGCAAATTCCCCCGCGGCACTGTGGATGGGCTGGTCGAGCGGCAGCGTGTCGAGCTTGCGCTTGCGGATCGAATCGATACAGAGGTTGGACGTGATCTTGAATAGCCAGCTCGAAAACGCGTACGCGGGGTTGTAGCGCTCGAGCATCGAGAAGACCTTCATGAACGATTCCTGGGCCAGGTCCTCGGCCTGCTCGGGGTTGCGCGCCATGCGCAGACAGATGTTGAACACCGCGCGCTCATACTTGGCCAGGAGCGCCCGGAACGCCGCCTCGTCACCCTTCCTGGCGCGGACGATGAGTTCCCTATCCTCTTCTTTCACCACGTCTCTCTTGTTCGGTGCACGGGGTGGACGCTCCTTTGGCAACCGGGCCATTTTAGCTTGACACATTCGCCAATGTGTTTCTACAGTTTGTTTTACCAAGCTTCTTTAATACAGATTCTTCAGGTCCGTACACGACGCGAAGGGCACGCGATGATGACTTCCATAGAGTACGTACACGCGCGGGAGATCCTGGATTCAAGGGGGTTCCCGACAATTGAAGTCGAGGTGGGTCTCGAGAGCGGCGTGATCGGTCACGCGGCCGTGCCGTCGGGCGCTTCCACCGGCACGCACGAGGCGCTCGAACTGCGCGACGGCGACAAGACGCGGTACATGGGCAAAGGCGTGCTGACGGCCGTCGCCAACGTCAACGACGTCATAACGCCCGAGATTCTCGATCTCGACGCCGTCGACCAGACGCACATCGACCGCCTGATGCTGGAACTGGACGGCACCGACAACAAGTCCCGGCTCGGCGCCAACGCCATACTCGGGGTCTCGATCGCCGTCGCCAAGGCGGCGGCCGAGGCGTGCGAGCTTCCGCTCTACCAGTACGTGGGCGGTGTGTCGGCGCGCACGCTACCCGTCCCCATGATGAACGTCTTGAACGGCGGCGCGCATGCCGACAACAACGTCGACCTGCAGGAGTTCATGATCATGCCACTCGGCGCCGAGACGATGTCCGAGGCACTTCGCATGGGGTCCGAGACGTTTCACGCCATGAAGGGATACTTGAAAGAGAAAGGGTACAGCACGGCGGTCGGCGACGAAGGCGGCTTCGCGCCGGATCTCAAATCCAACGATGAAGCGGTCGAGGTAGTGCTGGAAGGAATCACGCGCGCCGGCTACAAGCCGGGCGATCAGATCGCGGTCGCTCTCGACGCCGCGGCGAGCGAGTTCTACAAGGACGGCAAGTATCACCTGGCCGCCGAGAACAAGACGCTGGATAGCGACGAGCTGATCGAGTTCTACTCTCGTTGGGTGGAGCAGTACCCGATCGTGTCGCTGGAGGACGGCCTGGCCGAGGACGACTGGATGGGTTGGAAGGGGCTGAGCCAGGCGCTGGGGCCGAAGCTGCAAATCGTCGGTGACGACCTGTTCGTTACCAACAAGACCCGCCTGCGCCGCGGGATCGAAAACGGCGTCGCCAATTCGATCCTCATCAAGCTCAACCAGATCGGCACCCTGACCGAAACGCTGGATACGATCGATACCGCAAGGAGTGCCGGTTACACGTGCGTGATCTCTCACCGGAGCGGCGAGACGTCGGACACCACGATTGCGCACGTCGCGGTCGCGGCCAATGCCGGACAGATAAAGACCGGCAGCATGTCACGCAGCGAGCGTATCGCCAAGTACAACGAGCTGCTGCGAATCGAGGAAGAGCTGGGTGTCGTCTGTGTTTTCCCCGGGCACGAGGCGCTCCGCAAACGAAAGTAAGGGCGAATGAGGTATTGGCAGTCCGGCGGGACCAAACCAAGAAAGAAACGCAAGCCGGCGCCCGGCGCCCGGCGTTCGATCACATCGGGCGGCAGCCTCAGGCACTACCCGTTCCTGAGGAGTTTCTACCAGCACCAGGCCGTAATCAGCGTCGGCCTGCAGAGGTTCCTTTTCTTTCTCGTTATCGCGAGCATCTTGTACGCGTTTGTACTCGGCGACGCCGGTGTCATCCGTGTTCTCACCCTGCGGCACGAAAAAGCGGGGCTCGAAGAGAGCCTCACCATGCTGATGAATGACACCGAGAGGCTGGAAAAAGAAATCGAGCGCCTGGGGGACGACCCCTTCATGATGGAAAAACTCGGTCGCGAACGCTACGGTTACATCCATCCCGGCGACCGGGTTTTCAAGATCGTCCGCCCCCCAGACCCGAGGTAGCACACGTCATCCGACGCGCCACCGGGGCCGCGTAGCCGCGATCGCGTCCGGTGGCTCAGGCGCGTCTCCATTGATCGGCCGCGCCGGCGGCCAAAAAGTCTCTCTCCATACTTGACATTCACCGGCGGGGGCGGTATACATTAGCCACATTGACGCGGGGTGGAGCAGTCTGGTAGCTCGTTGGGCTCAACCAGCAGGGATCGGGATGAACACGAGTCCCGTGTTCGTCGGCTGCGGTAGTGGTATTCACCTGGTAGTAGCCGAAAAGCGTCAGCGGAAACCACGCTCCGCTACTTATCGAGACGCTTGGTACCTGATCCAGCAATGGGCTGCACGTGGAGAGACCCATGTGCGATCACCTGTCAAATTCGGGGAAGCCGTTGGTGAGGTAATCCCGAGCCAAGCTCCGGGTATCCCGGAGAAGGTGTAGAGACTTGACGGCAGGCACCCTAACAGCCCTCCGTATCGAGGGGCTGAGGGTGAAGAGAAAGTCCAGACCACAAACCGACACAGGGCAGCGAAAGCTGTAGTGGTAAGCATAACCCAAAGGTCGCAGGTTCAAATCCTGCCCCCGCTACCATCCTCAAAAGAGGATTTCCCGGCATCGTCACAGGTGCCGGGAATCTTCTTATATGCACCCTTGCTTTTCTCTCCTCCGTGTTCAAATCAATTTTCTCGACAAAGAGTCTGATAAATTCCTTTTTCTCTTGCAGGGTTCCCTCTTCAAAAATCTGTTCGAACCCGCCCATGTTGGCGACGAGTTCCTTGGCCGTGCGGCGCGCGTCCACCTGAGTCGCCGGCAGCGCCTTCAGTTCCTCCAATCGGGCAATCAGACCGTCTCGTTCCTGCCTGAGCCCATCCAGCTTCCGATCCAGAAACACCCGGTTTGCCGCGCTGACTCGATCCAGCACGTGTTCGATCAGCTTATCGATCTTGTGGTCGACCTTTCCAATCTCTCCCTCCAGCTTCCGCATTTCCTGTTTCGGGTCGTCTGAGCTTGCTCGAAGTCCTCGCGCAATCATTTTCTCAAGGATCCTTGTGCCACCCTTCGAGAGAAACGACCCGACGCGATGCCCAATGAGGTCGAGGACCCCAGCTTCGATTTCCTCTTTCCGGATGAGGTCTCCCCGGCATACAGAGTGTCCCTTCTGCAGGAAACCGGAGCACTCATAGTAGTAGTTCATTGTGTACGTTCCGTCCCGCCGAGGTTTGCCTTTCTTTCGACGTTGCCCAGAGAAGGAGTGGCGGCAAAGCTCACAGCGTACCAGGCCACTTAGGAGGTAAGGGGCGGTTTTGGAACGGCCCGATCGGTGCGGTGCTCCCAGTCGGCTCCTCCCCCGCTTCGCCATTTCCACCTGGACTCGTTCAAATACCTCTTTGCTGACGATGGCCGGATGCGTGTCGGGAAACACCATCCAGTCCTGCTTGGGATTCATCTGCCGCGGCCGTTTCTTTCCACTCGGGCGCGGCCTGTCGACCCTAACTGCTCGACCGCCCTTGATTTTGTTAAATTTCCCCTGGGTCCCCCGATTCCACACGTAGTCCCCCGTGTAAAGTCGATTCCGGAGAATCGATCGAATTGTGCCAGAAGACCAGCATGCATTCGTGTTCTTCGACCAACTTCCATCGCGCGGTGAGGGAATGCCTTCCTCGTTAAGCGTCGCGGCGATCGATTTGAACCCGAGTCCTTCGGTCAGGTACATGTCGAAGATACGCTTGATCAGCCGGGCCCGTTCCGGCGGACCTAGAACCAACCTCGCTCGGTCGGACTTGGTCTTGGTGATCGGTTGACCCTGAGGAATGCGCCGGGGCTCATTCCGATGTGGCTCAAAGAGCAGCTTCTCGCCCGACTCCAGATAACGGACGGTCATGAGCCACTGCCCTCCCGCATCGACGTACTCAAGATCGAACCCGAACGGCGGCGTGCCACCGACCCACCACCCGGTCTCGGCGAGTGGCACTTGACCGCGAATCGTGTCGATAGAGGTCCTTTTGATCTTTTGGTTGGCTTGCCACTGCTTGACGGGTCGCAATAGATC
>JBHHVD010000059.1:0-20890 GCA_046754105.1 Candidatus Krumholzibacteriia bacterium
CGAGGATTTTCGTTAGCTCCATGTCATCAAAGCCGAGCGATGAGAGATCGAAATCGATGTCGAGGTTGAGTTCTGAGATGAGCTTGTTAAGCAGCTCAGGATCCCACTCAGCGATCTCCGCCGTCTTGTTGTCGGCGATGGCGAATCCGGTGAACTTGGAGCCCACAAGTCCCGGAACCCGGATCACGGGGACTCTCTTCAGGCCGAGTTTGTGGGCCGCCTTCATACGCGTGTGGCCGGCCGCAATCCGAAGGTCGCCGTCGGTGATGATCGGGTTGTTGAAGCCGTACGCCTGAATGGACCGGGCCACTGCATCCACGGCTTCGTTGTTGTGGCGCGGGTTTTGTTCGTTGGGCCGGAGCTGGTCGGTGGGTATCTGTTCCACGACCAGTGGTGGGGTGCTCTTCTCACTCCGGGAACCGTTTGCCGGCGCACGGCGGTTCCGAGAAGGAAGTAAGTAGGCGGTGTTCACAGTATATACCGCAGCAGGGCTCGCGATGGAACCCGTTTCCATACCCGTGAAACACGGTGGTTTCGATGTCACACTCACTAAATGGGGCAATAAAAACCAATTATTACCCCCTTAATCGCCCTGAATACCCCCTTTTGAATGGCGCGTGGAATTGGCCCGATCCCTGCTCGCGGCCCAGGACAACGGGGGATTTCCTTGATTCTCCACGATAATCGGGTAATAATGGGCTTGTATTACCCCCTTTTTGCCGGGTTACCCCATTCGACGAGGAGCGGGCTCGTGCGGTCACTAAACCTTAACTACTTGAAATCTATTACGTTAACTCCGATGCAGGGCTCCACGCTAAAGAAAATCGGGGAGTTCCAGGGGAAACAGGCGCTTTTTGCACGGCAGACCCCGGAGGTGCTCGAATCGCTCAAACGGGTCGCCCAGATCGAGTCGAGCGAGTCGTCGAACCGCATCGAGGGCGTAACGGCCTCCCCCGGCCGCGTCAAGGCCATGGTCATGGAATCTTCCCAGCCCCAGGACCGCCCCGAACAGGAGATCGCCGGCTACCGCGACGCGCTCGAGCTGATCCACGAGTCCGCCGAGTACATGGCGCTATCGCGGATGAGTATCAAACAGATGCACTCGATGCTCTACCGCTACCTGCCGGAGACCGGGGGCCAATGGAAGCGGCGCGACAACAAAATCATCGAAGTGACGGACAAGGGCCAGGAGGTCCGTTTCGAGCCGGTCAGCGCAAAGAAGACACCGGAGGCGATCGAAACCCTGGTGCGCAACTTCGACCAGGCGGTCAACCAGCACGGACTCGAACCGCTAATCGTGGTGCCGCTGGCGATGCTCGATTTCCTTTGCATCCACCCGTTTACCGACGGTAACGGACGAGTGTCCCGTCTCCTTACCCTTCTGTTGCTCTATCATTTTGATTACCACGTCGGCCGATACATCAGCCTCGAGCGCATCGTCGAAGAATCGAAAACGACCTACTACGAAACCCTCAAACAGAGCTCGCAGAAATGGCACGAAGGCGAGCACGATCCCCACCCGTGGATGAACTATTTCTGGGGTGTTCTGCTGCGCGCCTACCAGGAGTTCGAGGACCGCGTGGGCGAGGTTCGCACCAGCAAGCTATCGAAGAACGAGCAGATCCGAATGGCCGTGGACCGCAAGATCGGCCTCTTCGCCATCTCCGACATCGAGAGCGACTGCCCGCACATCAGCCGCGACATGATTCGCCTCGTTCTGAGGGAACTGCGCGACGAGGGCGTCCTCGGCGTACGCGGGCGCGGGCGTGGGGCCAAATGGCTGCGCACCGCGGACAAGTCGCCGGAACCGGCTGAAAAGAAGTGACTTCCAAGGCGGATGCATCCGGGTCTCCCCGGGCGCGCGTTGCAGATTGAGCGCCTCCGTCTCATTTTCTCCTGCAGCCCTGGAGTTTTCGTGCCGGGACGGCGAACCGCCCGGCTCCCCGCCCGGCGCGGCGCCCGCGGCCGGCCGACGCCCAACCGGCTAACCCCCTTTCCTGCAATAGAATAAGGGCGGCCTTTTTCGGCCTTCTCTTCCGGGGTCGAATGCCCCACCCGTGGCCACAGGCGGGAAATGCGGGGAATGGAACTTGCACACCGCCAACTCGCCACTCTGCGCGAAAACGCGCCGCCACCCGGTGCCGGAGCAACACGGGCCCGGGCGAGGGCCGATTGTACGCGGAGCATCAATTCTGGCCGGGATTTGCACCCAACAATCGAGAGGTAATGATAATGAATATGAATTCCCAGCGCGGCATCACGCTCGCCGAGATGATGGTCACGATATCGATCATCGGCATCATGGCGGTCGTATCGGTACCGGCGTTCGTCAAGCGTAACGAAGCCCAGAAGCTGCAGGTTGCGGCCAACCTGGTTTCGACCAAGGTAATGATGGCCCGGCAAAACGCCGTGGCCAAGAAGGCGCGCTACCGGATCGAGTTCAACTACACCACGCGCAAATTCCGCATGCTGCGGGAGGCGACGCCGGGGGTGTGGGAACTGGATCCCCCGAACAACATGTACGAGATCCCGGCCGGGATCATCATCAGTTCGACGAGCACGCCCGCGGACGGGACGATCGAAATAGAGCCGCGGGGCACGGTCAACCAAACCGACCTGCCCGTTGTCATACGGCTCAAGGACAACAACAACGTTCTCAAGAGCATCCGCGTGTCGCGCGCGGGGATGGTAAAAGAGTCCAACCTCTGGGACTAGCGCGTCCCGGAAAATCGCGGGAGAGGATCGATGAAATTCATCGGGGTCAATGAAAAAGGAATGTCTCTGATCGAGATCATGGTGGCGATGGTGCTGTTCTCCATCGGCATTCTCTCGCTCGGGATGTTCATTCCCTACTCGACAAAGAAACTGGTCAACGCAGGTGCCCGCACTACGTCGGTCACCATCGCGCAAAGCATCATCGACGAAGCGATGACCAAGAGCTTCGACGACAACGAGGCAAGTGGTGCGCTGCAGGGCCTCGTGAATATCACGCCGAATGACATGACGAATCCCGGATCGCTGGGACCGGACGGCGTAGAGACACAAGCAACGTTCAACGACGTCGACGACTTCAACGGGCTGGCCCTCGACCCCGTGCCGGGCAACAACACGTACGCGGCCAATGTTGTAGTGGAGTACAGCACCGCGCAGGGAGACAGCGCCAGCGCAACCGCGACTTTTTACAAGAAAATCAGTGTTACCGTCACGCCAAAAGGTGGAAGAGAGCCGGTTACTATGTCGTCTGTGGTTTCGTTCAAAGGATAGCGGCCATGAAAGATTCAACGTCCAAACGCTCCGGTTTCACGCTCGTCGAGATGCTCGTTACCATTGCCATTTTCGGCGTCATCATCGGGGCCATATACCAACTCTTGATTTCGAGCACGGACACCGTCAGCCGGGGCAAGATTGCGGCCAACGTCCAGCAGAACGTCCGCGTGGGGATGGACGAGATGCTCAAGGACATCCGGCAAACCGGGTATGGTATCTCGACGCCGCCGGCGTTTTCCGTGGCCGGTGACACCGAAATCCGTTTCTGGGCGGATATCGACAACCAGGCTCCAACGGACCTCCTGCGGTATTTCATGGGCCCGGCGGCCGAACTGGCCGACACCCGCAACCCGAACGACGCCTTTCTCTACCGGCAGGATCTGGCCTCCGGTGGCGGGCCGATACCGATCGCCCAGGGTGTTACCCAACTCCAGTTTCAGTATTACGACGCCGACGGCGTCGCGCTCTTGAACGGCGCCGCGGTCGCGTCCGACGTGGGCGTCGCCGACCTGAACGGGAACGGCGAACCGGACATCGAGGACATCCGTTCCGTAGAAGTAACGCTCATCTTCGAGTCGGAACGGCCCGACCCGAAGGTCAGCTTCAACAACGGATACCTCCAATACTCGCTCTCTACCAAAGTATTTCCGGTAAACCTCGACCTCATCGCCATGCAGGGGGAGCCAGACAGTCTGATCGGCATGGTGATCCTACCGGACCCCGCCCCCACGATCCTGGTGGGGGACGATTTCCAGTTCACGGCGATCGGCACCTTCGCCAACGCAGGCACCCGAGACCTGACCGCGCTGTGCACCTGGATCTCGAGCGACACATCGGTGGCGAGCGTCGGATCTTTCATCGGCGGCATCGCCTACAACGACGAGGGTCTGGCGACGGCCAAAGCGGGAGGCAACACGACTATTTCCTGCTCGTACAAGGGGTTCCCCTCTTCCAACTCCGTACTGCTGAAGGTCGGCGGGCCGGAAACGCTGCTCGTCAAGATCAACGGATCGCCCTTCTTCGCCATGCTGGCCGGCTCCGCCACCAGCGTGACGCTGACGGCTCAGGTCACCGACATCCCGTACGCCGGCAGCAACATCATCGCCGCGGCGTGGGACATTCCCATTGTGGGGATGTCGGGCCCGATGGCCGCGGTCGACGGGGCATTCGACTCACCGATCGAAAACGTCGTCGCGGTGATCGACATCACCGGCTTTAGCGTGGCGGGCAGCCCGTACGTATTCAACGTCCGTGGCAGATCGGCGGATAACCCCCTGTCGTGGGGTGCGAGGGACAACGCCATTCTCGCGGTGCTCCCCGGTGACAACCTCGGACCGGTCGTCACCGGTTTGACCGCCGCCCCCGCCGCCACGATCCCCGAGGGCACGCCCGTCGTCACCATCAGCGGTGATCTCGACGATAACCCGCGCGGCGGCTCGAACATTCTCGAAGGCGAGTACTTCGTCGGCGTCCTCGGCTCCCCAGGGTTTGGTGCGGCCGTCACGGCGAGCGACGGCCTTTTCAACTCGCCCCTGGAAGCCTTCAACTTCGACCTCGATACCTCGACCTGGCTGAAGGTCGCGTCACCCTACCGCGTGTTCGTGATCGGCCGGGACGACGTCGGCAACTGGGGCAACGCGGATTTCATCGACATTATCGTCACGCCGACCGACACCGACCCGCCGCTGGTGACCGCACTCACCGGGCCGGGGAGCATCTCCACCGGTACGACGCTGGTGCCCCTGGACGGGACCGCCAGCGACGCGACTACCGGTGGGTCCAACATTGTAGCGGTGGAGGCGTTCGCGGACGTCGACCCGGGTACCGGCGCCGGGACGCCGATGTCGCCGACGGACGGCGCTTTCGACTCGCCGGATGAAACGTTCAGCGGCAGCGTCAATTCGTTCTCGTGGGCGGCCGGTTCGAACCACGTGGTCTACGCCAGGGCGCAGGACGCCGACGGCAACTGGGGGCCGACCCGGACCATCAACGTCAGTGTGACGTCCACCGTCAACGGTAAGGACGCCGTGATCGCCCTCTCCACGGGCGACTTCGAGGTCTGGCGCGGGGACGGGGTCGGGGGGTTCAGCGGCAAGGACACGTACAGCACCCTCCTCAATATCAGCGATATGTTTCTCGTGGACGTCAACCTCGACACGCGCACCGACGTCATCGTGGGGTCGAGGGAGGGCGACATCCAGGTGTGGCTGAACGACGGCTTTGGCGGCCTCGGTGTGATGCCGGCGCAGACCATCACCGTCCCCGAGGTCGTGGGCGGCGTCGTCTCCGGCGACTTCAACGGCGACACCGCGCCCGACCTGGTGGTCGCGACCCAGGGCGTGGGACTCGTCCTCTACTACCAGAACGACGGCGCGGGCAACCTGCTCACGTCCAACTACCTGACCTACGAGGACACGCACCTCGACACGATCGAGATGGCGGCGGCGGCCGATTTCAACAACGACTCGTTTCTCGACGTTCTGATCGCGGGAAAGCGTACCTCGTCGTCGGTGCAGGAGTTCCAGCCGCTGCTCCACCCGGGTGCGGCGGGCGGCGACTGGAACACGCAGAGCCACCGGCACTACGACATGGACCTCGCCGGCGTCGGCGTGGCGGACTACAACATGGACGGCATCTGCGACGTCGTCGTGGCAGTGAACGACGCGACGTCGAACGGCCTGCAGGTGTGGGCGGCCGACGGAACCGGCAGTTTCAGCTTACAGCCCATACAGTTGTGGAACGACCTCATCCTGTCGTTTCACACCATGGACTACGACCGCGACGGCGACTGGGACGTTCTGCTCGGGACCCAGGGTGCCAGCGGGCAGGAAATCTACGTAAGTCCCAACAACGGCAGCGGGCTTTTCGACACCGTAAGCCCGGTGCAGGTGGCGGTCGGCCTGCCCATGACGGCGGTGTCCTTCGGCTTCTTCGACACGGACGCGGACCCGGACGTTGTATCGGCGGGCTCCGCCTCGGGCAGTCTCTATACGTTTTTGCAGCAGCCAACGAACGACCTGTTACAAAGTGTCAATTCACCGTTCCTGTCGGGCGCATCGGCCGTCCTGGTACGGGTTGGAGAAATCGGCAACTAACCTGGAGGTACTCCCTATGTTTGCGCTCGTCAAGAACACGATGAAATCGAGCCAGGGCTCGGCGCTGGTCATTGCCCTGCTCGTGATCATGAGCCTTTCGATCCTCGCGGCCGGGTTCGCGATGGTGACCAACACTGAAACCAGCATCTCCGGCATGCAGAAGAGCGAGACCAAGGCGTTCTACATCGCCCAGACGGCGATCGACCGCTCGGTCAAGCAGCTGACCGAGAACCCGGGGTGGCGGGACGGTTACACCGCCGCCAAGTACGAGGGCGGCAAGTACGATGTCGAGGTATTCGACTCGACGGACAACGGCATCGGCACCTTCGACCCGAACCTCCCGGACAACTACGTGAGAATCGTGGCGACCAGCGACCTCAACGGCGTCAAGAAGGAGATCGAGGCGCTGTGGGTCAACCCGCTGACCGCGTTCAACTACGCCTACTCGTCGGGCGACCAGGTCGAGCTCCACAACCACGGCACCCCGAGCGCGGTGGTGACGGCGGACATCCACAACAACGCGTGGAACGGCGGCGTCATCAACCTGAACGAGGGGACGACGGTGTACGGCAACGTCACCAGCGTCGGCGATATCGTCGTCGGCACGCCGAAGGACGGCAGCGCCGCCATCGTCTACGGTAACGTGTGGGGTGACAATATCGCGATCACCACCAACAGCCGTGTCGAGAAATACTTCAACCTCAGCGAGATCACCGAGGGCCGGGACCTCAACGGCGACTCCGACGCGCTCGACACCGGCCTCTCGAAGGGGCTGGCCGATGTCACCGGCGCGACCGCGATCAATTCCGGTGGCACGAACCTCAACAACGGTGACGCCGACGGCCGGGTCGCCAGCGGCACCGTCCCGGTCAGCGTCGGCGGGGCTCTGCCGGCCACCATTATCGACCCGCGCCCGGACTTCGGCGTGTACTACGATCTGGTCACCGGCTCCATGGCCTATCCCGCCGGGGCGAACCACGTAATCACGCCCATCGACGGCGACGGCGACGGCCATTACTTCGCCTCGGCGACGGCGTTTACCAGCTGGCTCACGACGCAGGGCACGACCAACGTCACCTGTTGGCAGTGTGCGGGCGACGGGCTGGTCGACCCGACGAACACCGTGGTGTGCCCAACCTGTGGCGGCACCGGACAGGACCAGGCGGTCGTTGTGACGGGCGTTTTCTACGTCGACGACGCAAATCTCGATCTCAGCGCCTACCCGAGCAACATTCTCATGCACGGTTCGCTCGTGGTCGCAGAGGGGGATCCCAACGGCTGGCCGATGAAGACGGTCAACATTCCCGGCGGCACGTACGACATCCCTCACTTCCCCACCTCGGGGACGTTTAAGATGAAGGGCGCTTCGCGAAAGCACTTCACGCAGACCTATCGCTCGAGCAACGGCACCTACCAGTGGAACACGCGCGAGATCTACACCGGGGCCGACGTGCAGTACCTGCCCATTATGGAACCGACCGACGGCACGTTTATGCGCCAGTTTCCTTCGGTTATTACGCCGCTCAAGATCGACATCCACCCGAGGGAGACCGGGTCGTCGTTCTACCAGGCCGATATCGGTGAGGAGATGGTCACGATCGTCCAGGGCGTCATGTACGCCGAGGGCGAGGTGCACATGCACGGCAAGGGCGGCGGCAAGACGACGAACTTCGACGAGACCAAGAACCGCAAGCCCGGGGACAAGGTCAAAGAGAAGGACGTCGGAATCGATCTCAATGGCGACGGTGATACGAACGACAAGGTCCAGGTCATGAACATCACCACCGTCCCGATCATCCCGACCGGGGGCGGCAAGTTCAACGTCGATATCAACGCCGACGCGGTTCTCGAGGTCGTGACCCTGGGCGGCGACTACAACGGCCTCTTTGACACCAACGGCTGGGAATACCCGATTCTGCTCTACCACGAGGGCATTCTCCTCGGGCAGAAGCTCCATACCTGCGAGCACTACGGCATTCTCTTCGACCCGGAGATCGCCGGCTCGGGGATCCCGTTCGGTTTCGACGTGAAGTTCGGCTCCACGTCCTACCAGGGCATCGTCGCCTGGCGCGAGAACACGACCGAGTAGCACGAACGCTGCGCCGCGCCCCCAACCCGCGGGGGCGTGGCGCCGCCCGTCGCCGGTGGTCGCTCGCATACCGGTCTCATCCAAGAGCCTCCCGTCCCATCGCCCCCACCGCCAGGAAGACACGTAACTATCTATTAGAGAATGTATTACGTATAATGCCAACGTCGTCCTTCTCATCGGGCATACGGTGTCGATTCATCCAGGTCCAACGGATGATGCAGGACTCTTCCCGGCGCGCGCGCCAGAACACGGCGCGCCTGCACGCCCTGCTCAACGTCAGCCGCATGATGGGCTGTTGATCTTGACCCGCGACACGGATCCTTCGGATTGCCCCAGCCTCGGTGCCCGACATCCGGCACTCCGGCGAAACGTCCTAGCCGGGCGACCCGGCCCTCGGGACGGCTCGCGAACGCCCCGTTTCACGACTTTTTTCCGTAACGTGGTTACGTATTTACCCACCCCCGACTTCCCGGCCGTACAACTAATTTGTTTCGCAGGGATTACAAACCCGGCACCCTGCGGGCCGTCCGCCTTGCGTTTCGAAACGATTTTCTTATTCTATATATAGTAGTGGTGTTCAAACCGCCCCCAGATATTGTATAGTTTCTCTCCCCGGTCACATCCATCCGGCCGGCGGGAGAACGGCGCGGAATGTGCGGGGGAACGAATTGAATAAACGGGGGAGCAAGAAAATGATGAATCTGAGTGAAAACGCCTTCACGGTTCTCGAAAAAAGATACCTGCGAAAAAAAGATGGCAACGGCCGCGTTGAGACGGTCGAAGAGTTGTTCCGCCGGGTCGCGACGAACATCTCGCAGGCGGAACTCAACTATGACCGCAGCGAGAATGCGCGACAAGAATGCGGCGATGAGTTCTTCGATATCATGACGAACTTCGAGTTCCTCCCCAACTCCCCGACCTTGATGAACGCCGGTACGAACATCCAGCAGCTCGCCGCGTGCTTTGTTCTTCCCGTCGGCGACTCGATGGACGCGATCTTCGACTCGGTCAAGAACGCCGCGCTGATCCACAAGAGTGGCGGCGGCACCGGGTTCTCGTTTTCGCGGCTGAGGCCCAAGGATGACGTCGTACAAAGCACCAGCGGTGTCTCGAGTGGGCCGCTGTCCTTCATGACGGTATTCGACGCCGCCACGGAGGCCGTCAAGCAGGGCGGGCGCCGGCGCGGGGCGAACATGGCCATCCTCAGGGTGGACCATCCCGACATCCTGGATTTCATCGAGTCCAAGAAGAAGCACGATCGCCTGAACAATTTCAACATATCCGTGGCCATCACGGACGCCTTCATGCAGGCGCTCGCCGACGGCGGGGAATACGGTCTCACCAATCCGCGCAGCGGGGAGGTCGAGGGAAGCCTGTCGGCCCGAAAAGTGTTCGACCTCATCGTGGAGTCGGCCTGGCAGAGTGGGGAGCCCGGGATCGTGTTCATCGACCGAATCAACCGCGACAACCCGACACCGCATCTGGGTGAAATCGAGAGCACCAACCCCTGCGGCGAGCAGCCCCTCCTGCCGTACGAATCGTGCAACCTCGGGTCGCTGAACTTGAGCACCGTCGTACGCGAGGAAAACGGCGAGCACTTTATCGACTACGACCGCCTGCGCCGCAATACCCGGGTGGCGGTGCGTTTCCTCGACGACGTCATCGACATGAACGCCTACCCGCTACCCGAGATCGAGGCCCGCACCCGGGCCAATCGCAAGATCGGTCTCGGCATCATGGGCTTCGCCGACATGCTGATCAAGCTCCACGTCTCGTACGACTCCGACGACGCCGTCGAGCTGGCCGGAAAACTCATGCGCTTCATCCAGGAGGAAGCCACCGCGGCCTCCGAGGAGCTGGGGGAGGTTCGCGGCCCGTTTCCCTCCTTCGAGGGCAGCGTGTTCGATCGCGCGGGCAAGCGCCCGCGGCGCAACGCGACCACGACCACGATCGCTCCGACCGGCACCATCAGCATCATTGCGGGAGCCTCGAGCGGTATCGAGCCACTCTTTGCCCTGGCCTACGTCCGCAACGTGCTCGACGACGAAGAACTGGTCGAGGTCAACCCCGCCTTCAAGGAGATCGCCGAGCGCGAAGGGTTCTACAGTGACGCACTGATGAACCGCATCGCGCGCGAGGGCACCGTGGCGCACATGGACGAGGTGCCCGAGGAGTGGCGGCGGATCTTTCGCACGGCCCACGACATCCCACCCGAAGCCCACATCCGCATGCAGGCCGCCTTTCAGGAACACACAGACAACGCGGTCTCCAAGACGGTGAACTTTCCACGGGAGGCGAGCGAGGGCGACGTGCAAGAGGTCTTCCAGCTCGCCCACCGTCTCGGATGCAAGGGGGTTACCGTTTATCGTGACGGCAGCCGGGAAGCGCAGGTCCTGAACATAGAAAAGGTCAACCGCGCCGATGCGCAATCCAAGAAGGTGCCGCGCAAGCGCTCCGACGCCCTGTCCGGCACCACCCGCAAGATGCCCACTGGCTGCGGCAATCTCTATGTGACGATCAACGACGAGGGCCGTGGCCCCTTCGAGCTCTTCGCCCAAATCGGCAAGGCGGGCGGCTGCGCGGGCTCGCAGGCGGAAGCCATCGGCCGCCTCGTGTCGCTGGCGCTGCGCGCCGGTGTGGATCCCTCTTCGATCACCAAGCAGCTGCGCGGAGTGAGGTGCCCGTCGCCGGGATGGGACAACGGCAAGCTCATCCTTTCCTGCGCCGACGGCATCAGCAAGGCGCTGGAGAGGTACCTCTCGGAACGGAAGCTGCTGGATTCGGAGTTGCTCTCACTGGAGAACGATTCGATCGTGAATCGTTGCGCGGGGCGCTGTGTGGATTGCGGCAGCCCGCTGGAATTCGACGGCGGTTGCAGCGTGTGCAGGTCGTGCGGTTTCTCCAGGTGCGGCTAGCTGCGGCTTCGCAGCTTTTCGAGTCTCTCTCGAGCGTCGTCGATCCTGGCCGTGCCCGGGTCCGCGTCCTTCCAGATGTCTAGAAACTCCTCGTAACGGCGGATGGCCCGATCGCGCCATCCCGATTTCTCGTAGGCGAGCCCCAGGGTATAGCCGGCCTTCACCGAGAGGATCGCGTCGCGCACACGATCTTCCGAATAGCGGCCGAGGAGGCCCTCGAGGGCTTCCACCGCCTCGGGCAGGCGCCCGGCTTCAAGATAAGCCTGGGCAAGCACGTACCGGCTACTGAAACTCGGTATGGCGCGGGTTCCGCTCTCGAGATCGTCGATGGCGGCAGCCGCGTTTCCCTTCTTGAACTCGATGTAGCCTCGGGAGAACGACAGCAGCGGCCGAAACGCAGCATCGGTCTGTTCGATCTCCGCCTCCAGTTCCCCCAGCAACTGCCCGGCACGGGCGAAGTCCCCTTTCTCACCCATCAGCCCGATCAACACGGGGCGCAGTGCCGCCATGCGCGTCGGGTCGATCCCGCGCATGACGGACTCCATCTCGTGGTAGGCAGCCTCGGCTGCCTCGAAGTTTTCCTTTTCGATGTAGACCTGCATCAGCATGATGAACTTACGCAGGTGCGGGACGCCGCCGAAACCTTCGAGCCGGTCCGCCGCGATGCCGTGCTGCAGCGCCTCCAGTGCCTCATCCAGCTTCCCCCGGTACAGCGGGATGATTGCGAGCGACATCAAGCCCCGGGAGCGAACGGCGGCATCCCCCATCGACAGCAGCTTGACGTACTCCTTTCGCGCCTTGTCGTATTCACCGGTCAGTGTGTACAGGTGTCCCATCTTCCGGGTCGAAGCATAGAAATCCGGCTTGATTTCGACGGCTTTGCCGTACGAGGCGATGGCTTCAGCGGTCTTGCCGCTAAACGCGTACAGGTCGCCGCGCGTGTCGTAGGGGTTCGGTTCCCCGGGGGCCAGCTTGATATAGTGATTGATGGCCCACAGGGAGTTCTCCAGGTCGCCGACCTCCTGGTACTGGTACGCGAGGGTGTTGTAGCTGAGCTTGTCCATCGGGTCGATCTCGATCGCCTTCCTGAGGCAGGCGATCGCTTTGTCGGACTCGCGCTTGCCGCCGTAGATTTCGCCGAGCGTCTTGTGGGCGTTCTTCTCGTCGGGAAACTGTTCGAGCAGCTGATTCAAGAGCGCGATTGCCTCGTCGAAGCGGCTCTCGGCGATGGCGGCAGTGCTTTTGATGTAGAGCTTTTCTTTCTTGCTGCAACGATCGGAGTACTGCACCGCCTTGGCGATCGCCGCCTTTCTCTCGGCCAGGCTCTGGGATGAGCCGGCAAGCGCGCGGTAGGCCATCGCGAAGGTCGTGTCCGCCTCGATCGCCTTCCGAAAGCACTTTTTCGCTTCCTGCGAGTACAGCTTGTTGGCCTGGGCAACGCCGTCCAGGTATTCCTTGTAGGCCTCCGTCGAATGGGTCGTAACGTCGGCGACGGGGAGATCGGGCCCACCTGCCTCCTCGGACGACAGGTCGAGGTCGCCCCGTATCTCACCGGTCAAACGGTCGACGAGCGCGAATATTGTCTCGCCCGGCCGGCCGGTCGCGCGCTGCGATCCGAGGACGTCTCCGCTGCGCACGTCCACGATCTGCGACGTCATGACGATGTGGGGATCGACCTGCAGGATACTCCCCAGCAGCATCTGGCTCGCGCCGGCACGCGTGGCCACCCGCGTGGCGGTGTCGCGATCGAGGCTCTTTTCTCCCTCCCTCCCCTCGATCTTGAGGATGTCGTAGAGCCTCTGGCTCGAGAGCACTCTTAGCAGTCCCGACTCTGACAAGTCCGTAATGAGCAGATTGGTCGCGATCTCGCCGAGACGCTGTTTGTCCGCGGGATCGACCAGGTTGTCGAAGTACATGATCGCCAGGGTGTTCTCGCCCGCCACGGCGCGCCGGTCACTCGAGATCTCGAACCGGAACGGTTTGAGGACCAGCACGGCCGCCACCGCCGCAAAGACGAGGGCGGCAGGCACGAGAAGTCCCCTCAACCGCCGCGCACCCCGCCGCGCCGGATTTCGGCCGGCTTCGAGGCGCCGCAAATCGTCGAGCACCGCCGCCGCGGAGGTGTAGCGCGCGGCGAGATCCTTGGCGAGCATCTTGTGCACGAGCCGCTCCAGCGCCTCCGAAATCCCCGGCCGGAGTGCGGAAACCGGCGTGGGCTCCTCGTTGATAATGGAATAAATGACCGCCGCTGAATGGTCGCCGTTGAACGGCCTGCGGCCGGTCAGCATCTCGTAGAGTACGACCCCGAGCGAAAAGATATCCGTCTGCGCGCCGACTTCCCCGCCGGCGGTCTGCTCCGGTGACATGTAGAAGATGGTCCCCATGGTGGACGACCGCGTGAGCTCACTTACCGTCCCCAGCTTGGCGAGCCCGAAATCCAGGATCTTGGCGCGTCCGTCGCGATCGATGAGAATGTTGTCGGGCTTGACGTCGCGGTGGACGACCCCCGCGTCGTGCGCTTTCGCCAGCCCGCCGGAGATTTGTGCCGCCAGTTCCAACGCTCTTTCGACCGTCAGATCACCACGCGCGATCACATCGGCGAGCGTTTCCCCGTCGACGTGGGCCATCGCGATATACGGACGGCCTTCGTGCTCCGCAACTTCGTAGACGGTAATGATATTGGGGTGGTTTAGCGCGGCGGCCGCCTGCGCCTCGCGTTTGAAGCGCGCCTTCGCCTCCTCGTTCGATGCGGTCTCCTTCGGCAGGAACTTGAGCGCGACCTTGCGGTTGAGTTCGGTATCATCGGCGAGATACACCTCACCCATCCCGCCCTCGCCGAGCTTTTCGACAATTCTATAGCGGGAAATGACTTTTCCGATCATGTCTGCCCAATCGGTGTTCGGGTGTTGCGGGCTGACCGGCGGCTCGAGGGGCTGCCGCCTCGCACGGCCCCGGCGCCGAGGCCGGCTACCCAGGGGGGAAACCATTTGTGCAGTGGGCGGTCCGCGCCGCCCGCTGACCCGCTGCGAACGTCGCTGTCTGACACGGCGCTAGCATTGTAACGGCTTGCGCGGCAAACGTCTACAGGAATCTCAAAAAGACGTCTCGGGTCAGGTACGCGTGGCGACGATGATATCCTGGGAGCGCTGCAGATTGCCCTGTTCGCGCCACACGCCGTAGCGCACCGGGTCTACTACACGAAGCCCGCACGATTCGTACGTCGCGCGCACGGTGCTTTCCTCGTAGGCGATGCCGCGCTCGGGCGTCCTGGAGTCGATCGTCCAGTACCCGTCCCTTCGGTGGCGGAAATGCGTGCGCCCCGCCGGCAGGCCGTTTCCCGCGGTGTCGCCGAGCAGGAAGAACGTAATCAGGCACCGGCTGCCTCGTTTGAGCACGCGCCGGATCTCGGTCAGGTAATTCCGCACGTCTGCGGGCAACATGTGGGTAAAGACGGAGGTCAAGAACACGAAGTCGAACGTCTCGTTCTCGTAGGGAAATCGGTAGCCACCCGTCGGCCGGTTGCCCTTCGGGTTGTATTCCTTGTTATAGTTGTCAACGGTGTGGAACTGGAAATTGGGGAACCTTGCCGTGATATTCTTCCGGCACCAGCGAATGCCCGCCGGCACCACATCGAACCCCTCGTAGCTCCCCTCCGCGGTCAGAAACCCCGTCAGCGGCACAGCCATCTGGCCGACGCCGCATCCCACGTCCAGCACGCGGTGATGCGGTTGCAGGCCGCCGAGCGCCACGAACGTGTGCAGGTAATCCTCGCCCGTTTCCTTGAAGTCCCCGCGGCCGACGAACATGAGCCCGCGCGGCGGCGTGAGGCGATCGCGGCGACCGAGCAGTTGGTCTACCGTATCCAGCGGGAAATAACATATACGCCGGAGTCGCTCTCGAACCGGTCTCGGAACGTGCCTGCGCAGGATACGCTTCATGCGCCCCGCTCGCTCATGTCACGCACTTGTTCGGACGTCAAGCCGTAGAGCGGCGGTGTCTCACGGGGGATACAGCCGACGACGCGCGCGGTGCACGCCCGGATCTTCTCGTAGTAGTCCAGAAACTGCTGAGTGGTTCGATACTCCATCGCCACGCTCCATGCCTCCTGGGGACGGGCCATTGTCGCATCCGTCCGCACGAACCGCAAGTGGCAACCGGCACCGGGCCGGAGCGGCGGCCTCACCGCGCTCCGCCCCAATCGTCGAGACCCGGGCCCGCCGGACGCTCGTGCGCACCCCCCGTTTCCACCTCGATTCGACATCCCAAATTGACATCCGCCGGTCCAGCCGATACCATCGGGACTTATTTGCGAACGCGGAAGCGGCTCGCGGGGGGGGGCGTTAATGGATGAAAAAAACTACGTGGTGGTCACCGGATCCGGTCGCGACCGGCCCGGTATTACGGCGGCCTTCGCCGGAATCCTCGTGGCCCACGGCGTGGACGTCGTGGATATCGACCAGGCGGCGCTGCACGATTTCCTCGGGCTGTCGTTTCTGCTCGATCTCGGCGCCGCCGGGGGCGCCAAGGACACCGTCATCAAGGATCTCCTCTTCGAGGCCAACCGTCTGGGAATGCAGCTCAGTTTCCAGCTGCTCTCGGAGAAGGAGCTTTCCCACAAGAAGGATAAGAACCTCTTCGTGTTGACGTTCTTCGGGGATACGCGCGTGCTGGCGGAGGTGGCGGGCACCCTCGGTGAGGAAGGCGCCAATATAGAAAAGATAACCAACCTTTCCCTGCGGAGCGCCCACTGCATCGAACTGACGATTGACGCGAGAAGAGTCCCAAGCCTGGCCCGTTTGCGCGAGCGGCTCATGAAGCGGAGTCACGAGCTCAATATCGACCTGGCCCTGCAGAAGATGGAGGCCTATCGCAAGAGCAAGCGTGTTGTGTTTTTCGATATGGATCGCACGTTGATCGACATGGAGGTGATCGACGAGATGGCACGGGCGGCCGGCACCTGGGACGAGGTGCACCGCGTGACCGAAAAGGCGATGCGCGGCGACCTCGACTTCGAGGATTCCCTGAGGCAGCGCACGGCGCTGCTCAAGGGGCTCCGGCTCTCAGAGTTGGAAAAGATCCGCGATCGCATCCGCATCTCCGAAGGCGCGAGAGATTTGACGCGCACGTTGAAGAAACTGGGCTACCGGCTCGGCGTCGTCAGTGGCGGCTTCCAGTTTTTCGCCGACCACCTCATGGCGACACTGGACCTCGATTTTGCCTACGCCAACGAACTGGAAATCAAGGCATCCGCCCTGACCGGGCGTATCAGCGGTGACATCATCGACGACGCGCGAAAGGCGCGGCTGGTCAACCAGGTGTCTCGGGAAATGGGCATCGTGCTCGACCAGGCCGTCGCCATCGGCGACGGCGCCAACGACCGGCTGATGCTCGGCCAGGCGGGACTCGGGATCGCCTACAACGCCCACATGGGGTTGGAAAAAGCCGCCAGCATGAACCTGGGGCACACACGCCTGATGAATATCCTCTACGTCCTCGGAATCACCGAAGAAGACGTCGAGACCGCAACCTAGCGGGCGGGGTTTCGTACGTCAAACAGTAGCCCTCGACGCGGCCGGCAGCGACCGGCCTTTTGGCAAGGAGAAGAAGAGATGAAGGGATTTATCAAGTCGTTTTTCGCCTCGCTTCTGGCCATCGTTTTCCTTTTCGTCGTCATCATCGGCGCCGCGGCCCTCAAGGGGCGTGAGAAACCGAAGGTCAAGGACGGCTCGTACCTCGTCGTCGATATCTACGGAGAGATACTGCCGTACAATCCGCCGGACGACCTCGTGGCCGAGGTCTTCGGCGGCGAGCCCGAAACCCTGCAGCGGATCCTGGGCAACCTCGAAAAGGCGGCCCTGGACGATCGCATCAAGGGTGTCATTATGAAGGTCTCGAGCAGCAATACGCTCGGGTACGCGTCCATGGAGGAAATCCGGCACCGGATCCACGCCGTGCGCGATGCCGGCAAGAAGGTCTTCGCCTACGCGGATAATTTGGATCGCAAGGGCCTTTTTCTCGCGTCCGCCTGTGATTCGATTTTCATGCCGCCGACGAGCGAACTGTTTTTCGCCGGCTTCGGTCTCACCCGTTCCTATGTCCGCGGCACGCTGGACAAGCTGGGCATCGAACCAAACATCCACAAGATCGACGAGTACAAATCCGCTGCCGAACTGGTGCTGCGCAAGGACATGTCGCCCGAGGCACGGGAGATGATCAACTGGATCTACGACGACTTTTGGGATGTACAGATGCAGGCGCTGTCCGACGAGCGCGGAATCCCCCGCGAGCGGCTCGTGGAGCTGATGGATTATGCATTGTTCATCGCACACGAGGCGCGCGACGCGGGATTGATCGACAAGGTCATGTACTGGGACGAGATCGAGACGGCGCTCATGGACGAGGACGACGACAAACTCCGCACCGTCTCGCAGGGCACGTACGCAAAGGTCGAGCGGAAATCACTCGGACTGCACGGCAAGAAAAAGATCGCGGTCGTGCACGCGCACGGTACCATCGGCGGTCGCGAGAGCCACGTCGATCCGATGCTGGGTATCATGATGGGTCACGCGTCAATGGCGAGGGAGCTGCGGCGGGTTCGGGCCGACGACGACGTCGCCGCGGTCGTGTTCCGCGTAGCGAGCCCCGGCGGCGAATCGCTGGCGAGCGATCTCATCAGCCGCGAGATCGAGCGCCTGGCCGAAGAGAAACCCGTGGTCGTATCCATGGTCGACGTGGCCGCTTCGGGAGGGTACAGCATTTCCTACCGGGCCACAAAGATCGTGGCGGACCCCTTGACCATTACGGGCTCGATCGGTTCCATCAGCGGCAAGTTCAACATGTCGGGTCTTTACAACAAGCTCGGGGTGACCTTCGATTTCGTCGGCAGGGGACCAAACGGTTTTCTGTGGAATCCGTACCGCAACTTCACGCCCGCGCAGCGCGAACGCTTCGAGGAAAACCACTGGCAGGGGTTCAACATCTGGCTCGAGGACATCGCGGAAGAACGCGGCATACGACTGGAGGCCTTGCAGAAACTCGCCATGGGCCGGGTGTGGACGGGCCGCCAGGCACTCGACAACGGGCTCATCGACGAGCTGGGGGGTCTGGACCGGGCGATCGAACTGGCGCGGGAACTCGCCGAGCTGCCGGCGGA
This sequence comes from Candidatus Krumholzibacteriia bacterium, assembly GCA_046754105.1. GTDB lineage: Bacteria > Krumholzibacteriota > Krumholzibacteriia > WVZY01 > WVZY01 > JAZGDW01. The sequence goes on from JBHHVD010000059.1 coordinate 18,520, forward strand.
TGAGGGTGTTACCGTCGTCGATTACCCGAAGAAAAAAGGGATTCTGGAAATGATCTCGAGCGGGGGCGGCCCGCACGCGGCGATGCGGTGGGTTCTCTACCGGTTCATCCGCCACGACCTCGCGCAATCGCTCGAAATACTCTCACGGGTGTCCGCGGTTCCCGTGCCCTAGGCCGGGTCGGCCTTCATGAGTTCGTCCGTCGGGATCGGCTCGAGGGACGCCGGCAGGTCGTAGATATGCCGCGTCGTTTTCAGGGGAAAGACCTCTTTGCCGAGCCCCATTTCGATGACCTGTTCCTTGGTGACCGTCAGGTTGGGCCGCCACGACTTGAGGACGATGCCGTCGTCGGAGAGGTATTTCACGCAATAGCACGGGATTCTCCTGCAGCCCAGTTCTCGGCTTGCCCAGTAGCGGTGGTGCCCGTCCAGGATGACCTTGGAATCACAATCCACGAGCAGCGGCGGGTGAAATCGCCCGGTGCTTTTCATGATATCCAGCAGCCGGCCGACTTGTTTCGGATCGACAGCTTCGTGGACGCGCAATTCGTCCGGCTTGAGGAGTAGCAGCTTTTTCATTTGGGATCCGGCGGCCCGGTCGCAGGCGAAGGCTATATCGTAGCAGAAGATAGTACGTTTGTGCGAGTTCAAAAAGACGTATTTCGAGGGAGTGACTTGCGCGGACGGCCGTCCGCGCATATCGTAGATCACCATGAAGCGCGCGCGTTTTCTCATACTAGCAGCGGTCCTCTCGGGGGGCGTGGACGCCGCGGCGGCGAACGGTGCGGAGACGAACCACGTCCGCGCGGAGCTCGTCGGTGAGACGACATCGATACAGCCGGGGCAACCATTCTGGGTCGCCGTGCGGCTGGAGATGGACCAGGGCTGGCACGTCAACTGGATCAACCCCGGCGATGCGGGGCTGGCACCACGTATCGAGTGGGCGCTGCCGGAGGGCTTTGCCGCCGGCGATATCCGTTGGCCGTACCCGGAGCGGTTTGCCGTCCCCGAACTGTCCATGTTCGGGTACGAGGGAAGCGTATCGCTGATGGTAGAGATTCGTCCGCCCAGTGCGCTCGGGCATGAGCGCGTCGAACTACGGGCCCGTGTGACCTGGCTCGCCTGCCGCGACGTTTGCATCCCGGGAGAAGCGCAGGTAGTGCTCGCACTGCCCGTGGATGCGAGAACGCCACAGGATGACGCCGGGTTGGCTGGGGAATTCGAGGCGACCCGGCGGCGGATTCCGGCCGTGTCTTCCGCGTGGCGTTTCTCGGCCCGCGTGACGGACGAACGTATCATCATCAGTGCGATACCGCGGGGAACGCACGCAACGCCGGTGGAGGCGATGGTCTTCTACCCGGTGGACCAGGGCATCATCGAAAACGCGGTGGAACAGAAGCTGGAAAAAACCGTAAAAGGCTACGACCTGGCGATCGCGCGCGCGCGGATCGGCATCGACAAGCTGGCGCGCATCCGCGGGGTGCTGGTCTCCCCGGAGGGCTGGGGACCCGTTTCGCGAAACGCCCTCGAGATAGACGTTCCCGTAGAATAGATCTCCGGCGTCGTTGGTTCGCCGGACACTATCAACCAAGGAGTGCGCGATGAAACGATGGATGATTCTGTTGCTGGTTCCGGCGCTGCTGTTGACGGCCGGTCTCGCCGCCGCCGAATCCTACGCCGCCAAGGCCAGGATGGACAAAGCCGCCCCCGCCTTTACACTGACCGACGTCGACGGACACGAGCACTCGCTTGCGGACTACAAGGGCAAGTACGTGGTGCTGGAATGGACGAACATGGATTGCCCGTTCGTGAAAAAACACTACAAGAGCGGCAACATGCAGGGTCTCCAGAAGCAGTTTACCAAAGAGGGAGTGGTGTGGCTTCGTATCTGCTCATCGGCGAAAGGCGCCCAGGGCTATTTCAAGGCCGCCGAAATCAAGCGCCGTCTCAAGGAAGACAAGGCGATGCAGACCGCGTATCTGATCGACGCCGACGGCACGGTCGGCCGCATGTACGGCGCCAAAACGACGCCCCACATGTTCGTCATCGACCCCAAGGGCGCCCTGATCTACGCCGGTGGCATCGACGACAAGCCCTCGACGCAGCTGGCCACCGTCGAAGGCGCCACGAACTACGTCAGCGACTGCCTGCAGGCCGCCATGAGCGGCAAGCCGGTCGCGCAAAAGACCGCGCCACCCTACGGCTGCGGGGTCAAGTACGCCAAGAAATAGGCCGCGTGGACGACGCGTGTCCGCCGGAGCGGGCGAGCTTGGGGGTTGTCGACGGGACGTTCGCAGGAGCGAGCGAGGATCACCGGCCGAAGGCCGGTAGCCGAGCGAAGCGGGCGACGGGACGGAGACAAGCCCCCGAGCCC
>JBHHVD010000060.1:0-20704 GCA_046754105.1 Candidatus Krumholzibacteriia bacterium
ACGGGTGGAGGAGAATGGTTGTCTTCCGTCACGGCGAACGGCACGGACTGGAAGGTGAAACGAAACATCACGGAATCTTTCGCCTGCGACCTGCTGTGCACCGCCTTTCCGGGCCAGGGCGCGTACGAACTGCCGTACCAGGCTGGATTCCGTTTCGAGCTCTCGGAGGATGCGGTAGATGAGAACCGGGTCCTGAGGCCCACCAAGAGCCGCATGAAATCCGGGCCGGCGGCCTGTTTCGTGGTCGGCGAGGCGGCCGGGCACCGGACCTGGCAGGAAAAGATGGCCGGAGCCGAGAGGTCCGGTGGCAAAGAAACACAGTCCCTGGAAAGCAAAGGACGAGAGTGATGGCGAAGACCATTCTGTGCCACTGCGAGGACGTGGAGCTGGAGGAGGTCTTCTCCGCGCTCGAGCAGGGGTACGGAGATATCGAGACGCTGAAACGCTACACCGGTATCGGCACCGGCAAGTGCCAGGGCAAGTGCTGCTTCGTACAGACCCTTCGCATCCTGGCGGCACTGAAGTCCCGGCCTGACGATGAGACAGGGCCCGCGCTGACGGGAAACACCGGCTCCATACACGTGCCCACGCTGAGGCCGCCCGTCCTCCCCATGAGAATAGACGACATCGTGGACGGCGACGGAGAAACGCCGTGATCCGCCGGGCTGAAGTGGTCGTCGTCGGCGGTGGCGTCAACGGGCTCGCCTGCGCCTACAACCTCGCGCGACGCGGTGTCGAGAACATCGTGGTTCTGGAAAAGGGCTATCTGGGCGCGGGCGCGACCGGCCGCTGCGGCGCGGGCATCCGCCAGCAGTGGGGCATGGAGGAAAACATCCTCCTCGCGCGCGAGAGTGTCAGGATATTCGAGCAACTCTCGGATGAGCTGGGCTTCAACACGTTCTTTCGCCAGGGCGGCTACCTGATTCTCATCTCCGATGACAGGGAATACGAACTCGTCAGATCGACCATTCCCGTGCAAAACAAGCTCGGTGTGCCGACGCGAATGATGACGCGGCAGGAGATCTCGTCTTTTGTCCCGGGCATCAACGTCGATGGCGTACTGGGCGGAGCGTACTGCCCGACCGACGGCACCGCTTACCCCTACGCGGTACTTTGGGGTTACGGAGAGGCGGCGCGAAAACGGGGTGTCGAGATCAAGGTGAATACGACGGTCACCGAAGTATCGCGCGTGGAGGGAGGGCGGTACCGGATCGTAACGAACGGGGACACGTTCGAGACTCCGGTCATGGTCAACGTTGCGGGCGCCCGGACCAGGGACATCGCCTCGCACATTGGAATCCGCATCCCCACCGAGCCGCACCTGCATGAAATAGCGGTGACCGAGTCGGTGAAAGCGTTTCTGGAACCGATGATCATTTCCATCAAGAAAGGGTTCTATTTCTCGCAGAGCCTTCGCGGTGAAATCGTGGGAGGAATCGGCGACGACCACCAGTCGCCGACGTACAGCAGCGTTTCGTCGGCGGATTTCCTGTTCCGGTACGCGGCCGCGCTGCGCGAGACCATTCCCGCCATCGGCAAGGTGCGGATCATCCGGCAGTGGGCGGGTCTCTACGACATGTCCCCAGACGCCAGACCCATCCTCGGTGCCGTGGACGGCTACGAGGGCTACTACCACGCGTGCGGGTTCAGCGGCCACGGCTTCATGCTGAGTCCGATCGTGGCACGACTGCTCTCCGAGCTCATTACAACCGGCACAACGTCGATCCCGGTGGAAGGCCTCAATCTGAACCGTTTTGCCGCCGGCGAGCTGGTGAAGGACCCGTACGTCGTCGGCTGACGGCGCCGTCTCCGGAAGTGTCACGAGGATATTCAATCAACTGGAACCGAATTCGTTAATCAGGGGGAGCGAACATGGAGAAAGCCCTGGAGCAGCTGATCCCGTACGTGACGACGTACGGCCTCAAAGTCATCGGCGCGATACTGATACTGATTATCGGCCGTTTCGTCGCCGGCGTCGTCCGCCGCGTCGTGAACCGCTTGCTGGGACGGGCGAAAGTGGACGCCTCGATCATCTCCTTTGCGTGTAGTCTCTCGTACGCGCTGGTCTTGACATTCGCGGTGCTGGCGTCGCTGGCCAAGTTCGGAGTAGAGACCACGTCGTTCGTGGCGGTGCTCGGCGCGGCCGGCTTTGCGATCGGATTCGCCCTGCAGGGATCGCTGGCCAACTTCGCGGCGGGGGTTCTCGTGCTGATTCTCAAACCGTTCAGAGTCGGTGATTTTGTCGAGGCGGCCGGCGTAGCCGGATCGGTAAAGGAGATATCCCTGTTCAGCACCGTGCTTCACACCGGTGACAATGTCCGAATAGTGGTACCAAACGGCAAGATGTACGGCGACGTGATCAAGAACTATTCGTCGAACGCCACGCGTCGCATCGACCTCGTCGTAGGCATTGGTTACGATTCTCCCGTCGGGCAGGCCCGCGATATCTTGAACGAGATTATCAGCGGCAGCGAGCGCGTTCTGGCGGACCCGGCGCCGACCGTCGCGCTCGCCGAGCTCGCCGACTCCAGCGTCAATTTCGTCGTTCGCCCGTGGGTAAAGAGAGAAGACTACTGGACGGCGCGATGGGACCTCCTCGAGACGATCAAGGAAAAGTTCGACGCGGCGGGTATCGAGATCCCGTTTCCACAGAGGACGGTTCACATGGTGCGTCCGGACTCCACGGCGTAGCCGCCGCGGCCAGGCGGCGTTACGCGGTCCCGACGCGGATTCTGGCGTCCACGACCCTGCAGGCGCTGCGGTCGGGTGTCACCATGACGGGGTTCATGTCGAGCTCCACGATCTCCGGCAGGTCGTCCACCATCTGCGCTAGGCGCTGGATCGATTCCTCGATGAACTCCACATCGACCGCCTCGTCACCCCGTACCCCCTCCAGCAACGGATAGGACTTGATGCTGCGGACCATCTGGCGCGCGTCGATGTCCGTCACCGGCATCACGCGGAACGTGATGTCCTTGATGATTTCCACGTATTTGCCGCCCATCCCGAACATGAGCACCGGCCCGAACTTCGGGTCGGTGGTCATGCCCAGAATCACTTCCTTGCCCGCCTGCGCCATCTCCTGCACCAGGTAACCTTCGACCTCGCCTGCGACGCCCGCACGCGCCAGCTTCTCCCGCATCCCGGCGTGCGCCCGCGCGAGCTTGTCCTGGTTCTTGATGCCCGTAACAACGCCGCCGATATCCGACTTGTGGGGAATGTTCCGGCCGAACGCTTTCAAGACCAGCGGGTAGCCCACCTCTCCGGCCGCCTCCACGATGTCGCCGTCCGGGGGAAAGAACCGGAGCCCGCACACCGGGAAACCATACGCCTCCAGCACGCCGTTGACCTGGTCGGGCGGCATGTATCCGCCCCCGGACGCGGCGGCCCGTTCGATCATCTCGCGTACAGCGGCACCCCGGGTCTCGAAGCGCCTCACTTCGCCCTCGGGCTGCTCGACCCAGATCCGCTGTCGATTCATGGCCGCCAGCGCCCTCACGGCGGATTCCGGAAAACGATACACGGGCGGTGCCTCTTTGATCGCGCGGGGAGTCTCTTCGTAGAATTTCTCTTCGGCCATGACCACTGAAAACACGGGCTTGTCGTAGCGGCGCGCGGCGTCGGTGATTTCCTGAACCACTTTTCGGGGCTCCACCATGATCGGTGGCACGAAGATAACGATGACCGCATCCACCCCCCCGTCTGCCAGCATGATGTCGAGCGCCTTGCCGTACTCGGCGGCACCCGCGCTGGCGATCATGTCCACCGGGTTGCGCACGCTCGATTCCTCGGGGAGAAAGCTCTCGAGTTTCTTCTGCGTGTCGGCCGAGAGTTTCGCTGGCGCCAGGTCTTCGTTCACGAGCCGGTCGGTCGCCATGATGGCGGGGCCACCGGCGTTGGTCAGCACGCCGACGCGGTTACCGGCGGGCATCGGGTTTTTCGAGAACCCGAGCACAACGTCCATCATTTCCTGGATCGTCGATACGCGCAGCACGCCGCACTGGTGCAGCAGCGCGTCCACCGCGATCTCGAGCCCCGCCAGGTGGCCGGTGTGCGACGACGCCGCGCGCGCGCCCGCCGCCGTCGTGCCGGACTTGACGAGGATGATCGGCTTTTTCTTCGTGATTCTCTTCGATAGCTGTGTGAAACGGCGAGGCTCGCCGAAAGATTCGAGATAGAGCGCTATGATCCGGGTCGCGTCGTCCTCGGCCCAGTACTCGAGCAGGTCGTTGCCCGCGATATCGAGCTTGTTGCCGACGCTTACGAAATACGACAGGCCCAGATTGAGCCGCGCTACCGCCAGCAGGATCGCCACGCCGAGCGCGCCGCTCTGGGTCATGAAACCCATCGAGCCGCTCTCGGGTTCGAGCGGCGCGAAGGTGGCGTTCATGCGCACGTTCGCCCCGGCGTTGATCACGCCCATGCAGTTCGGTCCCACGATGCGAAAATCGTATTTCTCCTTGAGGGCGAGGAGGTCCTGCTCGCGCTTCACCCCCTGGCCGCCGATTTCACGGAATCCGGCACTGATGACGACCAGGCCCTTGACTCCCCGCTCCCCACATTCGGCCGCTACCTCGAGCACGTGCTCCTTGGGCACGATGATGATCGCCAGATCGACCGGGTCCGGGATGCTCTTCACCGTCGGGTGGCACTTGATACTCTTTATGAACTTGTGCTTGGGGTTTACCGGAAAGACCATCCCGTTGAAACCGTAGCGGATGAGATTGTCCAGGAGCTCGTGGCCGATCGTGCCGCGACGCGGGCTCGCTCCGATCACCGCGATCGAGGACGGGCTGAAAATGGCGTCGAGCGAGTGTGTGGATGTCATGCTTTTTCCCCTCTATATATATAGGCGATACCGCCGGTCATTCTCTTTGCCTGAAAGCCCTTTAGCCCCGCCGACCGTACCAGTTCGTGCACTTCTTCACACGATAGAAAGTCCCCGATGGATGACGCCAGGTAGCGGTACGCGCCGCTCGAACCGGATACGAGACCACCGATAAAGGGCAGGACACGGCGCAGGTAGAAATTGTACGCCCGCAGCGGCAGTCCTCCGGCGGGTGGACAGAATTCGAGGATGGCCAGCTTGCCCCCCGGCCTCAGCACGCGCGCCATTTCCGCTACGCCCTTCCGGTAGTCGGGGAGGTTACGCAACCCGAACGCGATCGTGACCGCGTCGAACGATCCGTCTCGAAACGGCAACGCCAGGACGTCGCTCTCGACGAGCCGGACGCGTCCGTTGAGGTTTCTCCTCGCGAGCTTATCGTGACCGGCGCCGAGCATCCCCGCCGACAGGTCGACCCCGAAGACACGCCCGGAACGAAGCCGCGAGGCGAAACCGATCGCTACGTCCGCCGTCCCCGTGCACGCGTCGAGCACACAGCCGTCGTCAGGGGCTTCCGCCAGCCGGATCAGATCCCGCCGCCACAGACGGTCAACGTTGAGACTGAGAACATGATTGAGGAGATCGTAGGTCCTGGCGATCTCCGTAAACATCTCGGGTGTTTCGTGTTTCTGCATGGCCCCGGGCTCGGGTCAATTGCCCTCTACGACCCTGGTCAGCTTGTAGACCCTCTGGTCGAGTAACGCGCAGAAATAAAGCTCGCCGCCCGCATCAACCCCGAAGGACGAGATCAAGAATTCGGTATCCTGCAGCAGGACGTTCGATTCCACGTTCACACCGTCGTAACGAAGGGCCCATATCTCGCCGGTCTGGAAGTCCGCGTAGACGTACGCCCCGATCAGCTCCGGCAGCGCGCTGCCACGGTATACGAAGCCGCCGGTAACCGATCGCGCCGAGCCGGCGGCGGGATGCGAATAGTCCCAAATCGGCGGCTCGAGGCCCGTCATGTCACAGCCGGCGTTCAGGCATACGCTGCCCTCCATGATACTCCACCCGTAGTTCTTGCCCTTTTCGACGATATCGATTTCTTCCCGCGAATCCTCGCCGACGTCCGCCACCCACAACCGCCGCGTGGGCGGGTCGAAACTGAACCGCCAGGGGTTGCGCATCCCCCACGCGAAAATCTCCTCCCGGTACCCCCGGCTGTTGCCAACGAACGGATTGTCGGGAGGTATCCCGTACGGCAAGGTGTCGACGTCGATCCGGAGAATCGTCCCCAGCAGGGTACCCCGATTCTGCCCGTTGCCCTGCGGGTCCACCGGCCCCCCTCCGTCCCCCACGCCGATATAGAGAAAACCGTCGGGGCCGAACGAGACCTGTCCTCCGTTGTGGTTGGCAAACGGCTGGTCGATGTCGAGCACGTCGACCTGGCTCCCCGCGGCCGTCGTGTCCGGATCCGCCGGATCCGCGCGGAAACGCGACAGCCGCGTTTTTCTCTGGCCGCCGGGCGCGGTCGTGATCGAGTAATAGACGAAGTAATAGCCGTTGCTCGCGAACTGGGGGTGAAACGCAAGGCCGAGCAAACCCTGCTCGCCGGAAAACGTGACCACGGAGGAAATGTCGAGGAATACCGACGCGGCCGGGACGGAGTCGACCTTTTCGAACACGAGGATCTGGCCGCGTTGCTCGACCACGAACAGGCGGTTACTGCCGTCTCCCGCATCCTGCAGATCCAGCGGCCGATCGAACGACAAGTTGGGGAACGCCGGCGCGGCCACGAAACGAACGGCTCCCGGCCCGGCGCTCTTGTTATCGCACGACGCGCAGGCGGCGAGCGCGGCCCCCACGACGAACGGAGCCCATTTGCTTCTGGCCTGCGTCATCGCTCGCCGGTCTCCGGCGGCTGCACGTTGAGGGCCCAATCGTACGGCAGGTACGCGACGTCGTACTTTTCCTCCATTATATACCGCCGGTCCGCGTCGTCGACGTAGTTCAACACGAACTCGAGCGCGGCTCGCTTCTTCACCTCGTGCCCGTGCTTCAAACCCATTCGTTTGCCAAAGCCGGCGAAGTCCTCGCCGAACCAGTCGAAGATGGACGAGAGGTGGACGACGCCGCGTCCGCGATCGATCTGGAAATTGCGTTCGATGGCGAGAAAGCGGCGCGCCTGGCCGTCCAGCTGCCCGTCGAGGTCCGGGCCCCGGAAGGCCTCCCTGAGGAGGGGCGGACAACCGATCGACGCGCACACGAGCGCCACGTGAATGCGCGGCTCGTCGAACTTCCCCCGCAGGACCTCGTGTTCGATATCGTTTAGCGACAGCGGCTTGCCCATTACCGTAAACTTCAACACTTCCCAGACACCGGCGATCTGCCGGATGCTCTGCTTCGGGTAAACCAGCGATTTTACCTTCGACGGCTCGATCGGGTAGTGGTCGACGACTGCGCGCAGCGTCAGCGCGTTATAGGCGTTGATCCAGAAAGCGATCTTCTCGCTCTCGTCCCAGGCCGCGTAGGCGCGGGCATCCACGCGGGCGAGATACCCGACGAATTCGTCGATTTTCCGGCGGTGCGTCTTGAGCTTGGCATAGTCGACCAGGCCTTCGCCGTCCACGTACGCGCTCAGGACCTCCTCGTAGGCGGCCGCGGCCTCCTTCGCGGCACTCGCGCCTTCGCCCGGCGTTCCTGCGCCGAGCGCGAAAAACCCCGTCACGATCAGACATTGCCAAACGATGTTGCGCCTCATGGCCTGGTCCTCACTTTCCCCCCGCGCGAACGCAGGTAGGCGGGATAGCAGGAGAGAATCGTGGCGATGATCTTTGTCCCCGCCAGAATCGTCCCCCTTATCGTACCGGATATTTTGGATTTGCCAATTCGTTTCCGGTAGCGAACGGGAACCTCGATGATCCGAAGCCCGGCGCGGATCGCCTTCACCTGCATCTCGGCGTTCCACCCGAAGGTCGGGTCGCGCATGCCGAGCGCTTCGAGGCTCCGGCGGCGAATGGCCCGGAAGGGCCCCATGTCCGTAAAACGAAAACCGTACAACCACCGGATCATGCCGCAGGCCAGCACGTTGCCCAGGCGCTGGTTCCACTGCAGGGCCCCCTTTTCGGCGCCCGTCACGCGGGAGCCGACGACGAAATCGGCCGTCCCGTTCTCGATCGGTGCGAGAAGCAGCGGCAGGTCCTCCGGATAGTCCGAATGGTCGCCGTCGAGAATCACCACGACATCCGAATCACGCTCCACGCTGGCGATTCCGCGCAGACACGCCGCGCCGTAGCCCCGCCGCCGTTCCTCGACGACGGTCGCCCCGTGCGCTCGCGCCACCCCGGCCGTCGCGTCCGTCGACCCGTTGTCGACGACGATCACCTGCCCGACGCCATCGCGCGGAATTTCGTCGATCACCAGGCCTATGGAGTGTTCCTCGTTCATCGCGGGTATGACGACACTCGCCTTCATGGACTCTCCGGCAGCGCGCCCCCGCGGCGCCTCCGCCACGCGGCAAGAGCGAGCAGGGCATAGAAAGGCGCGTATTCGAGAACGAGCGGCAGCGACGCCACTTCCCAAACCCCGGTCCCGGGATAGGCGACCCACACCGAGTAGGACAACATGACGGCTCCACTGAAAAAGAGCCACGCACGGCTGGAATAGAAGCAAAGAAACGGAATGATCCACGTAATATACCATGGATAGACGGTTGGGGCTAACAGGAGCGAGCAGGCAACAACCCGATAGGCAAACCGGAACGGGTCCTTCCGGATGTACGCCTGCGCCAGCGCGTACGCCGCTACACCACCACCCAGTACGACGTGAATCAGTTCCGCATGACCGAGTGCGCGCGTGAGCAGGGAGAAGAGGATCGAGTTGAACGTCCACTCTGTGCCGTACAACCGCAAGCTGGCCACGAGCCTCGACCCCGCTTCGGCAAACGGCAGGTACCCCGCCACCGCCACCAGGACGAAGAGAACGGTCCACGGCGCGTACTTACGCTTGAAGAGAAGGAACGGAACGAGGAGCACCGACAGGTATTTGGCCAGAAATGACAGCGCCAGGGCCACCATGCCCGGTCCGGCCCTCGCTCGCTGGAGAAAGAGAAGGCCCAGCACCAGGAAGAATATCCCGACGGAATCCATGTGACCCGAATGCGAGAACTCGATCAGTACCAGCGGGCTCCAGCCGTAGACGGCACAGAGAAGCACGTTCCTTCCCCGCAAGCGGAGCAGGAGCAGGAGCACTACCATCGTCGCCAGGTCGAAGACCACGGCCAGCACCTTTTGCATCCGCAGACCGGGATCGAGCAGCGCGCCGAGCAAAAAGACCCCTTGCGCGAGGGGCGGGTAGATGGTCCCGAGCTGCGGGTGGTTGATGCCCTCGTAATTCTCATCCCGCATCCCCTCCAGTTCCGGGGCATCAGGCGGCAGCAAAAAGGGATTGTGACCCGCGGCGATGACGCGGCCCTCCCAAAGGTAACGATAAATATCGTTCGACAACGTGGGTGGCCCGAAGAGCAGGAACACGCGGCAGCTGACTGCTACGGCAAAAATGAAAATCAGGACGGTCCGCTGCGCCTCGCGCGCTCGGGACAGCGCGAGAACGGAGATGGCGTAGAGAACGAAGAGGCCGGCGAACCCGGCCAGGAACTTCGGGATGATAAGGCTGAGGTCACCCCAGGAAGCCATCCACGCGGACAGGCCCACCATCAGCAGGCCCGCTGGGACAACGATCCGTCGTGATGTCACGGCGAGCCCGCCCGGGTTAGCGTCTTGCGTGCAAAATCGAGAGGCCGAAAATGTACAGGTACCCGATCACAAAGAGCATCAGGTACGGCAGCGCTCCCCAGTTCTTCAGGAATATGAGAACGAGCAGCGTCGCGCACATATATGCCGCGAAGGCGAATTCGAGCATGAGCGAACGCCGGTTTACCGACTTGTATATCTTGCCTTTCCAGCTGTCCTTGAGGGTTTCGATACGGTACTTCGCCGTGCGAACGAAAGGCGTGTCTCGTGACAGGAGCGCCTCCGACACGGCCCACGCGTTGTTGATGCACATGCCGATGCCCAACGCCAGTATGAAGGGAATGTCCCTCAGGCGCCACCGCCAGTCCGGGTACAGTTCTCTTTGCGAAATCAGGTAGAACAGAAATACCGACGCGGTCGTAAAGAGAAACACCACTATTTCCCACATCTCTATTCCCTGCAGCAGGAGATGGTAGCGCAGGACCAGCGAAAGCGGAAGCAGTGCGGACAGGAGCACGACCAGCAGGTAGCACAGGTTGGCGCTCAGGTGAAACGTCGCCTCGACCCGGACCTTCAGCGGCAGGTCGCTCTTCCACAAGGTCGGGATGAGTTTCTTCCCCACCTGGATGGACCCCTTGGTCCAGCGGTGCTGCTGGGTCTTGAAGCCGTAAATGTCGACGGGCAGCTCGCTCTTGCAAACCAGGTCCGGCAGGTAAACGAACTTCCACCCGGCGATCTGTGCCCGGTACGAGAGGTCGAGATCCTCGGTGAGCGTGGTGCCGTCCCACCCGCCCGCATCGTGGATGGCCCGCCGCCTGAAAACGCCGCCTGTGCCGTTGAAGTTGAAGAACCGCCCCGAAAAATTCCGCGCGGTGTGTTCGAGCATAAAATGCCCGTCCAGCAGAATCGACTGCAGCCGGGTGAGCAGCGAGTATTCCCGGTTGAGATAACCCCACCTCGATTGCACCATTCCCACTTTCGGGTCCTGGAAATGAGGGACGATTCGCTCGAGAAACTCCGGCGGTGCGATAAAATCCGCGTCAAAGATCGCGACCAGCTCGTCGGTCGACTTTTCCAGCCCCGCCTTCAACGCGCCTGCCTTGAACCCCTCGCGGTCCTCGCGGTGGAGGTACACGACCTTGAAACCCCGCCGCTTCAGTTTGTCCGCCGCCTTCTTCGAAATTCGCGTCGTACGATCCGTCGAGTCGTCCAGCACCTGGACGGTGAGTTTCTCCCTCGGGTACCGGAGTTTGCCGATGCTCTCGATGACCCTGCCCGCCACGTAGTACTCGTTGAAGATCGGCAGCTGCACGGTAACCGTGGGAAAGTCCCGGGCCGCCAGCGGAGGGGGCTCGGGGCGCTTCTTGCGCTTGTAGTAGCGGTAGTATAAATAGAGGATGAAATAACGGTGTATCCCGTATATCGACAGCAGACCCAGTACCCCCAGATAGGCAACGATGGTGACCCGGCTCAATAAATCCATTGTAAGTCCTTGTTGTTTCTTATCTTGATCGAATTCTCGGTTGGGGAGCGATGCCGCGGCCCAGCAATTTCTACCACTATTTCAGGGGCACGGCAAGCGAAGCTTTCTGGACCAGGGCCCCTCCACAGGATGACCCGCTGCCGGCGGTGCAGCCGAAGCAGTGGTTTCCGGTCGTGATCCGCCTGCGGGCGTGGGCGGCCGGATCGAAATCACGGATATGAGTCGGGGCACCGTGGTCGACCGGGAGCTTCAGGGCCAGGTTGAAGTCGCAATCGTAGATGTTGCCGTCCCAGTCTACGTTGATCTGGTGACGGCACATGAGACCTTCCAGTGTGGAGGGATTGAAAGATTCGCGTAAGAGCCGCATGTACTCATCGTATTTCTTTTGTTTCTTCAGGTCGCCGACGTAGCGGCCGATCGGCATGTTCGTGATCGTGATCAACTTGCTGAAAGAAAGCCCGTACCGCTCCCTCAATTCGCTGCGGTAATCCGCCTCGAGGCTCGACTGGTCGGGCGGCAGGTGCGGACCGACCGGGTTGTACACCAGGCTCAGCATTAGTTCCTCTTGGCGTCCGTATCCGATTGCGTTCAAACGCCGTATCGCCTCCACGCTACCCTCGAAGACGCCATCACCGCGTTGATGGTCCACGTTTTCCTGCAGATAGCACGGCAGCGAGGCAACCAGCTCTACCCGGTACCGCTTGAAGAATTCGGGCATCGACTCCATGCCCGGCTCGAGCAGCACGGTGAGGTTGGTGCGAACCATGACGGACACACCCGCCCCGGTGAGCGCCTCCACGAATCTCCGGAAATTGGGGTTTAGCTCGGGCGCGCCGCCGGTGATATCCACGGTCTTGCAGTTCGTCCTCCCGGCCACCTCGACGATCGTCTCCATCGTCTCCCGGTTCATCGTCTCTTTTCTCTTCGGCGACGATGCCACGTGACAATGGACGCACTGCAGATTGCACTTCAAACCGACGTTCACCTGGATGGTCGAAATGTCCGCGCAGCGCAGGTCATCGTTGGTGGCTTCTCTTACCTGTACGTCGAAATCGTTCATGGCACTTGCTCCATAACTGCCGTCGCGCTAGCAGCAGGCCCCGGCGGCGGGGTCATTCGGACCTGGCTTCCTTGCGTCCGGTGTGCAGTCGAAGGGCCCGTAGTGTATCGACCGGTCGCCCGTGATATCAAAGTGCTGGCCGTACCTCGTCTCACCCACCATCGCCGCCGTGTTGCCGCAAACCAGCGCCGGCTTGCCGGTGACGAACTTGTGGTGATCGTCCAGGACGAACGCGTGCTCGAAGCCCGCGATCGTCCCGCGATACGTGGCCACCTGCCCGTAATCCTCACAGATGTCCTCGAGATTGTCCAACTTGAACGCACGGATCGTCATCGAGCAGAAGTCGATCATGCCCGCCCGGGCCTCGATGTCCGGGTCCTCGATCGTGATGGGGCTCACCGATACCACGCGGTGATCGAGCAAGCCCACCTCCCGCATCAGCCGGCGAAAGTCTTCCCGGTACATCGCGCCGCCGAGGCATTCCCCGTAGAGAACCGGGTCTTCCGCCAGCAACCGCGGCAGGCGGCGCCCGCTGAACACGTCCGAAAAATACAACTCGCCACCCGGCTTGAGCACCCTCGCGATTTCGCGAAAGACGCCGCGCTTGTCCGGGGACAGATTGATCACGCAGTTGGAGATGACGACGTCCACCGAGGCGTCTTCGATCCCGATTTCCGCCAGGTCTTCTATGTATCCCTTCTTGAAGACAACGTTTGGCTCGGCGTACCCGAAGCGAGCCGTCTGTCCCTCGACGTGCCGCCGGGCCACGTCGAGCTGCTCGTCGGTCATGTCCACGCCGACGACTCTCCCGCGCGGACCCACGAGGAAGGAGGCCATGTACGCGTCACGGCCCGTGCCGCAACCGAGGTCCAGCACCACGCTCTCTTCCAGCGCGGGCGGCAGCGGCGACCCGCAGCCGTAGAATTTTTCGAGAATCTCGCCGTCGATCTCCTTGAGGATCGCCTTTTGGTAGGCGGGAAACGCGTCGGCGCTGCAGCAGGCGTTGGTCTTGAGATCGCGGCTGCCGCCGAGTATCTTACCGTAATACTCTCGTACCATTTCTTTCTTATCATCGAACCCTGGCATAGCGCCTCCGTATCCGTTAACCCGATAACATTCGGTGCTTCAATATCCAGTAAATCGCCGCGCTGAAACCGGCGGCCGACGGCAGCGTCAGGACCCACGAGGTAAAGATCGATGTGACCACGCGGCCCCGGGCCTGCCGGGTCGCCATGCCGATGCCGAAGAGCGAACCGACCGACACGTGGGTCGTAGAAACGGGCAGCCCCAGGCGGCTGCTGGCGATGACGAGCGCCGAGGTAACAAGGTTGGCGGTAAAGCCCTGACCCGGGTTCATCGGTGTGATGCGGTGGCTTATGGTACGCGCCACTTTGCCCGCGCTCAGCAGCCCACCGAGCGCCATGGCGGCTGCCACGACCAGCATTCCGTGCGCGATCGCCAGACCCTGCACGACGAGCAGCAGGGCGACGATCTTGGGCGTGTCGTTGAGGCCCCGGGCGAAGCTGACCATCCCGGCGCTCAGGTAATGGGCCACATCCAGCATTCTCTGTACGCCGATCCCGATGACGCTGCCGGAGTAGCGCTCGGCGCTTTGCCCACCGTCGCGTTCCTCCTGGGGGCCGACCTCCAGACGATACTCCGAAGCCGCTCCCGAATCCAGGGCGAGGGTGGAAACGGTATGCTGGCTTGCCCGGGCCGCTTGCACGCGGTCGAGGGCAACGACCCATTCCTTCGTAACCCCCATGCGCCGGCGGAGATAGCTCAGAAGCCCGTAGGCGGCACCCGCCAGCACGACGGCGGCCACCGGGCTGAAAAGAAGCGGCGCCACAAAGCGTTGTCCCAAAACACCGAGCCGAACGTCGGCGCCCACCGCCACGAGACCCCCACCTGCCAGCGCGCCAATCAGGCTGTGTGTCGTGGAGATGGGAAACCCGGTCACGGTCGCCAGCAACACGGTCAGACCGGCGCCCCCGGCCACGGCCAGCATGAACTCTGGTGATGCGGCGATCCCATCCGGCACCAGGCCCTTGCCCGAGAAGCTGCGAACGAGCGCCTCCGCCCAGAAAACGGAGACGATCGAGCCGGCGAGCGTCGTCGCCGTCGCCCACGCCAGGGCCTTCCGAAAACCGGTGGTACCGCTGCCGAGCAGCGTCGCCACGCCCTTGAAATTGTCGTTCGCACCGTTCGTGTACGCCACGAGGACAGCGGCGGCGGTTATGAGGACGATCATCATCGTTCGGCTACCTGGGGAAACGGGATCCGGATCGAATAAACTGGTAGTTGGGTCGGCTCGCAGTTGGAATTCTTACATACAAGTTGGCCGCGGGAGCGGCGCCTATCCGGCCTGGCGCTCGTCCCCGGCGGCCAGGCCCGCGTGGCAGGGCGTCTCGCCCGCCCGCCGGGGAGGATGCGGCACTCCAGCCCGCCGGGGCCGGAACCCGTCCTTGTAGACACGCTTGAGGCGGAAGGGCGAAACACCCAGATAGAACAACAGGAGGAACGCCCCGCCGCGGGCAACGCAGTAAACGAGCCCTTCGTGCAGGAGACGGCGCGCCGAGGTGGTTACGCGAGCGGCGAGAAACGCGATCGGGTCTCGCCGCCGCTTGATGCGACGCATGATCTCGACGTCCTCCATGATCGGGATGCGCGCGAATCCGCCGATCTGCTTGAAGTAGTCGCGCCTGAGGAAAATCGCCTGGTCGCCGAACGGAATGCGGGAAAGGCGCGCCCGCAACGAATCTACGCGGGCGAGCAGGCGGATGCCGGCTCGGGGCGAGTCGAACGAGAGGTCGAACGCGCCGCCCACCAGGCGCGCATCCTTCATCACGGACGTGATTCCGGCCAGGCCGTCCGGCGGCAGATAGGTATCCGCATGTAGAAACAAGAGAATCGAGCCGCGGGCGACGGCAGCACCCGCGTTCATCTGGCGCCCGCGGCCCCGGGCGCTTCCCATTCCGATCACGTCCGGATCCCGTATCGCGGTTATCGTGTCGCGGTCTCGGTGCCCGTCCACAACGATGATCTCGCACTCACCGCGGCGGTCGAGCATGCGCAGATGCGCAATGAGATGGTTGATCGTCGCACCTTCGTGGTAGACGGGAATGACGATCGATATGACTGGTCTACAGTTCAAGGCTAACCTCAACGCGCAAAAAAAGGGCCGGATGTGCGCGGATCGCCGGGCGCGTAGGGACGGGGGTTGACGGCGAGTTCCGCAGCGCGCCGACCGTCCACAAACCGTGAGTGATGGGAAAGCGCCCCTCGTCGGCGCGCGAGGACTGTTTGAGCCGGAGCGCCCCCGTCCCTTACGCGCCCGGCCTGTGTTCCGCGCGGTCTGTGCTTCACGCACCGCGGCTAATTCCGGCCGACGACCGTCGCGCTCATTCCGAATACCTTGAAGAGAAACGCGTAGATGTCCGCCGCCTCTTCGATGCGCTTCGTGGTCGGCTTGCCGGCCCCGTGACCCGCCTTGGTCTCGATACGAATCAGTATCGGGTTGGTACCCGCGTCCGCCGCCTGCAGGGTCGCCGCAAACTTCTTGGCGTGGGACGGCACGACGCGATCGTCTGTGTCGGCCGTTGTTATGAGCGTCGGCGGGTAGGACACGCCCGGTTCCACGTTGTGCAGCGGTGAGTACGCGTACAGGAACTTGAATTGCTCCGCGTTCTCCACGGCGTTCCCGTATTCTGGCACCCAATATCGTCCAACCGTAAACATGTGATAGCGCAGCATGTCCGTTACCGGAACCCGGCACACCGTCGCGCCGAAAAGGTCCGGGCGCTGCAACAGGCACGCGGCCACCAGCAGCCCGCCGTTGCTGCCCCCCTCGATGGCGAGACGTTTGGTGCTCGTATACTTGTTGGCGATCAGCCATTCGCCGGCCGCGATGAAGTCGTCGAAAACGTTTTGCTTCCTGTCCAGCATTCCCTCCTGGTGCCATTCCTCCCCGTACTCGTCACCGCCGCGGAGGTTGGCCAGCGCGTACACGCCACCGTTTTCCATCCACACGAGCCGTGTGATCGAAAACCGGGGCGTGAGACTGATATTGAAACCGCCGTAGCCGTAGAGAAGCGTCGGGTTGGTGCCGTCGAGCTTCAATCCCTTCTTGTGGGTAAGGAACATCGGCACCCTCGTGCCGTCCTTGGACCTGTAAAACACCTGTTTCGTTTCGAACTTCGAGGCGTCGAAATCGATCTCGGGCTGGCGAAAGACCGAGATCTTGTTCTTCCGGAAGTCATAACGAAACGCGGTCGTCGGGTAGAGAAACGACGTAAACGAAAAGAACATCTCGTCGTCCTTGCGCTCTCCGGACAACCCTCCAATCGAGCCGATCGTGGGCATTTCGATCTGGCGCCGGAACTTGCCGCCCTTGTCGTAGATATTGAGCTTGTGGTGCGCATCGTGCATGTAAGCGACGACGAGTTCGTCGTTCACCATCGTTGCGAAATCGATGACGTCCTCGGTCTCCCCTACGATCTCTTTCCAGTGCTCGCGGCCGGGGTTCTTGATGTCGATCGCGATGATTCGTCCGCGCGGCGCGTCGAGATCGGTTTCAAAATAGAAGGTCGTGCCCACGTTGTCGATGCCGTCGAACTTGGCCTCGTCGACTTTGAGCAGCTTTGTGAACTCTCCTTTGCTGTTCATCTCGCGCAGGTAAATACCGTTTCGTGGATCGGTTCCGTGGTAGACGTAGACGGCGAGGTATTTGCCGTCGTCCGTGGCATACGGATAAAATCCAAGCTCCTTGTCCTCTCTATCCTCGTAGACGAGCTCGTCCTTCGACTGCGACGTACCCAGCTCGTGCCAGTAGACGCGAACGAAGTTGTTCTGGTCTTCCTTCGGCACGGAGCCCGCTTCCGGCAGGCGATTGTAAAAGAATCCCGAGTTGTCCTTCTTCCATGCAATGCCCGTGAACTTGCACCACTTGATCACTTCGGGATAGTCCTCTCCCGTTTCCACGTTGCGGATCCGGATCTCCTGCCAATCGCTGCCGCTTTGGGTCACGCCGTAGGCCAGAAACTTTCCGTCACTGGTGTACGTGCTCGCGCGAAGAGCCGCGGTGCCGTCTTCGCTCAGCTTGTTGGGATCGAGCACGACGGTTGCCTTGCCGTCCAATGACTTTTGCATGTAAAGCACGTTCTGGTTTTGTAGACCGTCGTTTTTCGAGAAGAAATAATGGTCACCCTTCTTGGAGGGCAGTGAATACTTGGGATAGTCCCACAATTCGGTGAGGCGTTTCTCGATGGCTTCACGGGAAGGCTCGGAATCGATAAACGCCCTCGTGATTTTGTTCTCCGCCTCGACCCACTTCAGGGTCGCCTCTGCTTCGGGATCTTCCATCCAGCGGTATGGGTCCTTGATCTTCGTTCCGTGGAAATCGTCGACGACGTTTTCCTTTTTCGCTTTGGGGTACTCGTGCTTCTTGGCGTCGACGGCACCGGGCACCGTCAGCGCGGTGAGCACGAACACCGCGGACAACACGAGCACCGCTGTGATAAACCGCCTCCGGGCCGCGGGATCTTTTGAGGTCGTAAAGAACGGCGCGAACATGGACATACCTCCTTGGGGTCGGTAACGGGCAGGACGCTCGGATAGTGGGTGTGTCGATTGAGTTCCCCGTATTATACATAAAATCGTCAGGGAATCCGAAAAATGTCTGCCCCCCCGGGGGCGGTCGCCGGTCCGGTGGCTGTGGCACGTACTTGACACCGTCTCGACGTGTGATATTCTATGGTCGCCCTGCCGGTCGGATAGCGGCAAGGCGATTGGCGATGCGACTTGTGGCCGCGGTCGGGGTCGCCAACCAGGGGTGCTCCCCTACTCTGGACGGGCTGAGATCATACCCTTTGAACCTGCTCCGGGTAATGCCGGCGAAGGGACGGGTCGCGCAAGGCGCGCCGCCGTTGCTCATATGGAGCCGGCGGTTTTTTGTTTGGCGGCGACCGCAGGTGCTTCGCGCGGATGAACGGATGAATATGGAAGAACTGTGCGCCGAAAAAGACCGCCCCGTCGCCGTCGTCGGGGGCGGCATCATCGGGCTCTCGGTTGGCTGGCAGCTCGTGCGCCGGGGCAAGCCGGTGGTACTCTTCGAGCGTGAACGAAGCGGGCGGGCGGCCAGCTGGATCGCCGCCGGCATGCTTGCACCCCACGCCGAAGTCGGCTTCGAGGAAGAGGACTTTCTGCGCATGGGGCTGGAGAGCCTGCGCGAGTACCCGCGCTTCTTGCAGGAGCTCGAGGCGGACACCGGTCATCGTATTCGCCTCGACGAGCGCGGCACGCTGATCGTCGGTTTCGACCGCGACGACAGCGAGCGCATGCGCCGGCTCTACGAGTTCCGGCGAGGGCTCGAGCTGCCCGTGGACTGGCTGGCCGGTTCCGAGGCGCGCGATATCGAACCTCTGCTCTCGCCGAGAGTGACGTCGGCAATCTGGTTGCCGGACGACGGCCAGGTGAACAACCGCGCCGTGCTCGAGGCACTCAGAGAGGCGTTTGTAACCTGCGGGGGCGACCTGCGAGAAAACTGCCCCGTTACCGCTATCCATTGTGATGGGGACCGGGCACGGGGCGTCGAAGCTTCCGGCGAGACACATGGTGCGTCGGCGGTCGTCGTGGCCGCCGGCTGTTGGTCCGGCGGGATTAAGGGAATCCCCGAAGCGCTGCGGCCGCCCGTACGGCCGGTCAAGGGCCAGTTGGTCTCACTCCGAATGAATGGCGATACGGCCCTGGGCCGTGCCATCCGCGCACCCGACGTCTACCTGCTTCCCAAGGACGACGGGCGGCTGCTGGTCGGGGCCAGCCAGGAGGAGATGGGCTTCGACGACCAGCCGACGGCGGGGCCCGTGCTGCGACTCTTGCAGCGCGGCTGGGAAGCCGTGCCGTTCATATACGATCTCCCGCTGGAAAACGTCGACGTCGGGCTTCGCCCGGGCAGCCGCGATAACGAACCGATCATCGGGGCCGCGCCGATCCCCGGCCTGTACTACGCCACCGGCCATCACCGTCACGGCATCCTGCTGGCACCCTTGACCGCGTACGCGATGAGCGAACTCATCATCGACGGCGGCACGCGGCCGTGCCTCGAGGCCGCCCGGCCGGAACGATTTCGCGTCGCGCGTGGAGTGTGATGAAGGAATGGAGCTCATCGTCAACGGCAGCGAGAGAGATTTTCCGGGGGTAGCGATGCTCGACCAGTTGATCGAGCGGTTGGACCTGCTGGATTCCCCTGCCGGGATCGCCGTCGCCGTAAACAACACCGTCGTCCCGCGGGAAGAGTGGAGCGGCCTGCGCCTGGAAAGGGGCGACGCAATCGAAGTCATTCATGCCGTCCAGGGCGGCTAGGTGTTTTACAACTCGGGAATGCATAGCATGGACAAGCTCGACATCGCCGGCAAATCGTTCGCGTCCCGCCTGATTCTGGGCACGTCGAAGTACCCAAGCCCGGAAATCCTGCTGGAGGCGCTGGAGGCCAGCGGCACGGAGGCGGTAACGGTCGCCATCCGCAGAGTCAACCTCGACGACCGCTCGCAGGAGAATATCCTCAATCTGATCGATCGCGGCCGCTACTTCGTCCTGCCCAACACGGCGGGGTGCTTCACGGCCAAGGAAGCCGTGCTCACGGCGCGCCTGGCCCGGGAAGCCCTCGGGACGCACTGGGTCAAGCTCGAGGTGATCGGCGACGATGACACGCTCTTCCCCGACGTGGCGGAACTGCTCAAGGCTACCGAGACACTCCTCGGCGAGGGGTTTACCGTTCTGCCGTACTGCAACGACGACCCGGTCACCTGCCAGAAGCTCGCCCGCATGGGCTGCCCCGCCGTCATGCCCCTCGGCGCCCCGATCGGATCGGGTATGGGCATCCGCAACCCCTACAACCTGAGGATCATTCGGGAGACGGTGCCGGTCCCCGTCATCGTCGACGCCGGCGTTGGGACGGCGTCCGACGTCGCCGTCGCGATGGAGCTGGGGGTCGACGCGGTCCTCCTCAACACCGCGGTGGCTGAAGCGCAGCATCCGGTAGAGATGGCGCGGGCCATGCGGCTCGCCGCCGAAGCGGGACGCCTCGCCTTCCGCGCCGGGCGTATTCCGAAGCGGCTCTACGCGTCGGCATCGAGCCCCCTGGAGGGTCTCATTGAAGGCGAGCGCGACTGATTTTCGTCTGCTGTTTATCACCGACCGGACCCTGAATTCCAAGGCTTTGCCCGCGCTGGTCCGCGCCGCATGCGACGCCGGCATACGCGCCGTTCAGCTGAGGGAGAAAGACCTTTCCGGCGCGGCGCTCAACCCCACGACGGTCGTTAAATCGATGCGTTGCGCCACCTCCCCCACGTCCGGGCGGACGAAGGTCTTCCCGTCTTCCTGGAAGAACCGGCCCGCGACCGAGTCCCGATCCGCGAAGGTTACGAGATAAGACGACGAAGTGCTCAGCCCACGGACTTGGTCGACCGGCACGATGACGCGGCCGGCAAGACTCGTCTTGAATACGACGACGCCGGACCCGACACGGTGCAGCGACCCCGAAAGTGCCTCGCCGCTTTGGAGATACAGTACGTCCGCACCCGCCCGTC
>JBHHVD010000061.1:0-20414 GCA_046754105.1 Candidatus Krumholzibacteriia bacterium
TCGACAACCTTACCGTGGACCTGACCGGTACCCTGTGCAAACAAGAGAGTGGGGCTTGAAACACACAGAAGCGCGAATGCGAGCAAAGCGCCCGCGAGCATTCTCACCTTGGCGGTTCCAAACATACATTTACCCCTTTCGATGGCGTATCTGCACTCTTGAATTATCGTGTGGGGACGACCTGGAACAGATAATATACTGCCCCGGCAAAGCAGGTGGGGTAACGATAACATACCTTAAGCAGGATTGGCAATAGCGCTGACTTCCGGTGAAAATATATTTTGCGCCGCTTGTGGTGTCAACGAAATTATCCCCGACCTGCGGGCGTCTCGGGGGCCCACGGCCGGCCTGGCTCGGGCGGTCGCACCGCCCTACGGCGCCCTTGCGCCCCCTTCTTCCCGGTAGAGCCAGCAGGTGGTCCAGTGGCCCGGTCCGACCTCGCACACGGGCGGCGGTTGCTCCCGGCACTGGGCGGTAGCATGGCGGCAGCGGGGATGAAACGGACAACCCGGGGGGATATCCGCCGGACTGGGCACGTCGCCCGGGAGGAGGATGCGCTCGCTCTTGCGGCTGGGGTCCAGACTCGGGATCGCGCTCATAAGTGCCTGAGTATAAGGGTGTTTCGCATCTCCGTACAGCGCTGCCGCCGAGGCCATCTCCACGATCTTCCCCAGGTACATCACCGCCACCCGGTCGCTGACGTACTCGACCACCCCGAGGTCGTGCGCGATGAAGAGGAACGTCAACCCCAGCTCTACCTGCAGCTCCTTCAGCAGATTGAGAATCTGGGCCTGGATCGACACGTCGAGTGCGCTGACCGGCTCGTCGGCGATGATCAGCTCGGGCCCCACGGCGAGGGCACGGGCGATGCCAATCCTCTGCCGCTGCCCGCCGGAGAATTCGTGGGGATAGCGGTTCATGTGCTCGGGGGGTATGCCCACCCGATCCAGTAACTCTCCCACCCGCTTACGGATACCGGATCCGGAGGCCAGCTTGTGAATCTTGATGGCCTCGGCGATCATGCTGCCGACGGTGAGCCGGGGGTTGAGCGACCCGTACGGATCCTGGAAGACAATCTGAAGACGCTTGCGCAACCGGCGTAACTCTTTGTTGTTTAATGAAAAAACGGGGATGTCGTCAAACAGCACGCATCCGCTGCTGGGTTCGACGAGCCGCAGGATGGTCCGAGCCAGAGTGGTCTTACCGCAACCAGACTCCCCGACCAGCCCCAGGACCTCGCCGCGGTGGACGTCGAAGCTCACGCCGTCGACGGCTTTCATATGGCCCGCCACCCGCGAAAAGAACCCCTTGCGGATGGGAAAGTGCTTCCTCAGGTTCTCGACCCTGAGCAGCACGCCGTTGGTCCGGTTGGATGGCTGGGTCATTCGTTCCTTAAACTATGCAGACTCGGCGCTCGCCACGTCCTTCCAGCACCGTACCCGGTGACCCGGCGCCCCTTCACGGACGCCGATCTCGCTCTCCGTGCATCGTGGTTCGACGTGGCAGCAGCGGTCCGAAAAACGGCAGCCGGCGGGCACATGAAATGGGTCCGGCACGCGCCCGGGTATCACGCTCAGCGGTTTCCCCCCGTGAAACAACCTCGGGATAGACGCCTGCAGGCCGATCGTGTAGGGGTGCCGGGGTTGGCGGAACACGCTGCCGACGTCGGCCTCTTCCACGACCTGGCCCGCGTACATTACTACCACGCGTTTCGCCGTCTCGGCGATCACGCCGAGATCGTGCGTGATCATCAGCACCGCCATGTTGAAACGCTCCTGAAGTGATTGCAATAGCTCGAGGATCTGTGCCTGGATGGTTACGTCCAGCGCTGTCGTCGGTTCGTCGGCGATCAATAGACTCGGGTGACACGACAGCGCCATCGCGATCATCACGCGCTGCCGCATTCCCCCACTGAGCTGATGAGGGTACGACTTCGCGCAGCGTGCCGGGTCGGGAATGCCCACCAATCCCAGCATCTCCACCGTTCGCGCGAGAGACTCCTTCTTGCCGACCTTCTGATGGAGCATCACGGCTTCCTGTACCTGGTACCCGCAGGTAAATACCGGGTTGAGGCTCGTCATCGGCTCCTGGAAGATCATGGATATCTCGTTGCCGCGCACCTTGCGCATGTCCGCTTCGGAGAGCTCGAGCAGGTTGCGTCCCTTGTAGAGGATTTCCCCGCCGTCGACTCGGCCCGGGGGAGACTGGATGAGCCGCATGATGGCCAGCGCGGTTACCGTCTTGCCGCAGCCGCTCTCGCCGACCAGCCCAAGCGTCTCACCGGGGTGAAGGGAGAAACTGGCGCTATCGACGGCCCGCGCGATCCCGTCCTCGGTTCGAAAGCTGCACGAGAGATTCTGGATTTCGAGAAGTGTCTCCATGGACGCTCACCGCCAATCTAGGCGCAAGAAGGACATTCGATCAAGCCAAATAACGACGTTCTACGGGGTTGCTACGCCCGCTTGACGTCCATGGCGTCCCGCAGGCCGTCGCCCAACAGGTTGCAGGAGACAACGGCACACACCAGCGCCAACCCGGGAAAGAGCGCGACCCACCAGGCGGACAGCAGTACCTCCCGTCCCTCGAAGACCATGCCGCCCCAGCTCGGCGTCGGCGGTTGCGCCCCGAGGCCCAGGAACGACAGGTACGACTCGAGGAGAATGAGCGTTCCAACTCGTAGGGTCGCGGCGACGATGACGGGGCCCGCCGTGTTGGGCAGAAGATGCCTCGCCACAACCCGCACCCCGCCCGCCCCGGTTGCGCGGGCCGCCTGCACGAACTCCCGCTGCTTCAACACGAGCACCTCCGAACGAACCACACGGGCGACCCCCATCCATCCGGTCGCCGCGAGCAGCACCACCAAGAGCCACATCGAGTTGGCGAAAAACGCGAGCAGGGTCAAAATCAACACCAGGCGCGGAAAGGCCAGTAGCCCATCGACCACGCGCATGGCGAGGTCGTCCACCCATCCACCGAAGTAACCGGAGAACGCACCGAACATCAATCCGAGGAGGGACGCGAGTGCCACGGCCGTTACCGATACGGCGAGCGAGACCCGCGACCCGTAGAGAACGCGGCTGAAAACGTCCCGGCCGAACCGGTCCGTGCCCATCGGGTGTTGGAGGGACGGCGCCTGGTAACGGTTTACGGCCGGCTCGTCCTGGGTGACGGGGTCGAAGGGGGCGACGATCGGCGCGACGATCGACACGACGAGAAAAATCGTGAACAGCCAAAGTCCAAGCGTTGCCATGCCGTGTGTCTTGAAGCGTGCCGTCCGGGCGGCGAGCCTCGACCGGGCCGCCTCGCCGAGGACGAGCCCTGGCAGTACCGCAGCGGCGTAGAGCCCCACCGCGCCAAGGACGATGACGAGCGCCCCGAGCCTCTTTTCCGTCGCCGGCGATATCATCAGTCCTGCAAGCAGGGGCATTCTCACCAGGCACAAGAGCGCATATGAATAAAAAAGAACGGCGAGGCCCGCTCCCGACGTGGCGCCCGGGAGGAATCGCAGCCATTTCATGCTCGCAACGCTGGACATCTTGCAGGCCCTTCCCTCGCTACCCTCCCGGGGCGGGCGAATAACGAGACGACCGGACACGCGGATCGACCCACAGGTAGCCGAGGTCCGCAAGGAGGTTTCCCGCGATCACCATTACGGCCGAGACAAAGCTGGCCGCGAGCACCACTGGATAATCACGGGCGAAAATGGCGTCCACCATCAGTGAGCCCATGCCGGGCCACCCGAAAACCTTCTCGACGACGACCGCTCCCGTCAGCAGAAAGGGCACGCTCAAACCGACCACCGTCAGCAGCTGCGGCGCGGCGTTTCTCAGAGCGTGCTTCCACACGACGTGCCTCTCGGAGAGACCCTTGGCTCGGGCGGTGCGAATGTACTCCTCGTGCAACACGTCGAGCAAACTGCCGCGCGCGTAGCGGGCGAGCGCCGCCGCGCTGCCGACGGCCAGGACCGTCACGGGCAGGATCATATGCCGCAGGCGGTCCGCGAAGACGGGGGGCGTCTGCGGGTGCACGGAGAACATCCCCGCGGCCGGAAGCCAGTGCAGCTTGAGCGCGAAGAGGAAGACCAGGAGAAAGGCAAAATAGAATGACGGCAGTGAATAGAAGACGAGAGAAGCGACTGAGGCGGTGCGGTCGAGGGGACTTCCGCGCCGCGTCGCCGATAGCATCCCCAGGCCCATCCCGAGAAGGACCTGCACCAGAAGTGCGAAGCCGGTGAGCTGCAGCGTTCGCGGAATGGTTTCTGCCAGGATCCGCGACACCGGTCTGCGCTGGTGGATGCTGACGCCAAAATCCCCCACCAGGAAACTGCGCACCGTCTTTGCGTACTGGATGGGAAGCGGCTGGTCCAGACCGAGCCGGTGCCGCACCGTCTCCATGACTCTCGGATCGATGTCGGGGCTGTAGTAGCGGTGGACCGGGTCGCCCGGGGCGAGGCGCAGGATAAAGAAGGCGGCCGTCAGCGTGATGAAAACGAGAATGACCGCGTGGACGGTTCGGCGTAAAACGAATCGAAACATATGGATCTCCCGCACGGCGTGCCGGGAACGGTCGGCCGGCGCGCTGCGGAACTCGCCGTCGCCCCCCGTTCATACGCGCCCTACCAATCCAGGCGCGGCTTTTTTTACGCCTTATAAGGGCTGGCTGCCGGACGGTGGAGCGGTGAGAACGGGTTTTCGGTTCGCGGTGGTTTCATCGAGCCGCCGCACAGGAGTATCGTGCGGCGCCCCCTTGAGCAGATCGGGATCCTCCACCGCTTCCCTCGCAATCTGCTTCATGACCGCCACGAACTGATCCAGCGTCTCCTTGCCCTCCGTCTCCGTCGGCTCGATCATGATCGCCTCGCGAACCACCATTGGAAAATAGATGGTCGGCGCGTGATATCCGAAATCGAGAAGACGTTTCGCTATGTCCAGGGTCCTTACCCCGTGCTTTTTGTACGGTTCCCCGGAAGCGACGAATTCGTGCATGCACCGCTTGCCGTACGGTATCGGGAACGCCTCCTCTAGTTGGCTCGCCAGATAATTGGCGTTCAGGTTGGCCGTCGTCGCGACCCGGCGCAGCCCGGCTGCGCCGTGGCGTACGATGTAGCATAGCGCCCGCAGGTATATACCGAAGTTGCCGTAGAACGAATGTATCGAGCCGACACTGTGCGGGTCTTCATGCTCGACTCGAAATTGGTCGCCATCTCTCCGTACCCTCGGAACAGGCAGAAACGCGGCGAGCGACTCCTTTACTCCTATCGGACCGGACCCGGGGCCACCCCCCCCATGCGGTGTCGAAAAAGTCTTGTGAAGGTTCAGATGCATCATATCGAAACCAAAATCGCCCGGTCTCGCCCAGCCAAGCAACGCGTTCAAATTGGCGCCGTCCATGTAACACAGAGCGCCACGCTCGTGCGCCAGGTCGAGAATTTCCCCGATTCGCCGTTCGAAGATTCCCAGTGTGTTCGGCACTGTGAGCATCAAGACCGCCGTGTTCTTGTCGAGCGAGCGGTTCAGCACATCCATATCCACTTCGCCGTCCTTGCCCGATGGCACGGCTTGATTCTCGTAGCCGACCATGTGGGCGCTGGCGGGGTTGGTACCGTGGGCCGAGTCGGCTACCAGGACCTTGCCGCGGGATTCCCCCCGGTCGGCGAAGTACTTTTTCGCCATCATCATTCCGACGAGCTCGCCGTGCGCTCCCGCGGCAGTGTTCAACGAGAAAGCGTCCATGCCCACGATGGCGCAGAGTTTTTGCTCGAGGGTGTGGATCACTTCGAGAGCACCCTGGACATCCGGGTCGGGCTGCTCCGGGTGCAGCCCGGCAAAGCTCTTCATCGACGCGACGTCCTCGTTCACTTTCGGGTTATACTTCATCGTGCAGCTGCCCAGCGGATAGAGGTTCTTGTCGATGTGGTGGTTGAGCACCGAGAGTTCGGTGAAATGGCGTACGATTCCCGGTTCGCTCACCTGCGGCAGTCCGGGGCGGTTCGCGCGCAGGTACTCGTCCGCCACGTCCACGGGCTCCGGCGCGGGCTCGCCGGCGAACCGGAATCCCCTCCGGCCCTCGCGGCTCATCTCGAAAAGTGTTTTCTTCATCGCGCTGACCCGGTCTTCCTCAGCACGTCGCAAAACCGCGTGAAATCCTCATCGCTCCGCTTCTCCGTTACGGCGATGAGCAGGTCGTTTCTCGCGTCGTCGCCGAAATACTTCTGCAAGGGGATCCCTGCCAGGATTCCCGACGCCCGCGCGTTGTCCACGACCGCACGTGCATCGACCGCGCACCGAACGACGAACTCGCGGAAGAAGGGACCGCGGTAGCGCAGGGAATAACCGGGGATGCCCACTATCATCGAGGCCAGCCGGTGCGCCTTCGCGTGACAGATTTTGCCCAGTTCGTGAAAGCCCGCTTCTCCGAGCAGCGCCAGGTGAATGGTGGAGCGCAGCGCCAGCAGGCCCTGGTTCGTGCAAATGTTGGAGGTCGCCTTTTCGCGCCGGATGTGCTGTTCGCGCGTTTGCAGCGTCAACGTGTAGGCGCGCACTCCTTCGATGTCACGCGTCTCGCTTACCAATCGCCCGGGCAGGTTCCTGATGTATTTCCGGTCACACGCCATAAAGCCGAGCAGCGGACCTCCGAAGCTCACGTGGTTGCCGAGAAGCTGCCCCTCTCCAATCGCGATGTCCGCTCCGTATTCACCGGGCGGTTTGAACAGCGAGAGCGATACCGGGTCCACCGCGACCACAAGGAGCGCCCCCGCCTGCCGGATTGCGTCCCCGCAGGTCCACGGCGCCTCCAGAACACCAAAGTAGTTGGGTGTTTGTAGAACGACGCCCGCCGTGTTGTCACTCAGCGAGGCGCACAGGGGCGCGGAGTCCGTGCTTCCATCCCCGGTCACCGGCAGCGGAGTCAGCTTCAGGCCCTGCTGGGCGGCATAGGTCTGGAGCACCTCGCGGTAACGGGGGTTGACGCTCTCGGAAACGAGCAGCTCGGAGCGGCCGGTTACCTTGGCGGCCATCAGCGCGGACTCCGCCAGGGCGGTAGCCGCGTCGTACATGGACGCGTTGGCGACGGGCAGCCCCGTCAATCGCGAAATCATCGTCTGGTATTCGAAGATAACTTGCAGCGTACCCTGGCTGACTTCAGCCTGGTACGGCGTGTAGGCGGTATAGAATTCCGAGCGGCCGGCGAGATGGCCGACGACCGAGGGGACCACGTGGTCGTACACGCCACCACCGAGAAAGCTCACCATGCTGCCGGCGGCGTTACTGCGCTCGCCGAGCGCCTCGAAGTAGCGGATGGTTTCGTGCTCGCTAAGGCCCGGGCCTACCGCAAGCGGTTCCGTCATGCGGTACTGCTTGGGAATACCGTCGAACAGCTCGTCTTCCGAATCGAGCCCCAGTGCCGCGAGCATCTCGCGCCGGTCTTCTTCCGTGTGGTAGAGGTAAGGCAATTATTCCTTCCCGATCATTTGCTGGTATTCGTCGTGCGTCATCAGGCCTTCTAATTCCTTCCGGTCGGCCAGTTGCACCTTGATGAACCAGCCGTCCGCAAACGGTTCCTGGTTGACCAGGCCCGGGTTATCCGCCAGCTCAGCGTTGATTTCCGCAACCACACCTGAAACGGGAGCGAAAAGGTCCGCCACGGTTTTTACGGCCTCGATCGTTCCTATCGGTTCTGCGGCCGTGATCTCCTTGCCCGTCTCCGGCAATTCGACGAACACTACATCTCCCAACTCACCGGACGCGAAATCGGTGATCCCGATTGTAACCGTGTCCGACCCGTCTTCGTACCGCACCCACTCGTGCTCGCTGGTGAAGCGCACGCGCTCGAAATCCATCCAGTTCTCCTCCCTGCTGCCGCCGGCTTCCGCCAGCGCCGTTCGCCGCCCAGCGGCGGTCCACGGCGTTCAACGGTCGGCGTGGCGAACTCTTGCCCTGCTCTCATAAAACGGCAGCGATATCATTTTCGCGGGGACGGTCTTGCCCCGAACATCAATCGAATAAGCGGTTCCCGCCCGCTCCGGCACGTGGCGCAAGATCGCCATACACACGCTCTTTTGCAGGGTCGGTGAAAACGCGCCGCTGGTCACCACACCGGTCTCGCTCCCGTCCACCAAAACGGGATAGCCCTGTCGTGCGATGCGCCGCCCCTCGATCTCGAAGCCGACCAGCTTACGCCTGGAACCGGTCTTTTTCTCCTCCCGCAACGCGGCCCATCCCCTGAAACCCGGCTTCTTCAGTTTCACCAACCAGCCCAGGCCCGCTTCGAGCGGCGTGGTCGCGTCGTCGAGCTCGTGACCGTACAGGCAGAACGACGCTTCCAAACGCAGGGTGTCCCGGGCCCCGAGACCGACGGGCGCCAGCCCCCGATCGCCGCCTGCCTCCATGATCTCCCTCCACAGCGGCACCGCCCGGGACGGCGGCACGAACACTTCAAAACCCAACTCGCCGGTGTACCCCGTCCGCGACACGAGGATCTCCGAGCCCTCGTGCTCGAAGCGAAAGCCCTTGTAGTACTCCGTTCCTGCCAGGCGTTTCCCAGCCGCGGCGAACGTCGGAGTGTCGCGGAGTATGTCGATACTCCTCGGGCCCTGGACCGCCAGCAAGGCGTATTGCCCGCTCACGTCTTCGACGTCGACGCCTCTCTTGTCGAACGTACCGATGTGGGCAAGGTCCTTGTCGATGTTCGCCGCGTTAACGACGAGCAACACGCGATCCTCATCGAGCACGAATACGAGGAGATCATCCACCGTCGTACCGTTATCGCGACACATGACGGCGTACTGCAGCTCGCCGGGCGCGAGTTTCAAGCAGTCGTTCGTGATCACCTCGTTGACAAACTGCTTCGCCCCGTCGCCGGTGATGACAAATTAGCCCATGTGGCTCACGTCGAAGATCCCCGCGCGCTCGCGAACGGCGTTGTGCTCGGCAATAATACTGCCGTAAGCGACGGGCATGACGTAACCGGCGAAGCCGATCATTTTCGCCCCGAGCGACCTGTGGACCTCTGCGAGCGGTGTCTCTTTGAGTTCGCTCATCGATTCCCTTTGGGAAACACTTGCCCCCCCAAACCGCCCCCACGCGGCGACGCGACCGCCCGCCGTCAAGCGGCGGTCATGCCCCGGGGCTTATCCTCTCCCGTCGGCTTGCCGCGGAGGGACCTCAACATATCGCCGGTGTGCGACCGTTCGCACCGCATTATTTCAGACGGGGTGCCGGAGGAGACCACCTCTCCACCATCGTCGCCGCCTTCGGGTCCGAGGTCGATGATATGGTCCGAAGCCAATATTACATCGGGGTTGTGCTCTATCACAACCACCGTATTCCCCTTATCCACAAGTTTGTCGAGGACGTCGAGCAACATGCGGACATCTTCGTGGTGAAGCCCGGTCGTGGGCTCGTCGAGCAGGTAGAGGGTTTTGCCCGTACCGCGTTTGGAAAGTTCCGCGGATAGTTTGACCCGCTGCGCCTCCCCTCCGGAAAGCGTCGTCGCCGCCTGCCCGAGGTGGATGTATCCCAACCCAACCGACATCAACGTTTCGCACTTGCGACGTATCGCAGGAATATTCGCGAAGACGTCGAGTGCCTCTTCCACCGTCAGGTTCAGCACGTCGGCTATGTTGTGACCCTTGTAGGAAACTTCGAGAGTCTCCTGATTGTAGCGCTTGCCTTTGCAAGCCTCGCACTTGACGTAGACATCCGGAAGGAAATGCATTTCCACCTTGATCAGACCGTCACCGCGGCACCGTTCGCACCGGCCGCCGGACACGTTGAAGCTGAAGCGTCCCACCTTGTAACCCCGTATCCGGCTCTCCGCCAGCTGTGTGAAAAGGTCGCGGATCGGCGTAAACATGCCCGTGTACGTCGCCGGGTTGGATCGCGGCGTTCTGCCGATGGGAGACTGGTCTATATCAATGACCTTGTCGATATGCTCGATGCCTTCGATCGCGCGGTGCCGCCCCGGGAATATGTGACTATTATAGAAATGCCTCCGCAACGCGCAAAACAGGATGTCGTTGACCAGCGTGCTTTTCCCCGAGCCGCTTACGCCGGTGACGCAGGTGAAAACGCCAAGCGGAATGGAGACGTCGATGTCTTTTAGGTTGTTTTCAGCCGCACCGCAAATAACGAGTTTCTTGCCGTTGCCCGCTCGCGCCCCGCCCGAGCGCGGCGGCGGGCCGTCGAGCCGCAGGTACTTTCCGGTCAGGCTCGCCACTTCCCGCTTTATGTCTTCCACGCTGCCTTGCGCTACAACCTCCCCGCCGTGCAATCCCGCCGCGGGTCCCAGGTCGACCACGTGGTCGGCGGCGAGGATGGTGTCACGGTCGTGCTCGATGACGACCACGGTGTTGCCGAGGTCGCGCAGTTCCTTCAACGTCCGGATGAGGCGCCCGTTGTCGCGGTGATGCAGCCCGATGCTGGGCTCGTCGAGAATATAGAGAACACCCATCAGCCGCGAACCGATCTGGGTGGCCAGACGCAGGCGCTGGGCCTCGCCGCCGGCGAGCGTGGCCGCGCTTCGATCGAGCGAGAGGTAGCCGAGGCCCACGTCGTCGAGGAACTTCAGGCGCTGGGAGATCTCCTTGAGAATGGTTTCGCCGATGATCCGTTGGTTGCCTTTGAATTCCAGATCATCGCAAAAAGATCTCACCCGGGTGACGCTCATGCCGCACACATCCGCGATGTTGCGGCCCGACAATTTAACCGCGAGACCTTCCTGCTTGAGCCGTGAGCCCCCGCACTCCGAACAGGCCTCCGTGCTCATGTACGATTCGATCCACTTGCGAACGCTGTCCGAGCCCGTCTGGCGGTACCTTCGCCGCAGCCACGGTATCAAGCCCTCGTACGAGGACCGGTACTCTCCCTTGACCTTCTCGAAATCCAGTTCGATGACGATCTCCTCGTCCGTGCCGTCGAAGATGATATCGCGGCAGCGCTGATCGAGGCTGGCGAATGGCACTTCGAGACCGAATCCGTACCTTCGGCCGAGCGCCTTCAACTGGGACTTGCCCCATTCACCCCTCAATCTGCCCAGCGGCGCCAGAGCGCCTTCTCCGAGTGTCAGCCCGTCATCCGGCACCAGCAGTTCGATATTGAACTCCATTCGCGTGCCGAGCCCGCCGCATTCCGTGCAGGCCCCGTACGGAGAATTGAACGAGAACAGCCTTGGGGACAACTCGCCGAAACTCAACCCACAGTAGGGGCAGGCGAAGTGCTGGCTGAAGAGGACTTCCTCTTTGCCCGGGAGCACCACCAGCACGAGCCCGTCGGAAAAACCGCTCGCGGTCTCCAACGAATCGCTGATGCGCTTTTTGTTCCTGGCCGACACGGTGAGCCGGTCTACGATAATCTCGACGTCGTGCTTCTTCTGCTTGCGCAGCTCCGGAACGTCATCGATATCGTAAACGTCGCCGTCCACGCGAACGCGAACGAAACCGGCCTTCTGGATTCGCGAGAATACCTTCTTGTGTTCGCCCTTGCGGCCGCGTACAACCGGCGCCATGACGGTAACGCGGCTTCCACCGGGCAGTCCGCATATTCTCTCCGCCACCGACGTGATGCTCTGCTGCGAAATGGCCCTCCCGCACTTGTAGCAGTGAGGAGCGCCAACTCGCGCAAACAGGAGTCGCAGGTAATCGTAAATTTCGGTCATCGTACCGACGGTGGACCGAGGGTTTCGCGAGCCGGCTTTCTGCTCGATCGAAATGGCCGGCGAGAGCCCTTCGATCCGGTCCACGTCGGGCTTCTCCATCTGCCCGAGGAACTGGCGGGCGTAGGCGCTCAGGCTCTCCACGTAACGCCGCTGCCCTTCGGCGTAGAGGGTGTCGAAGGCGAGCGATGACTTGCCCGATCCGCTGAGACCCGTAATGACGATAAAACGGTTACGCGGCAGCGTCAGGCTGACGTTCTTGAGGTTGTGCTCCCTGGCGCCTCGAATGACGAGGTTGCGCTGTCGCTGCATCTGTTGCTGGCCTCCGGGTCTCTCGTCAACTCAGGGGTTGAGGCGGTTCAATAGTCTCGGAAACGGTATCGCCTCGCGCAGGTGCTTGATGCCGCAGATGAACGCCACCGTACGTTCCAGCCCGAGCCCGAAACCGGAATGCGGCACCGACCCGTACCGTCGCAGATCCGTGTACCACTTGAACGCTTCCGCGGGCAGTCCGTGCTCGGCGATCCGCTTTTCCAACAGATCCAGGTCGCTGATGCGCTCGCCGCCGCCGATCACTTCGCCGTAACCCTCGGGCGCCAGCATGTCCACGGACAGGCAGTACTCGGGTTCCGCGGTGTCGATCTGCATGTAGAATGCCTTCACCGCGGTTGGATAATGGTGAACGAGGATGGGGGTGTCGAAGGCTTCGCTCAGCACCGTCTCGTCGCCGCCGCCAAAGTCGTTCCCGTCTTCGAACTCGACACCCTTCTCCTCGAGCATTGCCACCGCCTCTTTGTAATGAAGACGTTGAAACGGTCGCTTTACCTTCTCCAGCTTTGACAGGTCCCGCCCGAGAAATTCGGTGAGCTCGTCTCCGCATCTCTCCACACACCGCTGCACGATAAACTCGAAGAACTCCTCCTCGAGGTCCATCAAGTCGTCGAGGGTCGCGAACGCTATCTCGGGCTCGACCATCCAGAACTCCGTCAGGTGGCGGCGGGTTTTCGATTTTTCGGCGCGAAACGTCGGGCCGAAACAGTATACCTTGCCGAAAGCCGCCGCGGTCGCTTCGTTGTACAGCTGCCCGCTCTGTGACAGGTAGGCCCGGTCGCCGAAATAATCGGTTTCGAAGAGTGTGCTGGTTCCTTCGCAGGCGTTCGGGGTAAAAATGGGCGTGTCGAGGCAGTAAAAACCCCGGTTATTGAGAAAGTCACGGATGGCCGCTATCGCGTGGTGCCGCACCTTGAGGATCGTGTGCTGCTTGCGGCTGCGCAGCCACAGGTGCCGGTGGTCGAGAAGAAACGGGGACCCGTGTTCCTTCGGAGTGATGGGAAAGTCCACCGAGCGTCCGATCAACCGGATTCCGCTCATGATGATTTCGCAGCCGCCGGGCGCCCGTTTGTCCTCGCGCACCAGCCCGGTGATCTCGACACTCGCCTCCTGCCCCAGCTCCGCGACCAGCGCAAGCTCATCATCCGTCACGTCGCCCTTCGCCGCGACGACCTGCACGAAACCGCTGCCGTCACGGAGAATCAAGAAGCGAATCTTGCCGCTCGAGCGCGAGTTCGCGATCCAGCCCCTCAGCGTCACCGTCTTGTCGACGTGGGTGGAGAGATCCGATATGCATGCGTGTTTCATGACTCCGCTGCCGCCCCGTTATGCAAACTTCTCCACGTCCCTTTCCTTGCCAACGACGCCGAGAACGTCGCCTTCATGGATTTCCACTTCACCATCGGGGATGACGATCATCTCGCTCTTCGCTCCCGAGACGCCGGGATCGGCCGGCCGCCTTTTTACAACGATGACGTCTATGCCGAACCGGTTACGGACGCCGCTCTCGCCAAGGCGCTTGCCCACCAATTCGGCGGGCGCGGTCACTTGTCTTACCACGTACCCCTCTGGAAGCTCGAGAAAATCCACGATGCTCCCGGAAACCAGGCTTTGCGCGAGCCGCCCGCCGACCTCTTCTTCGGGCGACAGCACCCGTGCCGCGCCGACGTGGGAGAGAATCTGCTTTTGCAGGTCGGTATACGATCGCGTTATGACGCGCGGCACTCCAAACCCCTTCAAAAGGCTCGTCACCAGCACGTTGGCCTCGAAATCTTCACCAATGCCCACTATCGCGCAATCGACTTTGTCGATTCCCTGTTCGAGGAGAAGCGATTTTCGGGTCGCGTTCAGGCACACGGCGAACGTCACCTGGTCTTGAATCTCGTCCACGATCTTCGGGTCGTTGTCGATTGCAAGCACCTCGACACCTAGATCAAAAAGCGTGGTCGCCACGGCGGTGCCGAAGCGGCCCAGCCCGACCACGGCAAACTTTCTCTCCTCACCGTTTCTTGACACCACGATCACACCTCACTGCGATCACCCGACCATGATTCGTTCCGACGGGTACACTCGGTCCGCGGCCCGCACGCGGCCG
This sequence comes from Candidatus Krumholzibacteriia bacterium, assembly GCA_046754105.1. Lineage (GTDB taxonomy): Bacteria > Krumholzibacteriota > Krumholzibacteriia > WVZY01 > WVZY01 > JAZGDW01. The sequence goes on from JBHHVD010000061.1 coordinate 14,075, forward strand.
GCAAGGGCCAGCGCGATGGCCATGGGACCAATACGGCCGAAGAACATCGTCATGGCAACGATTATCTTGCCCACAGTGGTCAACTCCGGGGTCTTGCCCAGCGACAGGCCCACCGTGCCGAACGCCGATACGACTTCGAAGAGCAGCGTACGAAAGGCGCCGGTCTCGGTTACCAATAGTACCATAAGAGCGATACAAATCACAAAAACAGACAGGCTGGCAACGACGATCGACTCCCTGACCGTTGCGTCGGGTACGGTCTTGCGGAACATCTCGGTACGGGGCCGTCCCTTCATCATCGCCAACACCGTCGCGATGATAATCGCCACCGTGCTGACTTTGATGCCCCCGCCGGTCGAGCCCGGCGCCGCCCCGATGAACATTAACACCATCGTAAGGAAGTGGCTACCGTCATCCAGATCGGTTTGCGGCGTCGTGTGAAAGCCCGCCGTGCGTGAGGTGACGCTCTGGAAGAACGCCTGCAAAACGGAAATATCTCCATGATTGAGAAAAAAGAACGCGATGGTCCCGGCCACGAGGAGGACGATCGTCACCCACAGTACCGCTTTGGTCTGCAGTCGGAGGCGCGCCCGCCGCCTGCGGCGGCGGATAACCGAGGCGAACGTTCGCACGAGGTCCTGGTGGACGGTAAAACCCAGGCCGCCGATAACGATCAGGCCCACCATGACCAGGTTCACGCCGACGTCGCTGTGAAACGCCTCGAAACCACTGCCGTAGAGACTGAACCCCGCGTTGCAAAAACCCGACACCGAGTGAAACAGGGCGTTGAACAACCGTATGCCCACCGGCAGTCCCGCCTGGGGCAGCAGTATGTAGAGAAGAACCGCCCCTGCCAGCTCCAACACAAAGGTCACCGCCAGGATGGACAGTACCAGGGACGAGATGCGGGCCACGACGTCCACGTTCATTACCTCGCGCATCATCACGCCCTCTTTGATCCCCAGCCCCCGTCCCATGAGCAGCGCGAACAGGGCGGCGAAGGTCATGATGCCCAGGCCGCCGATTTGCATCAAGAACAGCAGGGCGAACTGGCCGGTGCCCGAGAAAGCGGCGGCCGTATCCACGACGGTCAGGCCGGTCACGCACACCGCGGACGTCGCGGTGAACAGCGCGTCCACCAGGCCCAGGGACCCGCCGACGGGCGTGGCCCTCGGCATCATCAGCACCAGCGCGCCGGCTGCAATCATCAGCGTGAACGCGCCGGCCAGCACCTGTGTCGGGCGCAGTCCCGCGTAGGCCAGGCGCCAGCTCAACCGCCGGGCGTGGAACGCCAGTGAAAAGACCAGATACACTTTCAGGATTCCGTAGTAGAGATGCGCCGGTGTATCCACGTGCATCATGCGCAGGACTCTCAACGACTGGGGCCCGTCGGCCTGCCACCTCGCGATCCCCAGCAGCGCGCCAGCCACCAGCGTGAGCGAGAGCAGCTGCCAGGATCCCCTTACCGCGCGGCGAAAGCCGCCCGCGTTCGCGAGAGCCGAGAAGACGGGCAGCAGGAGCAAGCCGAGCGCCGCGAGGACCGCGTAGCGGCCAAGGCGTTCCTGCGCCGGAGATAAATAGAACCCGTACCCCGCGATTAGGCTCGAAAACGTCAGGGCACCGGCCACCACGATTGCCCAGGACCACTCGCGCCGGCCCGCGGGGCGCTGCCGTCGTTGCACATTCATTGTCAAATCGCCCATTTCAATTAGAATCAATGATTTATCACACAGCGTGGGCGACCGCCACCCCAAAAGCGCGCCCGAGCGAGAAACAACTGCTTCGATCGGCACGTTTTTTGCCTAACCCGTTAGCTTCAATAGAGTTATACGCTGTAAACGACGTTTTACAAAGCTTTTGTCCCGCCGGACCGCCAAAAGGAGCCGTCGCTTGGACAACTACGGGCCCTGTACACGTGCAATATGCATAGCGCTGCTCGCCGCAGTGTGTGTCTCGGGCGCCGGCACCGCCCTCGCCGACAGAGGGGCAAACATTGCCCGCTACGCGCAGACGGAAATCCGGGACGGGGCCCGCACCCTGCCGGTATTGGCCAGGCTTGCCTACCGCGAGGCGATTGCCGAATTGCGTAACGGCAATACCGCGGCGGCCGAGAAGAAACTGAACGAGGCGGTGAGGTACTACCCCAATTACGCGGATGCCTACTTCACGCTTTCCGCAATCAAACTGAGACAGCTGGAAATCGACTCCACGATCTACCTGGTCCAGGCGTTCGTCGCCATGTGGAAAGACTTCTCGTCGCAGCGGCACCTCGTGGTCAACGCCGTCGTGTTCATCCCGTATGTCCTGTTTCTCACCTCGTGCATCGTCTGGGTCGCATTCGCGTTCAAGTACTTTCCGTTTGCCGCTCACAAGGTGCAGGAGTTCTTGCGCTCGCGATTCCGGGCCGCCGCTCCCAGGTTCACCTCATACCTGCTTCTCGTCCTGCCGCTCTTGATCGCCCCCGGAGTAATCACCGCACTCGCCTACCTGACGATCGTCTGCTGGGTGTTCATGTACCGTCGCGAAAAGCTGCTGGTGATAACGTTGTTTACGCCGTTTGTGATCCTGGGTCTTTTCGGCTCACTCCTCAAACCGTTCACGCCGCTCGCGGATCCCGGCTCGCTTACCTCGCTGATGGCGCGCGCGAACGATGACCCCGGTGATCATCGATTGATCCGCGATCTGGAGCGCGCGAACGTCGATGGGCTGGAGCCCGAAAAGAACACGGCCCTGGGGCTGGTTCATCAGCGTAACGGGGAATACACCAGGGCGGCCGACTTCTTCTTCCGGGCGATCTCGCTCCGGCCGGGCGAGGCTTCCGGGTACATCAACCTCGGAAACGTGTACTTCCTGCAGGGGCGCTACGGCAAGGCGATCGAGGGATACCGTACGGCCCAGGGCATCGAACCGCTGGACCCAGTGGGCCAGTACTCTCTTGCGCAGGCGTACATCAAGACGCTGCTGATGAAGGAATCGTCGATCGCGCTGCAACTGGCCGCCGAGAACGGCATCGAAGCGGTCAAGGCATCGTACACGCCGGACGCCCTCCAGCACGCGCTCGTGTTGTCGAAAACGTTTACCAACCTGCAGCTGTGGCGCGCGGCCTACATCGAGGGCAAGACTTCGTCTGTCGATTACCTCGACCAGATCCTGCGCCCCTTCACCCGGTTCCCGCGAAGCACCGGTGCCTGGATACTCGTGGTGTCGCTGGTGATGGCCGTCGCCCTGTCCCGGCTGGTCAAGCCGGCAGAATTGACTTTTCAGTGCGGCAACTGCGGACGGCTCACCTGCCACAACTGCTGCAACAGCGAGCGCGACACCCGCATTTGCCAGGAATGCGCCGGCGCCATCGCCGGCGTCACCTCCGAACGCGTGGTCGAGGCGCTCCTGCGGCAAAAGCGGCAGGCCATCCTGGTCAACCGGCGGAAGGCGGCGCGTTTCTACTCCGTGCTGCTGCCGGGCATCCGTGACATTTCTTTCGGAAAAGTATCCAGGGGGTTCTTTCTGGCCGCCTTGTTTTCCTTCAGCCTCGTGCAGCTTTACACGAGGGGTTACCTGATCAAGGACCCGTCGAGCCTGGTGGACGAGGCGCCTTTATGGAAAATCATTCTCCCCGCCGTGGGGGTGGTGTGGTCCTACCTGCTATCGACTTTTGGCAGGCACGAGTACGATTTTCGCGCGCACCGCGATCAAAACCTGCGCCACCGCGCGAAGGAAACCAGGCCGGATCCCCGGGGGACCCGGGTCGCTTAGCGACTGGAGCCATCATGTCACTCGAAGGCAACCTTACAGCTTTTGGTCTCTCGGAGATACTCCAACTCATCGCCGTCCAGCAGAAGACCGGCATGTTGTCGGTCAGCAATCAGGACCGGTCAAGCGTGCTCTTCTTCCGGCAGGGCAATATTATCTCCACCCGCGACCGGCGCCGGAAGACGAAGGACCCCCTGAGGGATTACCTCACGCGCTACGGAATCCTCACCCGCGAGGATCTCATACGCATCACACAACTGGGAGCCCAGGCGAAGCTGGACATCACCGACATCATCGTTTCCGAGAAGCTTCTCAGCGAAGAGCAGATGAAGCATCACTACCGGAGCCATATCCAGGAAGAGGTGCACGAAATCCTCACTTGGGAGCAGTGCAGCTACAAGTTCATACCGGGCCGCGACATCATCGAGGGAATCACGAACCTGGGCGAGTTCAATATCGAAGGTCTGCTCATGGAGAGCATGCGCCGGATAGATGAATTCCCGCAGATGCTCAAGGCGTTCCCCTCGCTCGGCACCCGTATCGACAAGGCCGGCAAACCGGGCAAGGACGTGGAGCTCTCGAGCAACGAAAAGACGATCCGCAGCTTGCTGTCGCAGGAACGAACGCTCAGCGATCTCATCGCCAATGGTAAGATGCCCCGATTCGAAGCATACGAGGCCCTGAAACACCTCAAGGACAAGAATCTGATCACGGTGACCCTCGAAGAAAAAGAGGAAGTGGATGGCAAACGCCGGCCCCGCAATCGGAAGAAAGTCCGGCGAACGCGCGCGAACGCGCTGCCGGTTATCGTCGCCATCTTGCTGTTTCTCTTCTTTGCGGCCTGGGGAGGCAGGCTCGGCGCGCCCGATCTGAGTGCCATCCCCACGCTGGGCGTTACACCCGGCGCGGAGGCTTCGATCGCCCGCAACCGCGCCGAGGAGCAACTCCGCATCCGGTTGGAGGCGTACCGTGCGCTGTATAGCACCTACCCGTCGTCCGTCCGTACCCTGAAGTCATCCGGGCTCGCGACCGCCGCGTTCCTCGACGAGATGAAGAGGCATTCCTTCAGATACCATTTGACAGCGGAAGGGGCGCGCTATACGCTGCTGTGAACGGTGAGGCATCCACGAGCCGTCGAACCGGCGGTGGCCGGGCCCCGCCGACGCCCGCCGACAACTCTTCCAATCTGATCCACTACGCTCTGTGCTCATGGCTTTCATGTTGAGGTTGTTTGATTTCGTGTTCGTGCTGAGGCCGCTCATCCTCATCCCGGCCTGGAGCTTTTACCTGATCGGGGCCGCCCAGGCAGAGGTGCCGCGGTCCGGCACGGCAGCGGGACTCCCATCACCCTCGGTATTCGTGGCCCTGACGACGATTCTCACTACGGCCTATCTCCTCAACCAGGTATTCGACCGCGAGTCGGACGAAAAAAATGGCAAATGCTTCTACCTCTCCCGCGGGATTTTTCACGCGCGGACGCTGGTAATCATGGCTCTCTTGTCCTTTCTGGTCGCCTCGACCGCGTTTCGCCACGTCGAAGGAATTCACCGGGGGCTCCTTCTCGGTGCGCTCGTGCTGTCGCTGTTCTACTCGCTGCCGCCGCTACGCCTGTGTGCCCGGCCCTTCGCGGACATGCTGGCCAACGCCGCGGGGTACGGTGGCCTTGCGTTCGCTCTGGGCTACGGGGCCTCGCGGCCGGCTTTGGCCGTGGTGACGGCCGCGTCGCCGTGGGCCTTGCTCGTCGCGGCGACGTTCCTCCACACCGCGATTCTCGACGTACCTGGGGACAGGGACTCCGGCAAGATCAGCACCGCCGTCTTTCTCGGCGCCGGCACGGCCTCGTGGCTCGCCGCGTTCTTGCACGCGGCCGCCGTCGTCACCGCGATCCTCACCCGCAACACGGCCGCGCTATGGGTTACCGGCGCCCTCCTGCCGGCTGCCGCCTACGCGGTGGTGCGGCGGGACGGCAGGGCGAGCTCCATTGTGGTACAGGCCAGCACGGGCGTGGTGGCCGTCGCCGCCGCGGTATTCTGGCCGGCGTACCTGTTGTTGATCGTGCCAGTCGTCGTGTTGTCGCGCTTCTACTACAAGCGGCGCTTCGGCATCATCTATCCCGGCCTTCGAAATACCTCCGGATGAGCGGCGTGAGGATCGCGACACGGTTGATCGCACGGCACTTCATTTCCTCGAACCAGTAAAGGGGACTGGGCCTGAGCTTGCAGCGGATGGCAAGACCCGTATCGATGATGTAGACGCCGTTGCGGCGAAGCGCAAAGCGATCGATTTTCTCGTTGCCGTGTGCCGGGTAGAGGGAGAACGCGGCCCGGTAGCCCGCTCCCATGACGCGACTCCTTGCGCGCGCGTTGTACCGCCCGAACGGGTAGGAGAAGCTCTTCACGGTTTTTCCGGTTATCGCCTCGATCGCTGCTTTCGACCCCTCGACCTCCCGGTCGAGTTCCTCCCCGCCGAGCCGCGTCAGGTCGAGATGACGCGCGCCGTGGGAACCAAAACGGGCCCCACGGTCGGACATCTCCTCGATCTGTCTCCGCGACAAGTGTGTGAACGGCCGCCGGCCGAGCGACAGTTCCCA
>JBHHVD010000062.1:0-20318 GCA_046754105.1 Candidatus Krumholzibacteriia bacterium
CCCGCTTGGCGGCGTCGGCGCACAGGGAGCGCGCGGCCTCAGGCATCCCCGCCGACAAGTAGTCCTCAACGAGTGCGAGCATCACCTCGGCGCGCTCGTGCTCGCCGGGCACAGGCTTGAGCTCTATGACCTGCAGCGCCCGCTCGTACTGAGCGACCGCTTCCTCGTAGGCCACCTGGGCCGAAGCGCGTTCGGCGGCGCGGACCGCGAAGTCCACGGCCTTGTCCACGTCGCCGCCCACCCGCGCGCCCTCGGCGAAGTGGTACGCGAGCGCCGCCAGATGTGAGTCCAATCGGTCTTTGTGAATAGATTCGGTCACTTCGCCGATCTGCCTGTGAAACCGCACGCGGCGCGGCGTGGACAGCTCGCCGTAGAGGGTCTCGCGGATCAACGCGTGCGAGAAACGGTAACCGCCTGGATTGGACCTGTCTTCGTTGATGAGGCCCGCGCCGAGCGCTTCTTCCAGGCCGGCAAGCAACTCGTCGCCGTCGAGGCCGCTTACCAACTCGAGGACGCGCTGGTCGAAGTCCCTTCCGATCACCGCGCCGACGGACAACAACTCGTTGCAGCGGTCGGTGAGGCGCGAGAGCCGCCGGCCGATGACCTCGCGGATGCCTTCAGGGATCCTCAGTTCCTCCACGCCCGACCCGCGTGTGATCCACTGCCCCTTGAGGTCCCGGTAAATATCCCCGCTCTCGCCGAGGTGGAGGATGATCTCCTGAACGAAGAAGGGGTTGCCCTCGGTCTCCCGGTGGATGGCCAGCGCTAGGTCGCGGCCCGGCACGCCGATGTCTTGCTGGGCCATGGCTTCGAGCAGTTCGGCGACCTCGTCGGCGCTAAAACCCCGAAGGAGGATGCGCTCGTATAGCCGCTCCCGCCGCAGATCGGACAGCAGCTCTGCCAGCGGATGCCTGCGGTCGAGTTCCACGTCGCGGTAGGTGCCGAGCACCAGCACGCGTATGTCGGGGAGCGTTCGTGCCAGGAACTGCAGCAGCAAGAGCGACGGCTTGTCGGCCCAGTGCAGGTCGTCGAGAATGAGCACCAAGGGCTGCTGGCGCCCCGCGTTGCGCAGAAACGACGTCACGCTGTCGAACAGGCGAAACCGAGCCTGCTCCGGTTCGAGCTCGGGCGGGGCCGGCAACCCGGGCAGGCGATCGCCAACGTCGGATACCATCTGGGCGATCACCGGAGCGCCCGATCCCATCTCGGACCGCAGCGCGTCCTCCTCGCGCGCGTAGACGTGCTCGCGAATGATCTGCACCCATGGCCAGAACGCTGGCGCACCCTCGCCTTCGTAACAGCGGCCGAGCAGCACCTGCGCCCCCCGCATCTTGGCGTAGGTGGCGAGTTCTTCCGAGGTGCGGGTTTTGCCGATCCCGGGCTCGCCCACGAGCATGAGCGTGGACCCTTTTCCCCCCACGGCGTCGTCCACGCCCTTCTTGAGCCGCGCCATCTCCACCGTGCGGCCGACGAACTGCCCCCAGACCGCCCGCGGTCCTCCCTCCTGTTGTGGCTGCTCCGCTGCGGCAGCAGCGGGTTCGAGGTCCATGCTGCGCAGGCGTTCGCACACGGCCTGCGCGCTTGACGGCCGATCGTCCGGCGCCTTGGCCAGCAGGTCGAGGATCAGCGACTCCAGCGGCGGCGGTACTGCGCTGTTGTGCCAGCTGGGCGCGATGGGCGCGGTATTGAGGTGCTGGGAGATGACCGTCACCGCGTCGTCCCCCTGGAAGGGCGGCCTGCCGCACACCGTTTCGTATAGTACGCAGCCGAGGGCGTAGAGGTCGCTCCGCGCGTCGACGTTGCCGCCGACGGCCTGCTCCGGCGGCATGTAGGCAGCCGTGCCCACCATCATCCCTTCTTGCGTGATGCGCGAACGGTCCAGCGCTACCGCCAACCCGAAGTCCCCCAGTTTCGCCGTGCCTATCGGAGTCGCTGAGCCCGACTTCGCGCCCCCTGAATCCGCCTGCCCCGAAATTCGCCTCCGTGCCTTCGATGCAACCGCTGTCGCTTCGGTCAGCCAAATATTTCCCGGCTTGAGGTCGCGGTGGATGACGTCCTTGCCGTGGGCGTGCTCCAACCCTTGTGCCACTTCACCCGCGACGCGCACGGCTTCGGGGATCGCCAGCCGGCGGTCGGGCGCGTCCTCGAGTACACTCTCCAGATCGCCGCCGGCCATGTACTGGCAGACGATGAACAGCCGGCCGTCGCATTCTCCCACGTCGTAGACGGTAACGATGTGGCCGTGGTCACCCAGCCGGCCCATGGCCTGCGCTTCGCGGCGCACCCGCACGCGCCCCTCGGTGTCGAGCCCTTCGGTCTTGATGAGGGCGAGAGCCACGTCCCGGTCGAGGCGCGTGTCCCGCGCTAGGTAGACTTTCTTGCGCCCGCCCTCACCGAGAAATTCCTTGATCTGGTAGCGCTCGTCCGCAAAGCCCGACGGCACGGGGGGCGTGACGCTGCCGGCAGCCGCCGGAGTCGCGGTGACGGCTACCGGCCCGCTGGCCTCGATCCGGTAGCCGCAGCGGTCGCAGAACTTGGCCTCGGAGCGCAGCTCGCTCTCGCATTGCGGACAGGTCGCCCGCATAGCGGCGCCGCAGTGGTCACAGAACTGGGCCTCCTCGCGGTTCCCCTGTCCGCATCTAGGACAATCCACCCATAGCCCTCCCCCGGGCGACTTACTAATACCCCCATCAACGTAGTGATACCAGGCCCTGGCGGCGCCCAACGCGGGTTTTTCGTTCCACCACGCTCCGACGCTACGCCGTGCGCGGCACCCGCGATTCAATCCTCGAGCCCAGTTCCTCCGTCCGGCGCAGGTAGTGACCAAGACCCAGCCCTTCGAGCAAAGGCCGCCCTTCCATCAGGACGCCGGTCGCGAGGCCGTCATCCCCGCGCGCCACTGACAGTTCACCAGCACCGACGAGTGCAACTCCGAGCATCGAACGTGACCCCAATTTCCGCGCGAGCGTGATCGCCTGGCCATACCATCGCTCGGCCTCGTCGTAGTGATTCGGTCCGAGGGACTGCGTAACGTCGCCCAGCGCCACCGCACACATCATCTCCCGGAGCCGTCCCGCCGCCTGGTCATAGCCGGTCCGCGCTATCCGTTCCGCACGTTCCAGGTCTCCGATGGCCAGGAAGCTCTCGACGACGAACACGATGTTCAGCAGCGCGTTCCCACCCGCAGCGATACCTTCCTCGATGGCGTCGGCGTAGCGCGAGATTTCAGCCGTCTCCCCCAGCGCGGCTCTCGCTGCGACCGCGAACGCGGCGGCCCGGTTGATTCCTCCCGAACTGCCGATGTCCTTGGCGACTTTCAGAGAGCGGTCGGCCCACTCCTTCGCCCGGTCGTAGTGGCCGCGTACGTGGTGCACCTGCGCGATCATGCCCGCCGACGAACTCTCCATGGTTCGATTCGACGCCATCAAGGCAAGCTCGTGGGTGTCCACGGCGCCACTCAGAGCGCCTTCGAGATCGTCGTTGAAGTAGCGGATTCCGGATCTCATCCACAGCGCACCGAAGTAAACGCTGGTCGGAGGCTGGCGCTGTTCCCTCTGCTCCAGCGCCGTAACTACCCAGGTGATCGTGCGCTGCGCCTCCGCCAGACGACCATCGAGCATGTAGCTCCAAGCCAAGCCCCGGGAGATGCTGATCTGGGTAACCTCCGAACCACTGCGGTGCGCAACCCCGAGCGCTTGTTCCACCAGCGCCAGCCCCTCGGCAAAGGCATCCCGCTTACCGGTTTTCAGCATCCCGGAATAGGTAAGCACACCCGCCAACGCCTCGTCGTCACCAAGCGCCTCCGCCAGTTCTCGTGCCCGCCGCGCCGCCGGCTCCGCATCAGGATCGGCGGAGGTACCGTACAGCACACCGACCCGGCAGGTTCCCAGACTCGCGTCGAGCGCCCACCGGCGGAACCGGTCGTCACCGTTCTCCGCGCGCGCGAGTGATGCTTCCGCGCGGTCCCAGGCCCGCCGATACAGACGGACCGCGACCCGGTACGAGGGCAGCGCCTCCGCGTCGGCGGCGGCGCGCAGGAGCGCCTCCACCGCCTTGACGTCATTCTCACTGTGTGAAAAGTGGTGTGCCAGCAACGCCCACCGGTCCGCCGTTCGATCGCCTGGAGAAGCCTCGATCAGCAGCGCGATCCGCTCGTGAAGACGACGCCTCTCTTTCAGGAGCAGCGTCTCGTAGGCCACCTCCTGAGCAAGACTCTCCCCGAAGCGAAACTCGTCTCGCGAGAGAACGGTCTTGCGATGGATTACGCCCCGCCGCTCGAGTTCTTGGAGCGCGGCATCGACCTCGATCCCCTCTCCGTCCAAGACCTCCCCGAGCTGTCGGCGATGGAACTGACGGCCAAACACGGAGGCGACCTGGGCAACGCGCTTCGCTGCCGGCCCCAGCCGGTCCAGGCGAACACCGAGCACCTCTTGCACCGTGTCGGGAATAGGGATCTCATCCACTGCCCGCGTCAGCTCGAGCTTGCCGTCCGCGGCCACGACGTAGTCTTGCTCGAACAGGGCTCGCGTGATCTCCTCCGTGAAGAACGGGTTTCCTTCCGACTTGGCAAGAATCCGCCGCTCCAAACCCGGGGGAAGAGGCCGGCCGCCGACGGCACGGATCACATCCGTCGTCTCCTCGTCCGACAACGGCCGGAGGTTCAGCCGAGTCAGGGCCGCGCCCGCGCGCCACTCGTGATCGTAGTCCGGGCGGTGACTGACCACGATCATGATCGGAGCGTCGCGCAACCTGCCCGCCGCAAGGTTGAGAATCTCCCGCGACAGATCGTCCATCCACTGGATGTCTTCGACGATCATGAGCACCGGAGCCCGCTCGCTGGCGCGCAGGACGAAGCCCCCGACCGCGTCGAGGGTTGCCTGCTTCACCTCGTCGGCGGGCAGCTCCTCCAACTCGGTGGGCGCAACGGAAAGGAGGCGGCAGAGGTAGGGAAAAGACGGGTCGTCGTGGCCGAACTCTTCCAGCCGGGCCGCCAGCTTATCGCAGACGTCGCCCTCGGCCTCCTCGCTGGACACCCCAAAGAACTGCGCGAACATGCTCACGAACGCGGCGTAGGGCAGCATCTGCGTCAGCGACGAGCACCGCCCCTCGAGGACGATCGCCCCGGCGCTGGCGACTTTCTGCCTGAATTCGTAGATCAGGCGGGATTTTCCACTTCCCGCGTCGCCGACGACCGTCACTATCTGCGGCAGGCGGGCGGCCAGCCGATCGTAGCAACTCGCCAGCTGCGCCAGTTCGGCGTCCCGACCCACCAAGGGAGTCAGGCCGTGCTCGGCCGCTCTCCCCATGGGAGTCCTCTTTTCGGAGAGTCCCTCTAGCGCGTAGGCCCCGACACGTTCAGCTTTGCCTCTCACCGCCGTTGGGCCCAGTGGCCGCACTTCCGCAAAACCCCGCACCAGGCGGTAAGTCGCCTCGCTCAAGAGGATCATCCCGGGTTCCGCAAGCGACTGGAGGCGTGAGGCCAGATTCGTCGTGTCACCGATCGCTGTGTAGTCCATCTTGAGATCGTTCCCGACGGCTCCGACTACCACCGGCCCGCTGTGAATCCCGATCCGAACCTGAAGTTCGTGCGTTTGGGAGACCTGGGGGCCGGATTTCAGCTTGGTCAGGGCATCGCGAATGGCGAGAGCCGCCCGAAGAGCGCGCTCGGGGGCGTTCTCGTAGGCAACCGGTGCACCGAAGAGCGCCATGAACCCGTCCCCCGCTAGTTGGGTGACGATTCCTTCCACGCGGTAGACCTCGCCAAGACCGACGGCGAGGTAGCCGTCGAGCAAATCGCGGTACTCCTCCGGATCGAGTCCTTCGGCGATCGAAGTCGAGCCCACCAGATCGCAGAAGAGCACCGTCACCAACTTACGCTCACCGGCGATCGTACGCGTACTAGCACGAATCTTGTCTGCCAGATCAGCCGGCATCGACTGTGACAGGCGTGAAACCCGATCGCCGGCAGGAGCCTCGGACGATTCTTCTTCGACGGGCCCAAGCGACGCACCGCAATCAGGGCAGTAGCGGAATCCCGGATCAATCGACTGCCCGCATCGAGGGCAGTCGGTGGTCGCCGGCTTACCGCAACCATGACAGAAACGCTTCCCCGGAATCAGTTCTTTGCCGCAGTTCGCGCAGCGCACCCCAGGACCCTTGTCCCTAGACACGATCGAGTCAAGGGCCGACTTCTCCTTCGGTTCCGGATTCGATCTCGGGTCGCCCCCGCGCCCCTCAGCCTTCTTCGCCGGCAAGGCGCGTGAAATCCGGCTCGCGGCGCTCGCGAAATGCCGCCAGTGCTTCACGATTGGCCGGACCACCCAACAGCGCGGCGAAACTCGAGTCTTCCCTCGTCAGTGCGGCGCGCACGGCCTCATGGCGGGCCTCTAGCAGAAGCTTCTTGGTAGCCACCAACGAATCCACGGGCATAGCAGCGATCTCCGCGGCAACCGAGAGCGTTTCGTCGAGGAGAACTCGAGCCGGATGGATCCTCCAGGCCAGTCCGATGCGGGCCGCCTGAGCGGCGTCGATCCAGGTGGCCGTGTAGAGAATATGGGCGGCATCTTGCCAGCCTACCAAGGCGGGCAGCAAGGCCGTGCTGCCCGCCTCCGCCGTGACCCCAAGCCGGGCGAAGGGCGCGCGCAACCGGGCCTCCTCGGCCATAAGCACGAGGTCGCAGTGGGGCAAGAGGGTCAGACCTATTCCCACGCCGATACCGTTTACCGCCGCTACGAGTGGCTTGGGAAAGGTCGACAGCGTCGCGATGAAAGGCGGAAACCCGTGCGCCAGGCCATCATCATGGCGCCGAGGCTTCTCCATCTCGCCAAGGTCCTGGCCGGCTGTAAAGGCACGGCCCGCACCTGTCATTACCACCACCGCAATGTCCCGGCGTTCGGTGGCATCCGCGAGCGCGTCGCGGACGGCGTCGTAGAGGTCATCGTTGAAGGCGTTGAGCGAATCGGGCCGGTCGAAGGTGAGCAGTCGAACCCGCTCTCGGTCGCTGATGCGCAGGACCCCTCGGGTGTCGGGGATGCTAGCCATGGGCCGGCCTCAACACGCTTGGCCCCTCCGGGCCAGGTCCAAACCCATAGCTGTCGGGACGACCCCGGCACCATTCCCTCGGCGCGCCGGCGGGTTCAACAAGGTCGTGTGCGGACCCTGGTCCCGCAATGTGGTCGCGCTGGTCACTCATCACCGCCCCGGTAGCCCTCGACGAGGATCGCACGCGTCGTAGTAGAGTGCATTCTCAGCGGAGCGAGTTCCGCGTACTCTGGCGAGGCGTTCCAAGCCCACATCCGCTCTGCAGAGGGGAACTCTAGGACGATGATTCTCTCAGGCGTCCAGTCACCCGTCAGCGGCGTGACTGGCCCACCACGAACGATGTAGCGCCCGTCGTACTTCTTCACGGCTTCGGGGATGCGTGCCACGTATTCCGAGTAAACCTCGGGATCGTGAATCGTGACCTCGACTATCATGTAGACGGGCATCCTAGACCATCCGAACTACGGGCTACGAAAGCTCCGGGCTTTCTCGCACCGTGCGTCGCTAGTAAGTGGAGTCCTACCACCTCCGGTGGGCCGCTGTAAAGGCCAAGCCTTTTCCAATATGAAATGCGTCTGAAATCCTGGCGGGCCTGGCCGTATCGTCTTGCGTGTCGTTGGGCTATTCTTCTCACGCGGCTGGCGATCCACCGAACGACGCCGGCGGCTTTGGAGCAAAGACGAAGATCGTGGCAAGAAGCCTAGAGGGATGGAGGATCACGGCGATGACGGCCGCCTCCTTCGATCCATCCGCGGCGTGGCTTGGGCCGCGGCGCTGGCGGCGGCTTCATCTTTGCGGGCTACACTACCTCTGGTTCGTCTTTCTGCTGACCTATCTTGGCAACCCGAGTCGCGATATCTGGGCGGCCATGGGGGTCGTCGCGCTCGTGCTGTCCCTGCTGCTACGCGTAGTAGCGGCGTCGCAAAGACGCGCCCGGCGAACGCCGGCGGATTAGAAGCACACGTACCAATCGGCCGAGGTGTCTAGACGCGCAGGCCGCCGGAAGCCGCCACCACCTCTCCGGTGACGAAGTCGGACTCCGGAATACAGAAAAGGTAGACGGCACCCGCGGCGTCCTCCGGCGTTCCGGCTCGCTGAAGGGGGATAACGGTCTTCATAGTGGCGGCCTGTTGAGCGGCCAGCCCCACCTTCAGCTTACGCCCCTGGACCTCGATTTCGGGAACTTCGTCCTCGTAAGTCTGGGTCAGACGGGTCTCTACGAAGCCGAATGCCACGCAGTTGACCGTAACGTTGTAACGACCCCAATCCTTGGCGAGGGAACGCGTCATCCCCACCAGCGCCGACTTGGCCGCGGAATAACTGAACTGGGTCGCCTCGCCGAAGAGTCCCGAGACCGAGGATACGTTGACGACCTTGCGCGCCCGGCTCACATCGCCGGCCTTGGCGGCTGCTTTGAAGTGTCGCCCCGCTGCCCGCAACAGCCGAAAGGGTCCGGTCGCGTGGATGTCCATCATGGCGTACCACTGCTCATCGCTGTGGTCGATGATACGAGAGTTCCAGACGTAACCAGCGTTGTTGATGACGATGTGGAGATTGCCAAAGGCTTCGATGGCTCGGCTCACTGCGGCGTCGCCGAACTCAGAATCCGTAACGTCCCCCGGAAACGCGACGCAGCTCCCGCCGGATTCGGTGATCGCGGCCGTTACACTCACGAGTCGATTGACGTCCAGGTCGTTCGCCAGCACCGAAGCGCCCTCTCCGGCGAGCTTCTCTGCGATGCATCTGCCGATTCCCTGGGCCGCGCCGGTTACAATCGCGACCCTCCCGTCGAGCTTCTTCACACCATCGCCCTACCTTGAATTACTCAGAGGGAAGCTCCGACCATTCTTCGACGCCCTCGACCATGACTCCGCAGGCATCCTTGGGATGCACCAGCCAACGACCCTGTGCGGCCCCCTCGAGTGCAGCCCGGTGAATGATCCGCAACCCGGCGTCGGACAGCGACGCCGCCGTTTCGTCCACGTCGTCTACGACAACCGCGAGGTGGTAGAAGCCCTCTCCCACCTTGGCCAGCCGGCGGGCTACGGGGTTGCTCATGTCAGAGGGGTCGACCGGCTCCATCAGTTCCACCGTCATCTCGCCGGGCCGCCCCGAGACCGAGAGGAAAACGCTGTGAAGGCCCTCGGCCGGAATCTCGGCCTCTTTAAACTGCTTCAGCCCGAATCCGTCGCGCCAGACCCGGAGCGCGCGATCCATGTCGCTGACGAGGATGCCAATGTGACTGATCCGATCGAACATACGTGGCCCTCCCAAGAACGAAGCTATAGCGCAGCACGAAGTGCGACAAGCACGGGGGGGCTCGGGGAACTGGACCCCGGAATCGAAGACCAATACAGAAAATACCAGGGACCGCAGGAATCCACGCGATCCTGTAGCGTAGGCCAACCGGCCTGTTTTGACTCGCAAGACTTACGCCCACAGGCACAGGACGTCGCACAGATTGGTAGCGCGAGTCGGTCCCGAGATTGGCCGATCCGACCTAGGAGGGGTAGGCAGAGCGCCCTCGAGAAGCGCGTAAGCGATACGCTCCCGCCACGCCTCGAGGGCTTTGCCTCTGCCCGAGCCGCCGTTATCGGCGGCGGCGCCTTACCAGCGATCGCGCCGGGGACGCTCCTCGCGAGGTTTGGCCTCGTTCACCTTGAGATTGCGGCCGTCCATCTCCCACTCGTCAAGAGCAGCGATCGCCTTGCCGGCGCCCGCCTGATCCATCTCCACAAACCCGAAACCGCGCGGTCGGCCGGTCTCACGATCCGTGATGACGGCGACCGAATGTACCTCGCCATGCTGGGCGAAAAGCTCTCGCACCGCGTCTTCCGTCACACTGAAGGGCAAGTTTCCTACATAAATTTTCTTGGACATTATTCTCCTACGCGAACGCACACCACACTGGTGACGCCGCTGCTTTTATTGTTATTCCCGGCCATCCGGGTGTGCACAGATGAGGCGATGCTTCTGTGGGAGCGAGGGGCTGGGGACTGTCACTTGGGAAGGGATTGGAGTCTCTTCGGCAGGAAAACCATCTACAGCCGCGGCACCAAACGCCGCGCCTATCTTTAGTAGAGCACGCTTGCGCCGGTTATGCCAGCGCTCCTTGGTCTGGGGATGATATTCCCCCGTTTTTTGTCTCCGTTTCCATCGGGTGGACCTCGTTATCCCGCAAAATAGCCTCGTCGCGCGTAAATATAGCCGGCAAAGCCCCACCAGCAGGCCACGGCAGTCAAG
This sequence comes from Candidatus Krumholzibacteriia bacterium, assembly GCA_046754105.1. Lineage (GTDB taxonomy): Bacteria > Krumholzibacteriota > Krumholzibacteriia > WVZY01 > WVZY01 > JAZGDW01. Next base: position 10,285 of record JBHHVD010000062.1, read on the forward strand.
GTTGCGGTAGTAGCCGCCATCCGCAGCAACTCGGGCTCGAGAACGGAGAGCAACGCGCCGTGGCCGAGGGTCGGGTCGCCCAGTAGGTAGACGGCTCTGTCTAGGCTGTACAAGACCGTCCCGGCGAAGATCGCCGAAGGACCCCAAGTTTCCGCCCGCCACAGACCGAGCCCCATGGCCCCGAACGCCGCGATGTATACGGCGTGATAGGCCACGGCGGCCAGGCCGCCACGCATGGCTCCGAACAACGGTGCTTCCGACGTTATCGAAGCCAGTTCGATCACGGCCGAGAGCAGGAAGAAGAAGCCGGCGAGCCGGATGGTGAAATAGCCCTTCGGCCGATCGCTCGCCATGGCTTCATCTTGTCTTCCAAACTCCGCTACGCGTCAACAGTTCCCCACCAGACTCGAGCAACCCGCCTTGGGTATTTCAGCGCGCGGTCAGGTCACGCAGGGACGCGGGTCCCCAGACTTTGAGGCTGCGCGACAGACCGGCGCCGAGGTACTCGCTGCTCTTGCGCGCCGCATCGATATAGGCTTTCCAATCAGAGTTTCCCCCGAGCGAGTCGTTCCAAGTTTCCATCTCCGCTTGGCTGGCGTAGCCAACCGAGATCACGTGGTTCACGGGGGTAATACCACCCGCAACGACCTCGGAGAGATGAACCTGCGCTGGCGAGTTCTTGCCGGTTTTCGATGTCATAAACTTGTCGAGCGCGCCGCGGAACGCGTCCGAATCGCTGACGTCGAAGGCGTAGGCCACCCAGACCGAATCGGAATCGTTTACATCTCCCCAGCTTTGCACGGTGCCGTGCCTGACCTGCGCAACCGGTTTCGTCAGCTTCGTCAGGGCCGCCTGAAACCGCTTCCACGCGGCGTCGTTCTCGAGCTTTTGAGCAAACGCCTCCTGCTCGGCGGCTGCCTTGTAGATCGGGATGAAACTGTGTGTCGCGGGATCGGCCCCGTTGGCCAGGTTCACCTGAAGCAGCAGCCGTCCGGGAAATTCCTTTCCCGCGCTCGAGGCCATGAGCTTATCGGCGGCGGCAATGACCTCCTAGACTTGGTCCGGTGTCGTCGCAAAACTGAACAGGGTCCAGCTGGGCGACGCAACGGCGGTCTGGCAAAATAGTAGTAATCCAACTGTGGCAAAACCAATTCTTTTCATGACAATTCTCCTTCGATTCGTGAATCAAAAGTGATTACAAGGCCGGTGGCATAGCGCGAACAATCGCGTACCATCCGAAAAGATCGCCCGAGAACGACCCCCTCCGGAGAGTACGTAAGTGTCAAGGAGTCACGTTGCTGGAAAGTGGCAGAACATTGCTCGTAGAACTTGGCGTTTTCGCGGCTCTCGCGCACGTATTTCGGACACTTCATCCGAAACCCTCCCCCCGGGCTCCCTAATACTCCCTTGGCCACGGCTATGCCAAATCGATCGAGCTGCAGGCCCTTTTCATCCCCAGCTGGCGTGACCGAAGCCGCCTTTTCGCGGAACAAGGCCTTTGGCGAAGCGATGTGAGCCCAAACTACGTAGAACTACGTATAGGGGTGATCGCCGGCGAGGCGGTTGGAAACAGGCGGCCGCGGTAATGGGCTGCAGCAGAGAAAAGGCGCCACTTCTCGGCGACCCCCTGCAATGTATGTTCGCCGCGGTCCTCGAAGCGCAGGTCGGAGCCCGCGACAAGGTCCGACATTCCACTACCGCGTTTGTCGAAAGTAATGACGCGCGCGAAGGAGGCGAGCTGCTCGATGAAGCGAGTATAGCCCGGCATCTCGTGCCAGAACTCGACGTTGGAGACGATACCCGGCACCACGACCAGGTCACGCGGGCCCTCGCCCATCACCTGATAGGCGACGCTTACGTCGCCGCTCTTGGCGTACTTCGTCTTTGGCACTGACGTCATTGTATGAGTACGACCGTCTTGCGGGCGTCGAGCCCGATCCCTCGCAACAGATCCTGGAAGCGCGGCTCCCCGTACAAGGGCTCGAAGCGACGGTCCCAACCGATGGCGGGAAGATCGTGTGCGTGGAGTTCGTAGGCCGTCTCCAAGGCTTCCAGCGCCTCCTCGTTCTGTCCCAGGCCCACGTAGATGCGCGCGATGCCCAGTGGATCAACGTACTCTTCGCTCGATAGCAGCTCAAGCCCCCTCAGGAGCTTCCGGGCGTCGTCCCCTTTGCCAGCGACAGCGTAGCAGTGCCCCAGGTCACCTACGATCATCGGATCGTCCGGAGACAACTCCACGGCCCGGACCAACGCCGCGATCCCCTTGTCGAACTCGCCCCTTTGGCAGTAGCCTCTGCCGATCTCTTTGTGGGGACCGTGACTGCTCGGTGCGAGTTCCAACTTCCGCTTCCACTCTGCCATCGCCTTGTCGTGGTGACCTGTCATCTCGTAGAGAAGCCCCAGGCCCGGGTCCCACTCCCGAAAGCCCACCGGATCAATCTCTCGCACTTTCTCGAGTTCGTCTATCGCCTCCGGAAGTCTGCCCAAGAAGGCGAGTTCGGAAGCATACGCCCTTCGTGCGTCGGCAAGCGAGGGATTGATTTCGATCGCACGTTTGAAACTCTGCGTGGCTCCGGTCCAATCCCAGTCAGAATAGAGTCTTACGAGCCCCAACGCGCTATGCCCCTCCGGAAGACTCGCGTCCAGTTCGAGCGCTTTGAGAGCAGCAGCCCTCGATTTCTTCATCCCTTCCTCCGGAAGAGTCCAGACGCAGCCTCAAGTATAGGCATCGGCCAACGCCGCGTAAGCGGCGGCGTAGTCCGGGTCGAGCCGGATCGCTTCCTCGAAATACTCGAGTGCGAGTCGGTGATCGCTCGGGGTATCCTTTTGGAAAAAATACTTCCCCTTGAGATAGGCTTGATAGGCCTCCGGATGCACCGGGCCGACGTTTCGGAGCCGGGCCTGTTCCTGCGGCGTCAGTGTCGCGTCGACTTCGTGTGCTACCGCCTGTGCAACTTCGCTTTGGACCCTCAAAACATCGCGAAGCTCCCGTTGATAGCTCTGCGACCATAGATGCTGGTCTCGCCGCGCATCGATCAGCTGCACCGTGATACGAACCGTCTCACCCGCGCGAAACACCGACCCCTCGATGATGGCATCAACGTCAAGGTCGCGGGCTATCTCGGATATGGGCTGTCGTGCCTCTTTGTATTGCATCACGGAGGTTCGCGAAATCACCCTCAACGAAGCGATCCTGGCGATGTCCGAGATCAACGCCTCGGTCATCCCGTCGGCGAAGTATTGCTGCTCAGGATCGGCCGAAAAGTTGTCGAGAGGTAGCACCGCCAAGGACTCGATCGGCGCTCGGCTCGGAGTCGACGCCCGCTGAACTACATCGGGAGCCAGTATTCGCCAGCCAGCCCATGCGACGGCGCCAAGAAGCACAGTGAGTCCGACCACCAACGCAGGCTGCAGCCGGGGTTTCGTCCTCGGCCTCTCGGCCACGAAATCCTCCCCCTTGCGAACGCGATAGACGCGCACCGGATCTGGGATGTTCTTGACCATTTGCTCGCCGAGATCCTCGAACCGGCACTCGAGCTTACGACGCACTTGCTCGTAGACCGTTGCCGAGATGCATATCCCCCCAGGCTCGGCGAGCGCCTCCAGCCTCGCAGCGATGTTGACGCCATCGCCGTATACATCCTCCCCCTCGACCATGACATCGCCCAGGTGGACCCCGATGCGAAACTCCATCTTGGCCTCGGCGGGAAGATCCGCGTTGCGCGCGCCAAGCTGGTCCTGGATCGCGATCGCACATGCCACCGCATCCACGACGCTCCCAAACTCGGCCAGCAGGTTGTCGCCCACGGCGTTGACGACCCGGCCCCCGTAGCGCCCGACGAGATCACCCATCACGGCACGATGAGCGTTGAGGGTCTTCAGAGTCGCCACCTCGTCCCGGGCCATGAGGCGGCTGTAACCAACGACGTCGGCGCTCAGCAGAGCAGCTAGCTTACGGTCGACGCGATTGGATTCCATATAAACCCCACCGCACGAATCTCTGGTGTCGGAACGGCGGCAGCAGCCGAATTATTGCACAGTTGCTGTCGTATTGAACAGATATCGCGATGATCGTCGAAACTACCCAGCTACTTGGGGGACTTTTCTCCCAGCAGAGCCATTACCGTCGCGTCGACATGTATGAAGGGCAAGGGGAATCGCAATATCTCGACGTGGCTGACTCCGGTTCCGATCATGCAGTCTCGTACATGCCCCGGGTCGAGAACCTTGTTTTTCCATGTCGCAGCAATCAATTTCCCCATAAAGCTGTTCTTCGTTGCAATGAACAGGAACTTTCCACCGGGACGGAGAACGCGAACACATTCGGAGATACCGTCCTCGACATCCGGCAGATATTCCATGGCCTCCGATGTCATCACAAAATCGAAGCTCTCATCGGAGAACGGCATCTGACACATATCACCGAGGTGAGGCGTCACGCGGTCCTCGAACCCATGCGCCTCGAGATTGCGTTTTAATCCGACCAGCATCCCAGGCGAAAAGTCCAGCCCCGTAATGCTCGTCATGGTAACATGGGACGGACATTCCCTCAGCAGACTGATCGTCAGGAATCCGGTGCCAATGCCGGAATCTAGAACCTTCGCTCCCTCTCGAAGCTCCATCCGAGCGAAGTTGTGGCGCCAGAAGTACCTCAGGGAGGAGCGGTATCCCATCAACGCGAAATACCACGTGTAGAATCTCGGCCCTACACGGTCGAAAAAATTCCTGATGGCTTCAGGGTCCGCTCGCAGTTCGTCGAATCGTCGCGGGTTCCCGTTCCTGACCTGCTTCATTGCCGCCTAGCCATCCTCCGGAGAGAATCGACTACCTCGAAAGGGCTTCGGCGCCCATCGTCCACCCTATTTCCCGGGCAAATCCGGTCGCCTCCACCGTCGCCCTCGCCGTCGCCGTCGGAGGGACTAGGCAGACGGCAGAAACCCCTACTGCGCCGCGGAAAGTACCTCAATACGGCAGCGCACGTTCTTCTTATACGGGCAGCCGGTGAACGGGTCGCGATCGCCCGAATCGGTAAGCTCGTTCCCGTTTACACCGTGGACTTGCTCGCGCCCGGTGCCATCAACCTGGACCATGCCAAAACCGTTGGGGATCCACGCGAACCCGCGGCGCACGCCAGGGTCAATCTCGGCCGGAAGTTCGACACTGGACCGATGGGTCGACACCACTACGGTCGCACCGTCCTCTATACCCAGCAAACCGGCGTCGCCGGGATTGACATGAACGGTGCAGTGCGGACCGCTCCCCTTTCGCCAGGCCTGGTTCCGAATGATCGTGTTGGCGGTCCAACGCGTCCGCACGCCCGTCGCAAGCGTGATCGGATACTCCGCGTCAGGTGCGCTCAGGTCGGTCGCCACCACGCGGCGTAGTTCCTCGATCATCGGCTCGGGCGCCAGGCGGATGCGCTTGTCGTCCCACCCCAGCAGTTCCTCGGTCCAGGAGCTTTCCTTGTCATACCGCGCGATCTCGACTCCTTCCGGATGTGCGAGGATACGGCGAAATACCTCGTGGCCGAGCTCGAACGGACTCTTGTCTGCCCACTCGGCGCCTAACGCCCGCACGACGGTTTGCGGTCTGGTCAGCCCATTCAGCATCGAGAATATCCACACCGGCGAGATCGCGGGAGACTCGAGATGCGGCCCGACACACTCGTGGGTCCAAAAGACCAGTCGCATCGTCGGATTGACGTCGCCTTTTTCAGCAGCCAGCTGCTGCGCCTGCATAAGGAACGCGCCGGCCCCTTCCGGTGTCTCGGCGGCAGCCTTGCCAAGCTCGTAGAGCTCCTCCGGCACCTCGCCGTAAAAACCCGTCGCCTTGGCGATGCGGTGATAGATCTCCGACTCCGGCATCACGTCGTCATCGTCTCCAAGCGGAAGTATCGGCCGCCTTAGCTGACAGATGATCTCGGGCCAACGCCGGCCGAAGTCGGCATACTCCCACTTCTGGTACTGAATCGGCGGCGGCAACACGTAGTCGGCGAGCCGGGCGGTTTCTGTAAAGGACATGTCGACGACGACGAGCAGTTCGAGCCGCCCGATCGCCTCCCGCCACCGACCGGTATCTTGATAATTGAGCATCGGATTGGAGGTGTCGACGTGCAGCGCGCGAATTCGCTCGGGGTGATCGGTCAGAATCTCCTCGGGCACCAGCGTCGGCGAAAACATGTGGTAGGGAGCCAACGCGCGAATGCCACGAATGCCCGCGGCGACGGTGCGCGGCGGTTCGTCCCAACGATCGGGCATCAACATGGTCGGCCCCATGCTGCCGTAAAACACGTTGCCGCCCGCTCTGCCGGCATTACCCGTCATCGATACGATGAGCCGAATCAAATAGGACACACCGGTAGAGAACCAACAGTGTTCTGCCCCGAGCCCCTGCTCGATCGAAGCCGAAGGCGCCTCGGCAAATTCAACGGCGGTATCAATGATATCCTTCGCGGCCACGTCGCAGCGCCGCGCCATTTCTTCGACGTCGACAACAGTCAGTTCGCGCTCGATCTGTTCGAAACCGCAGGTATGCTCCGCGAGGCATTCGCGATCGAGAAGATCGCGCTGCACCATCACCGCAGCCATGCCGAGCAACAGGTAGGCGTCGCTACCGGGCCTCAACTGGATATGGCGATACGCACCCTTGCAGCCGTCGGTCACGCGCGGATCGACCACGACGCGCCTTCGTGACTTGTCCTGACGAAAGGCCTTGTCGACCTCGGCGTGTGTGCGCGCGAGGTTGCTCACCCGCGGGTTGGTGCCGATTTCGAGCATGTAGTTCGTGCGCAGGCCGTCCGACATGAACATCATCGTGCACGGCGAATCGAACATCCATTGTTCGATAAGATGGTGTTGGGTCTTCTCCTGGGCGTAGGGGCAGAACCAGCGGCGCGCGCCGAGGAACTCGTAGAGCGCCAGCAGGTTACCGCCACCCAGATGATTGCTCTGGCCGCCCATGCCGACCAACGCCAATGCACGCGGACCGTGCTGTTCGTAGATCGTCTTCAATTTGGCGGTGATCTCCGAGATCGCCCCGTCCCACGAGATACGCTCGAAGCCGCCGTCGGCGCGCTTGCGCAGCGGATGACGCACGCGTTCGGGATGATTTTGAAGAAAGGTAACACCGGTCACCTTGTTGCAGATGTGTCCCCGACTGAACGGGTTTCCCTTGTCGGGACGGACGGCGTCGATCTGACCGTCGGCAATATCCACGCGGATGCCGCAAACGTGAGCGCACAGCACGCAGTGCGTGGCGATGTCTGAGGCGTCCGCGACAATCGGATTCCGTGAGATCCAGGGATCCGTGTTATTGGCGGTCATATGTTCTTTTCCCCCGCTCGATCAAGAGCGAAATCAAACCCGCGTGGTACGGTCGCCCCGCGCGCCGCGGCAATCGAGCGTGGCCGAAACCATACATTGCGGGGGATGGCTGGCGCAAGACCGGCAGTACGACAACGCCTGTAGGCGGCTATTGTCCGTAGAAAGTTTCGGCGATCATGCCCGCGTAGTACATCAGCTTCTCCGGGCTTAGCGCGTAAACCGGCGGCACCACACACATCGAATCGGCCCAGGCCCACAGCTCTTCCACGCGCTCGCGTACCTTGGCCGGCTCGCCAATGGCCACAAAGGTACGCACCATCTCGTCGGGCACCAGGTGCGCGACGCTCTCGTAGTCGCCTCTTTGGACACCCTCTTGCAACCGGCGCGCGACATCGAGGAATCCGTGTGCCTCGAAGAAGGGCTCGTACTGCTTGACGCCGCCGTAGAAGGCCATGGTGGCGCGCGCGTCGTCGATGGCCTCGGCCTCGTTTGGGTTCGGCGCCGCCCACGGCCACAGGTTGACCTCGATCGCGTTCGGATCGCGCCCCGCTTCGGTCGCCGCCTTCTCGAACTCGGGCCGCATGGTCTCCAAGGCCCAGGGGTTCGACCACATGGGGTGGCCGATCAACCCGTCTCCGATGCGCGCCGCGGTTCGCACCATCGGCGCGCGTAGAGCCGCGATCCATATGGGGATCTCTTCGCGCACGGGGGCTTCGGTAGGCGACAGTTCCCGAAAGTGGGCTTTGTAGTAAGTGCCCTCGAAGGGCTCCAGGCCTTTGTGGGCGCCGGCAACGATGTGGCGTACCGCCGCCACCGTCTCGCGCAGGTGCTTGATCGGCTTGTATTCAGGCGTACCAAAAATGCCCTCGGTCCAGGCGTGCACGCTGGTACCTAGACCGAGGGTGAAGCGGCCGCCCGAGATGCGGTCGAGGTCGATGGCTGCCATGGCGGTTTCGAAAGGGCTGCGCGTTGCGGCGATCGCGATACCGCTGGCGATTCGTAAGCGTTCGGTGACCGCCGCCACGGCAGCAAGTGGGATGAAAGGCGGTCCGGGCACCTGTGGTGAGAACACGCCGTACACGCCCTGTGCCTCGGCCTGCTGGGCTAAGAATTTGATCATCTCCACCGGCATCGGTGAGATGACCGTCCAGTAGCGGCGCTCGGAAGAGTTCTTATCGGACATCGCTATTCCTCCATAATCGTCGGGACCCGCGAAGCGCCGAGCATCCTACGCGAGTGGCGCCGGCGAGTCACGGATCAGGCCAGTCTAGCCGGTCACTCACTTGACAAGGCCCTGCTTCCGCATAACAGCGGAGACAACGCAGTGGCAAGCGACCGAGTTAGCAACCCGTCCAGCGGACCCTGCCGCCGATCGACGACTACCGATTCTCACAGGAGTGGAAGAGTGGCGGAGGATTTATTCGACCCATCCGAGATGGCTCCGCTGACTGGTTCGGCCAAGGGAGTTGATGTCTCGCATGGCCAGTCGACCGACGGCGGCCTCCGAGCTTGGAACGAAGAGACGGACGTCGTGGTCGTCGGTTTCGGTGCGGCGGGAGCAAGCGCAGCCATCGAAGCCACTACTCTCGGAGCGTCGGTGCTGGTGGCCGATCGATTCACGGGAGGGGGCGCGACGGCCTTGAGTGGCGGGGTCGTGTACCTCGGCGGTGGAACCGAGCTACAGAAAGAAGCGGGCTACGAGGATACGCCAGAGGAGATGTTCAAGTGCCTGTCGCTGGAGACGCAGGATGCCGTCAGCGAGACGGTCTTGCGGGCTTTCTGCGACGCCAGTGTGGATAACTTCGAGTGGCTGCGCGGCATCGGTGTGCCCATGCCCGCAAGCGGTAAGGTCTCAAAGGTATCGTACCCCCTCGATGACTGCACCCTCTACTTCTCGGGTAACGAAGCATCGCCGCCTTATAGTGAGGTCGCTCACCCAGCGCCACGCGGGCACCGGGTTCTCGGAAAAGGGGTCACCGGCGGGCTGCTGTTCGGGCGCCTCCGCAAAGCAGCACAGGACGGTGGCGCGAACATTCGCAGCTACACCCAGGCAACGCGCCTGGTCGTCGACGCCGACGGGGCGGTAATCGGCGTCGAGCTCCGGGAGTTCGTAGGACCGCCCCGTTGGAGGCGTCTCCACAGAGTTCTCTCCTTGCTTGTCACGCAACTCGGAGCGCTCAGCCGTGGGGCCTCCGTCTTCCTTCAACGACAGATCTTCCGCGTAGAAGCCGCGTACGGAGCGAACCGCTACGTGCGCGCCCGAGGAGGTGTCATCCTTTCGGCCGGCGGGTTCGTTTTCAATCCGGAGATGGTGCGGCGACACGCGCCGGATCACCTGAAGTGCAGTATGCGACTCGGCACCGCTGGAGACACCGGGCAGGGGATACGGCTCGGGCAGAGCGTCGGCGGCAAGACCGGAAAGATGGATCGATGCACGGCGTGGCGCTTCATCAACCCACCCGCCGCGTGGCTGCACGGCGTGCTCATCGGACCTGGCGGCGACCGCGTCTGCAACGAGGAGCTGTACGGCGGCACCATCGGCGAGCACATATGCAAGGGCCATGGAGGACGGGGGGTCCTCGTGCTCGACGCGACAGCCATGAAGGCCTCGCGAAGACAGAGCTTCAAGGATCCGATGCAATACTTCCAGCGGATGTTCGGCATCGCCAACGATTTTTTCAACTACAAAAAGGGCAAGACGCTCGAGGAGCT
>JBHHVD010000063.1:0-20077 GCA_046754105.1 Candidatus Krumholzibacteriia bacterium
CTCGAATCCCGTCGGTGTCGGAACGATGTTCTGCAGGAATTCGAGAATGTGCTGCAGGTGCGTCACACGCGCCGGAATCGCTCCCGGGGCGCCGACGTCACGGACATAGTGATAACTATATCCGGACAGCACGAACCGCGCGGTACTGCCTGCCGAGTTCGGCGTCGTCTGGCTGAGCACGTAGGTCTTGCCGGTTGCCAGGTTGTTGAACTCGGCAACGGAAAGACCGGTCGCGGTGAGGAGATCGAAGTCGTTGATCAACGCACAGCCACCGTACGCCACCAGCTGATCCGAGGTCGCGCTGCCAATCAGTCCAACCGCGTCGAGGATCGGGGAGATCGGCTCGCCGGCGTTCTTGTGATCGCCGTTCGGAGCCGCAGGATCCAGGTTGAAGTTCATGTAGATCGACCGCGTGTTGACAGCCGCCGCACCGATGAGAACAGTCGCCCAGTCGAAGGCACCGTCATCGGCACTGTAGTAGAAACTCGGGTTGTTCGTGTGTGAATCCAGGAACTGGAAGATCAGGGAGAAGTCCGGAGACTTATCCGCACTGCCACCTCCGGCAACCGTGCCACCGTCGTTGATGAGGGTGGACGAGAGGTTACCCGAGTTCCATAGAATCTTCCGGTAAGGACCCATGATCTGGGTGGCCACGTTCTTAACACGGGCACCGAGACTGTTCGAGACACCCGAAGAGGGCCCCAGAACGTCGTAGCGATCGATCTGGTCACGCAGCTGCAGGTAGTCGAACGCCGTATCGAAGAACAACTCAGCGGGACCACCGCGGTCGTCCGTGTCATCCACGTAGAGGATATCTCCGCCGCGGGTGTTGCCACCGGCGGGGAGGATCGTGAATTCCATGGGCGATCCCGCAGCTTCGTTGATGTCCTGCGTGATGTTGTTTCCACCCTGGCCGTTCAAGGTCCGGTGGAAGTACGTCGCGTTGCCGAGACCGTCATCCGCTCCAAAGAAGTAGCAGATGGTATCCCCCGGCGTGAACAGGTTGTCGTTCAGGTCGATCGCCCAGCGGTCGGCCAGAGGCGCGCCGGCCGAAGTGAACGCCGTGTCCATGCGGAACCGGTACCACTGTGCACCAACGAGCACCGGGCTGGCGACGAGCGGATAACGCTTGCCACCCGCGGCGGTAATGTCGGCCCGGGTCTCCGGCGCCTCGATATTGACGCCCGCCTTGCCGGTCTGGCCCTGCGGCCAAACGGCGACATAGGCGTAGCCCGCCGGACCCTCACCGGTGAAAGCGTCGGTCCCGATGTTCGTGATATCCATCGTTACCGAGTCACCCGGAAGGATGGTCGGGCTCGACGTCGGGGCGACGTCGTTCGCGGAGTTCGCGACCGCCGTGCCGCTCAGGGTGCCGTCCGATGCAAAGTTGTCCTGGAAGAGATCCAGGTGGCGAATGACGAACTGCGGGCCGAGCACGTTGATGCGCTTGATGTGGCATTCGTCCATCAGCGGTGCGTGACTGTGGCATGCGCCACTGCCAAATATGTTACACCACACGCCGCACATATCGCGCACGCCGATCGAGAGCTGAATACTCGGCGACGTGGGCGAGAGGTGCACACCAACCTGGAAGGAGGTCCGGATCCAGTCTTTCTGGCCGCCGAAGAACACGAAGTTATCGTTGTTCCAGGTGCCGGGGCAACCGGTCGCGTCGACGTCACGCACGCTCCAGATGTAGAACTGGAGGTTGTCGAGCGGAAGGTCACGATAGGTCAGGAACTCAAACCTGTACTCGTTACCCGCTCCGGTGTTTGCGATCACCGGGGACCAGATCTCGTTGCTCAAATAGACACCCTCGGGGGTGCCGAACGGCATGGCAGACACGTCCGGGCGCGGATCCGGTACGTGACAGTTGTAGTTCGTGCTCGTCGGGACGTCGAACCACGCATGGAAGAACGTAAAGTCCGTAAAACACGGATCTTCCTGCAGGATCGTAACGCCCGGGTAGAGCGCGTTGAAGTCACCGAAAGGTGCCGGGATGGTGGCGGTCCACATGCCGGCCGTGGTCGATCCATCGGCCGTGCTCTCGAAGTCCTCGAAGTCGGTGGAGGCCGAAACGCCGGACGCCCACGTGTCCACCGAAAGACTGTCGATCAGGATACCACCGTCGGTCGGCCACAGGCCGTCCTCATCCGACCACGCGCCGTCCGCCGCGAAGCGGAAGCGCAGGGTCACCGTGGTCATGCCGCCCTGCGTGAACGTCTCGACCAGGGTCGTCGGACCGAGGTCGTAGAAGTTCGGACGCGCGGTGAGACCCACGGCTACCGGAAACGGTGTCCAGGTCGCGCCGCCGTCGCCCGACCACTCGAACTGGGTGCCGTCGTATCCCGGCTCCGAATCCCAGAAGACCTTGTAGCTGGCGCGAACGCTATCGCCGGGCAGGGCGTTCGAGATCAGGATCTGATCCCAGCCGTTGCCGTACCCCGGAAGAGCGGCCCAGCCGCAAAACGGAGAGGCGGTCGTCGGAGCAACCCCGCACCACATCGACTTATTGCCGTCGAGCGGAAGCAGGTTGCCGAACGTACCGCCGGTCAGCTCGCCTGTGCCGGAGGCCACGTGCCAGTACAGAAGCTGATTGCTCAAGTCGACCGAGGTCCAGCCCTGCGGGTTGCCCGTGCCGAGCACGTCAAAACTGAACCAGCCGAGGTTGAACGTGTCGGCCGCTGCGGAGGACAGTGTCGGCTCGCCGACAAAATCGGCGGGCGGCGGCGTCACCTGCGGCAGCTCGCTGAAATAATATCTTTTCCCCGGTACATTCTTGGCGAACGCCATTGCGCTAAACAATGTCATCGCAAAAAGGACACAAAGGGAAATTACTAACGTTTTCTTCATAACGTATTCCCCCATCGTTGCTGAGAAGGAAAGTGAATACGCGAAAACCTGAAACAATTTAAGCGCCCCCCATCAAGTCATGGAAGACGTGCAATCAGAGGCAAAGTGACCCCTCACGGTGCCCGATAGCGACGACGCCTCACCTCCTTCAACATCTACGCCTCGGGGCTGAAGCCAATGCAAGACCGTCGGGTACAGTACTTGTCGAGTAAGAGGTCCAACACCAACGGTGGTCGGCTCTTAAAACGCATCTCTACGTTTTGGACTAAACTGTCGAGAGGATCTGCGGCGCAAGTGCGCCGCAAACGATAACCCTTTGCCCCTAGTCCAGCGGAGATTCTACCACAGAAAAGACCCCGGTGTCAACCCCGGAAGTGGCGGTGCGAAAGGGCCGCTAGACCATCGGCGCCGCGCCTTCTTCAACTATGTAAGAAAAATCTGCGTATTTGGAAAAGAGCGCGAACACGTTGGCCAGGAAGTGATGCCGGTTTGTCCGGACGCCGGGATCCGGGCAGTTGACGAGGACGCGGTCGAAATAGCGGTCGATCGCCGGCCCCAGACCGGCCAGGGCCTCGAACACCGACGCCGCGTCCTCGCGGGCGTCGGACTCAATCATGCGGGGTATGGCCTTCTTTATCTCGTCATAGAGTTTCCGCTCCGCATCCTCCTCGAATCGATCCGGGTCGAATCGCAGCTCCCCGGTCAGCGCCGCCGTCTCGAGGAAGGCCGCTTCGAGGCGCCGCCAGTCCACACCCGTGATCTTGTGCGCGGGCTCGAGGATGTTGCCCACGCGCCTGGCGCCGGTGATGAGCAGCTCGAAGGCCTCGTTGCCGCGCGCGGTCTCCATGGCCAGCGCCCGCTGCAGGGCCAGGGCGGGCCGCGACCACGCAACCGCGCTCACCGCGGCCACGACGTCGTAGGCGATGCCCTTTTCCCGGAGGAATGTCTCCGTCCGGCGTTGGAAGAACCCCGCCAGCCGGTCTTGGACGCCGTCCTCGGTCCTTACCTTCTGTGCCTCGAAGCACCCGATCGACACGGCGAGCAACGGCTGGATGGAGATGTCCGGTTTGTCTTTCAGAATGCGGATCAATCCGTTCGCCAGACGCCGCAGCGCGTAGGGGTCCTGCGAACCGCTGGGCGTCAAACCGGCCAGGAAACACCCCGTGATGGTGTCGACGCGATCGGCGATTCCGAGAATCGCACCGAGGGCGGTCTTCGGCACCGGGTCGGAAGGGCCGCGCGGCGCGTACTGCTCGCGGAGCGCCGCCACGATGTCCGGGCCCTCTCCCGCCTGGTGCGCGTAACGGCTCCCGATCATCCCCTGCAGGAGCGTGAACTCCTTGCCGTCCTTGATCATCTCACTCGCCAGGTCCGCCTTGGCCAGACGCGCCGCCCGCACCATCGTCTCCACCACCAGCCCGCGCCCCAACGTGACGGTTTCCCTGAGGTGTCGGGCGAGCGATTCGATACGCGCGGACTTGTCCGCCAGCGTGCCCAGTCCCTCGATAAACACGATCGAGCCCAGCTTGTCCGCCAGCCGCTCGATCCCCGTCGTTACATCTTCCCGCCAGTAGAAGTGGGCGTCCTCCAGGCGTGCGCGCAGCACCTTCTCGTTTCCACGCCGCACCGCTGCCGGCGACCCGACCCGGCCTTCGGTGAAAGTAACGAACCTGGCCACCAGCCGTTTGCGTTTGCCGCGCAGGGCCAGGTAGCGCTGGTGGGCTTTCATCGCCGTCACGACGACTTCGGACGGCAGTTTCAGATATTTCTCGTCGAACGTGCCCACGAGGTCCCTGGGGTCTTCGAGCATGAACGTCAGCTCGGCAAAAAGGGATGGGTCTTCGACGAGCTCCAGACCCGCGCCTGCGGCCGCGCGGCGGGCGAGCCTCCGGATTTTTTCGTACCGCTCTTCGTGGTCCACTACGACTCCGGCTTTTCTTAGCTGTGCCAGATAGTGGTTCGCCCCCCGGACGCGGATGCGGTCTCGTCGAATCCAGGGCACGGTGTGGGTACTGTCTGCGCTCGACACACCGGCGACGGTGAAGCGGATGACCCGGTCTCCCAATATGGCGACCAGCCAGCGGATCGGGCGGGCGAAGCGCGTGCCGGTCTTTTCCCAGTGCATGACCTTGGGAAACTTGAGTTCGGAGATGATCCCGGGCAGGATCTCTTTGAGGAGCGCGGAGGCCCGCCGGGCCTTTAGCCGCCGGGTCACACCGACGTACTCGCCTCGTTCGGTGGGGATACGCCGCAGGTCGCCTACCGCCACGCCTTGCGAACGGGCGAAGCCGAGCGCCGCCTTCGTGGGCTTGCCGTCCTCTGCGAAGGCCTTGGACACCGGCGGCCCGGTGACGGTCTCGGTCTGGCTCCTCTGGCCGGGCGCAAGGCCGCGGACGATGAGTACCAGCCGCCGTGGGGTTCCGGTCGTATAGACCTCTTCCGAGGGGAGGCGGTTCTCCTCCAGGCGCTGCGCCGCGATCCTCCCCAGTTGTTCGAAGGCCGGCCGAATGGAAGCGGGCGGCAGATTCTCGCAGCCGATTTCGAGCAGGAGGTCGCTCATGCCGCCCCCGTGCGCAGCGGGAACCCGAGGGCTTCTCGCGACTCGATCTGCGCGAGCGCGACCTTCCTCGCCAGGCCCCGGATCCTTCCGATGTAGCCGGTGCGTTCCGTGACGCTGATCGCGCCGCGCGCGTCCAGCAGGTTGAAGACGTGGGAGAGCTTGACGACGTAGTCATACGCCGGCAGGATGAGGCCCCGTTCGAGCGTCGCGGCCGCTTCACGCTCGTAATCCTGGAAGAGCCTGAAATAAAGCCCGGTGTTCGCGCTCTCGAAGTGAAACGCCGAAAACTCCTTCTCCGCCTGCCGGTTGATCTCGCCCCACGTCACGCCGTCTCCCCAGTGAATCTCCATCACGGAATCGACGTTCTGCAGGTAGAGGCAGAGCCGCAAGAGGCCGTAGGTCAGTTCGGCCGAGATCGGGTCCAGCTCCAGCGAGCCCGCCTGCTGGAAATAGGTGAACTGTGTAATCTCCATCCCGTCGAGCCATACCTCCCAACCCAACCCGGAGGCGCCGAGCGTCGGCGCCTCCCAGTCGTCTTCTACCAGCCGGACGTCGTGCTTGTCGGGATCGATACCGATGGCGCGCAGGCTGTCGATGTAGATCCCCAGGACGTCGTTCGGGGGCGGCTTCAGGATGACCTGGTATTGGAGGAACTGCTGGACGCGGTTCGGATTGTCTCCATAGCGACCGTCCTTGGGTCTCTTCGACGGTTCCACGTACGCGGCGCGCCACGGCTCCGGACCGAGCACGCGCAAAAACGTCGCAGGGTTGAGCGTTCCCGCCCCCACCTCCGAGTTGTACGGTTGCAGAATCACGCACCCGTGCCGCATCCAGAAGGTCTGGAGCTTCATGATGATTTCCTGGTAGCTCGGTTTCTTCCCCGTTTTTCTTGACAATGGATTTCGCCCCTGCAGTTACGAGCGCGCCATTCGCGCCGTCACCGCCTCGTGATCGCAGCGCTAACCTTTCGGAATCAGCTTGAGTGCTTCGGGCAGGCTGTAACCCTGAATGTGAAAAGTATACGTCCAGTGCAGTATCCTGCCCAGGTTTTTCCTCGCCGCAGCGTCGACTGCCAGCTCGGCCAACGCCCCGAGCGGGCGCTTCGCCAGCGCTCGGAGTAGCGGCGGCAGTTGCCCACCGACGGTCACGCGGTGCGACTCCGGTTGCGTGTGCTCTTTGCACGCGCCGACCCCCTCCGCGGGGTGGTAGAAACCGTCATCGAGCACCGCGCCACACGACGCGCAAAGCAGGAATTCCGGCATCGCGCCGAGTATCTCGAGCAGCTTGAACTCGAAACCGATAAACAGCAGCACCGGGTCGCACGCGGCGCAGTCCCGGTACTCGGCGAAGAGATCGACCACGCGCGGCTCGGGGCTCGCCCAGTAGCACACGCCGTCGAGCAATTCGAGGACGGCTAGCGACGAGGCGGCATGGGCGAGGTCCCGCTCGGAACCGGCGGCCCGGACGACGTGGGCCTCCTTGAGAAAATAGAGCGTCCGCCCTTCCTTGTGATAGAACACGGCCTCGATAAGGTTTCCCGGCGACAGTGCGGCCCGCAGGGGACTGCGTTGGCGCAACGCCCCCTTGCACTGCAACCGGACCTTGCCCGATTCGCGGCCGAAGAAAGTAATCACCTTGCTCGTCTCGCCGCTACGGGTGCTCCCCAGTACGACCCCTTCGTCTTTTTTCAACATGGGTCGGAGTCACGGTCCCAGGTGCGACAGGTAATAGGTGGCGAACGTCATGTAAATGAGTAGCCCCAGGATGTCACTCAGCACGGTGATGAACGGGCCGGTGGCAATGGCGGGATCCACCCTCAGGCGGTTGAGCACGAGCGGGATGGATGCGCCCATGAAGGCACCGACCAGGGTAACGCCCATCAGCGTGATCCACAGGAGTAGACCGAGCCCTGTCTCGTGCCGCCACAGCGTCACGACGCTGAAGAGAATCGCGCCCAGCACGACGCTGTTCATTACGGTCACCATCATTTCCCGCAGGACGCGGCGGCCCATGTGGGTCGTAGAGATTTGCCCCACAGCGATCTGACGCACGACCACAACGGCGGCTTGCATTCCCATATTGCCCGCGGTGCCGATGACCAGAGGAATGAAGAAAGCCAGGGTAACCATGGTTTCGAGTGACGCCGAGTACCGGCTCATGTTCATCGCGTTGATGATCTGGCCGAGCATGCCTATGACGAGCCACGGCAACCTCGCGCGGGATATCCTCACCGGCGATTTCTCGCTGATCTCGTCTTCGACGGTGCCGGCGATACGGGCGATGTCCTCCGAGGCTTCCTCCTCGAGGACGTCGATGATATCGTCCACGGTGATCCGGCCCACGAGCCGCCCGCCGGAGTCCACCACCGGCAACGTAAACTCGTCGTATTTCCCGAACATCGCCGCCACTTCTTCCTGGTCCATATCGACCGGCACGCCGATCACGTTCCTGTCCATCAGGTCGCTGACCCGCTCCCCCTGCTCGTGAAGCAGCAGGCCCAGAACGGGAATGCTCCCGACCAGCACGCCGTCGCGGTCGACGGCGTAGACGTTTTGCAGGTTCTCGATCTGGTCGGCCAGGCGCCGGACGAGCTCTATGGCGTCGCGTATGCTGGCCGATTCGCGCACGGCCACCTTCTCGACCTCCATGATGCCGCCGGCCGTGTCCTCGTCGAACTCGAGCAGCTCGTGGAGTTTCTCGCGCTCGCCGCTGGGCAACAGCGCGTCGATCTGCCTTGATTTCTCGGGAGGCAGGCCCGATATGATGTCGGCGACATCGTCGGACGGCATCTCGCCGAGCAGTGACACCACCTCGGTATCGCTCAACAATTTGAGCAACTCCTGGCCGGAGCGTTCGTCGACCATCGCCAGCACCTCGGCCGCCGTCTCGTTGCCCAGATGCTTGAGCACACGGACGTTCTGCTCGTTCTCCATTTCGGCGAGAAGCTCGGCGATATCCGCCGGGTGCAGCCCTGCGAGGACGCCCCGCAACGCCTCGGGGTCGTCGCCCTCGAGCAGGTCTCGCACCCGGGCGAGGACTTCTGGGGTGGAATCGCTCATAGCAGGCATCCTAGGAACCGCGGGAGAATTTGACAAGGAGTTTTGAGTACGGCGTCACGTGGTCTTCTGCTGCGAGAGCTTCTCCAGCTCCGACGGCGAGAAGGCGCCCCCGGAAATCACGATCTTCATCGCTTCCTCGACGGAGATTTCGACTGCGATGATATCGCGTTTGGGAATCATCAGCATGAAACCGGACGTCGGGTTCGGCGTCGTGGGAATGAAGACGTTCACCATTTCCTCGCCTACCAGGCTATCGAAATATGCCACCCCGGTCCGGGTCACGAAGGCCAGGGCGTAGGAGTTCTCGTGCGGGTAGCGGATCAACACCACTCTCTGAAAACTCGTTTTCCGGTCCGCCAGCAGCGCCTGGCTGATTTCCTTGAGCGCGAAATAGATGCGGCGGATCAGCGGCAGCCCGTTGAGGAGTCGGTCGCCGAGCTCGAACAGGCGCCGGCCGATGAGATTGCTGGCGAGAATCCCCGTGAAGAAGATGAATAAGAGGACGATGACAAACCCGATGCCGGGTATGTCGATCAGCGGAAACCGTTTCTGAAACGGCTCGATCAGGCTGTCGATACTGACGAAGATCTTCCAGACGATGTACGCCGTAATCGCGGTCGGGGCCAGAACCAACAGGCCCGTCAGAAACTGGCGTCTCAGGTAACGCACGCTCGTCCCTCCACGGCTCGTGTCTAGCCGGCGTTGTCCCGCACGCCGCCCCGGATCCGCCCCGCGCCCCGGATGAGGACCTTTTCGATCCGCTGCCCGACGACCGAATCGATACGGAACTCGAGTTCGCCGCGCAAGAAAACCTCGCCCACGCGGGGCACCCGGCCGATCATTTCGTACAGCAATCCGCCCAGCGTGTCAACGTCGCCCTCGGGCAGGTCCAGGCCCAGCGCCTCGTTGAGGTCGTCGAGGCGGACGCGGGCATCGCACAGTACCGTGTCGTCGTCCTGCCGCTGGATCAGCTCTTCCTCGGCGTCGAACTCATCCTGGATATCCCCCACCAACTCTTCCAGAACGTCCTCCAGTGTGATCAATCCAGCCGTGCCGCCGTACTCATCCACAACGATAGCGATATGTATCTTGCGCTTCTTGAACTCGGACAAGAGCTCATCGATCATCTTGCTCTCCGGCACAAAATACGCGTCGCGCATGATGTCGCTCAGCAAGACCTCTTCGCCGCCCACCGTCTTGTTCAGGAGATCCTTGGTGTGGATGACGCCGACGATCTTGTCGATGCTCTCGTCGAACACCGGCACCCGCGAGTGTCCTCCCTCGATGATGACGCCCAGAGCTTCGGCCGGTCCCGTGTTGATATTCACGGCTACCATGTCTATGCGGGGGATCATCACCTCCCGTACGCGCGTGTCACCGAAATCGAAGACGCTCGACATCAGGTTCTGCTCGTCGGTGTCTTCGTCACCGCTCTTGTACCCGAACAGCTCGATGCGGCGCTTGAACGGCAGCACCGGAAAGGCGAGCGTATCGAGCATCCGCGGGGCGGCACGGCCCAGAATCGCCATGAACGGGTAGACGAGAGGCTTCAAGACGTAAATGACCGGGTACGTAAGATAGCGGCAGGCCTGCAGGAACTTTTCCGGGGCCCGCACCGCGGCCAGGTTGGACACAACGACCGGCACGAACAGGGCGCCGAGCACCGTCACCAGGGCCCCGGCGGCCGCCGGTCCGGACACCCGGGCGGAAGCTGCGTAATACGACGTGGCGAGGACCGCGACGAGCGCCAGCGCCCTCCCCAGGGCCAGCGAGAAATAGTTCGAAACGGGGTTGTCGAACAGCCTGTCCAGGAAGCGGTGACCCGCACCGGCGTCGCCGTTTCTCTCTGGGCGCGCGTAGGCGAGCAGCTGCAGGGCCACGCACGTCCCGTGCAGGGTCGCGAGGGCCACCATTGAGAGCATGAGTAAGGCCAGATCAGCTTTCATCAATCGCACGAACCGACTCGGGAACGCCTAGAACAACTCCTCGACGTTTTCGGAAGCGAGATGTTCGAGCAGTATCCGTCTCTCCTCCCCTTCCATTATCTCCGCCTCGGTATCGGTCCCGTGGTCGTAGCCCAGGACGTGCAGCAGACCATGGACGCCGATTCGCAGGAAGAGACTGTCGAGTTCGATCCCCTGTGCTTTCGCCTCCTTTTGGAGCGTCTCGCTGGAAATATAAACCTCGCCCGCGAGGTTGTCACGCGCTGGCGAGGGCTCCGGCAACGCGTCTGTACTTTCAATGTATGAGAATGAGATTACATCGGTGGGCCGGTCGATCCCGCGAAATTCGCGGTTGATCTTGCGGATAAAAGCGTCGTCGGTGAGTATGACGTCCACGCACGCGTCCAGCGGCTCGAGCCCGGCGGCGATCTTTTGCAAAGTCTTCCAAGCCCCGGCCTGCGGCCGCGGCGTCTTACTTGCTTGCGACCGGTTTAATGACAGCTTCACGCCCTTCGTCTTCCTCCTTATCCTGGCCGGGGTAGGCGACGCGCTTGTGGTAGATGCCCGTTAGAATCGAAGTGAACTTTTCCCGGATGGTCGCCAGGTCGTTCAGCGTCAGGCCGCTATCGTCCAGCTCTCCGTCCTGGGCGCGGGTCGTGATGAGTTTCGACACCATGTTGCGAACGTGGGCCGGAGTGGGGTCGGCGATCGAGCGGCACGCGGGCTCGACGGTGTCGGCGAGCATGAGCACAGCCGCTTCCTTGCTCTGCGGCCGCGGGCCGGGATAGCGGAAATCGTCCTTGTTCACGCTGGAGTGCGAATCGGTCTCCAGGGCCTTCTGGTAGAAAAAGGCCATTACGGTCGTTCCGTGATGCTGTTTGATCGCGTTAATTATCATATCCGGCAGCTTTTCTTCCCGGGCCAGCTCCACGCCGTCCTTGACGTGTGAGAGCAGGATAAGACTGCTCATCTTCGGTGTGATCTTCTCGTGCTTGTTGAAGCCCGATTCCTGGTTTTCCACGTAGTACTCCGGCTTGAAGATCTTGCCGATATCGTGGTAGTACGCCATCACCCTTGCCTTGAGCGGGTCGGCCCCCACGTCGGCGGCGACGGCGTCGACCAGACTGCCGAGCAGCATCGAGTGGTGGTAGGTTCCCGGTGCCTCCATGTTTAGCCGCTTCAGGATCGGTTTGTTGAGGTCGGTTAGCTCGAGCAGCGTAAAGCGGGTCGTCGTGTTGAACACGCCCTCGAAAATCGGCAGCAGGAACATCGCCGACAGAGTGGAAAAGAGCCCGTTCCCCAGCGACCACAGGAGTTCCCTGGACAGGTCGCTGAAACTCTCCATCTGGCCGAGCTCGCTGCCCAGCACACCGACGACGTAGGCGGCCACGACCAGGAGGAACGCCGAGTAGAAATGGCTTCTCGAACGCATCCTGAGCAAGCCCAGCACCGCCATCGACCCCGCCAGCAGCGAGACAAAAGTCAATTCCGCGGGCAGGCTGGTCACGAGCGGCAAGATGAAACAGGCGAACACCGTTGTCACCAGCCCCATGCGGTAGCTGAAAAGGGCGGTCATCATCATGGCGACGAAGGCCACGGGGACCAGATACTGGCTCAGCGCAAACCGCACCACGACCGCCACGAACACCAGGTAGATGAGGAGTACGCTGAGAACGGTGACCAGCTTCAACATGTCCCGGTACACGGCGCGGTGGAAGACAAAGATATATCCACCGAAGAGAAGGCCGAAAGCGAGCAGCCTCAAAACCTCCGCTGTGTAAAGCAACAGGACCAACAGCGGTGACTGCTCCGTCTCGCTGCTCGCGCGCGCCTCTTCGAGCGCGGCAAGCATCTTCTCCTGCTCGACGGTGACCTTGTCGTGATTGCCGATGATACGCTGGTTCTTGGACACGCGGATCGTCTTGGTCACCTTGTTCACCGCCTCGGTGCGCCGCTTCTCCGTCTCCGCTTCGTCCAGCATCAGGTTGGGGAGCGCGTGACCACGGACGATCTCGTAGAACACCTGCGCGCGCGTGCGGTCCTTCGGAAACTTTGAGAACCCCTGCCGCCTGATAACCTGGTCGACTTCGCCCTGGTCGACGATATTACGGACCGGCATCAGCGACTCGTCGCCGCCGTCGAGCACGGTAATCGAGGTCACGCTCCGCCGGCGCAGCGGGCCGGCGTTATCCAGCAAACCGGCTTCGAAGATTTTTTTCTGGCTTTCGACCGCAGCCTTGGCCACGCGTGAGAACGCCGTGGAACCGATGAACTCCCGCACCATCTTGGGCGACAGATCCGGCACCAACTCCGCCGTCGCCGTCAGCTTTGCTTCCTTGGTCAACGAATCCGCGTGGATAATGATAGAGACGCTGTCCAACAGACTCTGCAAGCCCGCGGCGAGGTCCCGCTCGACCGTGTTGTCCTTTACGTAGACCGGCGGCACCTTGGTTGCCGCCTGGGCCCGCTCGAAGCTCAAGGCCTCGGCCGATCTCGGGACGTCGAAGTCGAACGGCGCGATGATGTCGCGGTCGGCAATCTCGCCCGCTTTGAAGATGACCTCCTGGCCCCGCTTCGACGGTGGGAACAGTAGAATCGTCGCCGCGACGAACGCCAGCAGCAACCCCGCCCGGGGAGAAAGACCCTTGTACACGTCCCTCTTCAGGCGCAGGTGCCGCGTGAATCGCCACGCGCGCCTCGTTCGGGAGTGGTTCTTCCTCCGGCGAAGGATATTCCAGGGTACGATCTTCATGATTTGTCCCGGTTGTCTCCGTTTCGCGAAAAAGCATTGATGATGCGCTGCACGAGCCTGTGTCTTACCACGTCCTCTTCACTCATGTACACGAACTTGATTCCATCCACCGAAGACAGAATGTTCTGGGCCTCGACGAGCCCCGATTTCGACTGCGGGTCGAGATCGATCTGGGTGATGTCACCGTTCACGATCGCCTTCGCGTTGTTGCCCAGCCGCGTCAGAAACATCTTCATTTGCATCCGGGTCGTGTTCTGCGCTTCGTCGAGAATCACGTAGGCGTTGCTCAGAGTACGTCCCCTCATGTACGCCAGCGGCGCAATCTCGATCGTGCCGTTGTCCTGGTACTTGGCCGTGCGCTCGGCTCCCAGCATATCATAGAGCGCGTCGAGAACCGGCCGCATATACGGGTCGAGTTTCGCCTGGAAATCCCCTGGCAGAAACCCCAGGCTCTCCCCCGCCTCCACCACCGGCCGCACCAGTACGATGCGGTCGATTTCTTTGCGCTTCAACGCCGCCACCGCGCTGGCCACGGCGAGATAAGTCTTACCCGTGCCGGCCGGCCCGATGGCGAATACAATATCGTAACCGGCGATCGCGTCCAGGTATTCCTTCTGGTGAAGGGACCTGGGGCGGATCGACTGGCCGCCGCGGGTGACCACGGCCACCTCGGCATCGAGATTGGGGTAGCCACCGTTGTGCTTCTCGCCACCTCCGCCCAGCGCGTAGCGAAAATCCTGTTCCGTAATCACGTGCTTCTTCCCCGCCATCTCGATCAGCCCGCCAAAAAAATCCGTCAGATCCCGGATCTCCCGGTCGGAGCCCTGGAGAATAATCTCATCGCCGCGCACGACGACACGCCCGGGGTAGCGCTCCTCCAGAATGCCCAGGTGACATTCCCGCTCGCCGAAGAGCCTGAGTGGATCGACGCCCGCGAACGAGAGTACGCGTTTCTTGACTTTCAAACTCGATGGACCTCCCTTATTCCTCGCACCCTTCCTGGGCATCGTCTCCTGAACCGGGCCTCAAGTAGCAGCAAAGGGATTCCTCGGAATCCCTAAAAAATCAAAACTCCTGGAAAAAGGCCACTTAGCCGTCTTCCAAGAGCCTCCACAATGCATGTTGGCTAGTTTTTCATGCCCCTCTCCACGGGTGCTTATACAAATAATAGGCCAAATCCGGGGGCCGTGCAAACTTTCCTCCGGCCGGCAGATACAACCAATTGTCACATAATGAGATACAACATTTCCCGCGCTGCCCACCGGGCCCGGGGTCCGCGAGCATCGCTACGCGGCATGGCGTCCGGCGGCTTGGGTCGCCGTATTTTGAGAACTCGGGGAGCCGGGCTAGTCCGTGGGAAAGTCGCGGGGAATGACGAGGACTGTATCGGGAAAAATGTAGTAGGGATCGAAGATCTTGTCCTTATTCGCATCGAAAATCCGCTCCCACTTGTCGATGTCGTTGTAAATCTCGTCGCGCATGGCGATGCTGGTCAGCGACTCACCGTCCTTGATCACCCAGGTGGTGGGGAGGCTCTTGACCTGCTTTATCTGGTCGTTCAAGGAACGGATCTCCGCCTCCAGACGCCGCACCTCCGCCTCGATGGGAATGATCCGCTGCCGGATCGAAACGGTCAGGTCCTTGGCCTCCTGGACGGCGATCGTCTTCTCTTCGAAATCCTGCTGGGCCAGGCCCAGCTCTCTTTCCAGGTCCGCGCAATAGGCGCCCTTGCGCCCGTCGGGCAGCATCTCGTACTCGTCCTCGGAATAGTACTCACCGGCGCCGACGTTGACCTGGCGGAACTTGCCCCCACCGCAACCCAACAGCGCCAGCTGTATGCCCAACGCCAGCAGCGCGATACCCGTCAGCGCCCATCGTTTCATCATCCATCATCCCTTTGGAACGGCGTCTCGGGTTCGGACTGCCGTGCCTGGCTGCCCGGCTGCGGGGTTTCTTCCTCCGGCTGCGGTTCCAGCCGGCCGCTCGCCTTCTTCAAACGCTCCAGCTCCGCAATGAGCACTGGAGGTTCGGCCTGGCGCTCGGCGAGCCGCTCTTCCCACCCGGCCAGGTCGGCCTGCGCCTTGGCCAGCTTTTCCCGCGCTTGCGCCAGAATGACGTCGAGGTCACGCGAATCGGACTTCATCTCCTCGATGGCGATGGGCGATATGTTGCAGACCCTGGGCGCACTGCTGCACCCGAGAAACGCAACCAGCGCGCCGGAAATGAAGGCGCGCGTCAATGTCCTCTGTACTTTGATTCCCAACCGATAGACTCCTGTAAAGCGGGGTGCGCTCGTTAAAGCGTTGTGTAAGTTAGCAATCCCACCCCCGACTGTCAAGGCGATTCTGCGGCGGTCCGTCGCCCGACCGCGGCGTACCGGTGCGTCATTTCTTCTTCTTGATCTGGATGCCGAGTTCGTCGAGCTGCTCGCGGTCGACGGGCGACGGCGCCTCGTCCATCAATGAGGTCGCCTTCTGAGTCTTCGGAAATGCGATAACGTCACGAATCGAGTCGCCACCGGTGAGGATCATGGCGATGCGGTCCATACCGGGCGCGATGCCCCCATGCGGCGGCGCGCCGAACTCGAGCGCGTCAAGGAGAAACCCGAAACGCCGCGCGGCTTCCTCTTTGGAAATCCCGGCCACCGCCATGATGCGTTCCTGCAGCTCGCGGTTGTGCACCCGGATGCTGCCCGACGCCAGCTCGACACCGTTGCACACCAGGTCGTACAGGTGCGCGTGCACCTTCAGGGGGTCCGTTTCGAGCAGGGGCAGGTCCTCCTCGTGGGGCATGGAGAAGAGATGGTGCGACGGGGAGAGCGCCTGGCGCTCCTCGTCCCATTCGTAGAGCGGGAAGTCGTTTACCCACAGGAATTCGAAGCGGTCGTCGTATGTCATTTGCAGGTCCTTCGCCGCTTGCACGCGAAGCGCGCCGAGGATCGCGGACGCGGCTGCGGCGGGGCCGATGACCGCGACGAGCATGTCGCCGTCCCCCATACCGGTTCGCTCGATGACCCCTCCGGCGACGTCATCGCCGATGATCCTGGCGACGGGACCCTTCAGCCGGCCCGACTGGTATTTCAAATGGACCAGTCCGCCGGCGCCTTTGGATTTGGCCAGCGCCTCGAGCTCATCCACGGCCCTTTTTGCGAGGCCCGCACCACCCGGCACCACGAAGCCCCGTACGGATTCGCCGCGCGCGAACGCTTCGCTCATTATCTTGAACTCGGTGCCTTCAAACGCCTCGTCGAGCGTCTGCAGCTCCATACCTATCCTCGTGTCCGGCTTGTCGGTGCCGAACCGCAGCATCGCCTGCTCGTGGGAGAGAACGGGGAACGGGGTCTTCAACTCGATACCGCGGCCGGCGCGGAAGATCTCGGTCATCAGGTCTTCTACCAGCGCGAAGACGTCCGGCTCGCGGACGAAGCTCATTTCGATATCGATCTGGGTGTGCTCCGGCTGACGGTCGGCCCGCAGATCCTCGTCGCGCATGCAGCGCGCCAGCTGAAAGTAACGGTCGAATCCCGCTACCATGAGAATCTGCTTGTAGAGCTGCGGACTCTGCGGCAACGCGTAAAAACTCCCTGGGTGCAGGCGGCTGGGGACCAGGTAGTCGCGTGCTCCCTCGGGTGTGCGGCGCACGAGCATCGGCGTTTCGATTTCCAGGAATCCGCGTTGCGAGAGAAAATTTCGGGCGGCGAGTATGACCCGGTGGCGGAGGGCGAGGTTATCCTGCATCGGGCCACGCCTCAGATCCAGGTAACGGTATTTCAACCGCAGGTCCTCGCCGGCATTACAGTCGTCGGTGATCACGAACGGCGGCACCTTGGAATCGTTGAGCAGGTAGAACTTCTCCACCGCTACCTCCACACAGCCGGTCTCCATATCATCGCGCACCATTGCCTGCGGACGCTTCTGCACGACGCCCTCGCAGGCCACGACGTCCTCCATGCCGAGGTTGCCGGACACCTCGCCCAGGTCGCCGCGCCGCGGATCCACCAGCAGTTGGATCATCCCGTAGCGGTCCCTCAGATCCACGAAACGCAGTCCACCGAGGTTGCGAACCCGCGCCACCCACCCCATGAGCCCTACCCGCGTGCCAACGTCCGCCTCGCCCGGGTCGGCGCAGGTGTGGGTTCGAGAGAACGGGATTACAAAATGTCTGATATCCATCGACTACCGTCGCTTCCCGCCGTCGAGGTGTCGTTCGGCGTGGGCGGCGAGTTCCCCTTCCGGGACATCCACCTGGGTACGTGCCGCCATATCCTTCCACTTGACCGCTTCCGGCGTGTCACGCTCCACGATGACGGTGACACCGGCACCGCTCTTTTCCGCGTTCTTCAGTTGCTTCTTGAGGCTTCGCATCGACACGTCCACTTCCACGCGACCGTAGCACCGCAACGTCGTCGCAGTACGCAAAGCCCGGCCGGCGCTCGCATCGTCCGCGCACGCGACGTAGACATCGGCGCGGGCGACGGGCGTGTTCTCCGCGGCCGCACTGGCGGGCAGCACGCTAATGATCCGTTCCAGACCCGCGCTGAACCCCACCGCCGGCGTGTCGGGGCCACCGCACTGCTGAATGAGATCGTCGTAACGACCACCACCGCACAGGGCGTTTTGGGCCCCGAGCGACCCGTGAACGATCTCGAAGGCGGTCTTCGTGTAGTAATCGAGACCCCGGACCAGCGTCGGGTCGTGCTCGTACGTGCGGTCGACGGTCCGCAGCAGCGATCGAACCTGTTCGAAATGCGCGTCGCATTCCTGGCAGAGGTGATCCGGGATGCGCGGTAGCCGCTCCGCCACACCCGTGCAGGTCTTGCAGTCGAACACACGCATCGGATTGCGCCGTGAGCGTTCCGTGCAGTCGTCGCACAGCTCGCCCGACACGGCATCCAGCGCCTCGCGCAGCACGTCCGCGTAGGCCCCGCGGCACACGCGGCAGCCGACCGAGTTGACTTTCACGCTGAGATCGGTGAAACCGAGACGCTCGAGCCCGCTCATCACGACGTCGATCACCTCCACGTCGAGCGCCGGGTTCAGGCTTCCGATCGCTTCTACGCCAACCTGATGAAACTGCCGGTAGCGTCCCGCCTGGGGACGGTCGTACCGGAACATCGGGCCAGTATATGAGAGGCGCGTGATGCCGCCACGGCGGTGCATACCGCTCTCCAGGTACGCGCGGATCACCGACGCCGTGTTCTCGGGGCGTAACGTGACGCTGCGGCCGCCGCGGTCGGTGAACGTATACATTTCCTTCGACACGATGTCGGTTCCCTCTCCCACCGACCGCAGGAACAAATCCGTCGATTCGAAAATCGGTGTACGCACGGGGTCGTACCCGAAACGCTGGAACGTCTCGTCGAATACGCCCTCCACGTAACGCCACACGTACACGTCGGGCGGAAGTATGTCCTGTGTTCCCCTCGGACGCGCGTATTTCACTGTCACATACCTCACTCACCGCCGCCAGCCGGGCCAATCCAGGGTGCGAGCCGCTTTCGGCCAAGCGGCGTAAAAACGAGAACCCACACACCGATCATCACACCCAGGGTGTCGGCGCACCAGTCGTAGATGTCCATGGATCGGTTGGGTATATAACTCTGGTAGAGTTCGTCGAGCGCTCCGACACTCGCCCCAACGGCAAGAAGAAACCCGAACGTCACCAGCTTCGAACGGCTGGCGCCAAAACCGATACCCTTGAACAACAACCCGCCCAACACCACGTACTCGAGAAGATGGGCGATCTTGTCCTTGTAAGCGAATTCAGGACCCGGCGGTGACAGGTTGGGGATTGAAGATGCAATGAATATCACCACGACATAGAAGACTAGCGCAAGCAGCCGCAATCGAGTCTTGGTCATGTTCGGGCACTCGGCGTTCTCGCTGGCCTGACCACGGGCCGCCCGCGTGCACCCGACCGTGCTTGCCCCGGCATCGCTAGCGATCCCCGAAGCGGCGGAAAATATCGAGGACGTCGCCAACCCCGCCCGCCCCACGCAGATTCTCGCGGAACTCGTCGTGGTTGAGCAGGCGCGATATCTTGGCGAGCACTTTAATATGGTTTCTTCGGCTGGCTTTCGGTCCGAGGATGATAAAAAAAAGATCCACTTCTTTGCCGTCCAGCGCCGCAAAATCCACGCCGCCCTGCGTGCGATAGAATCCCGCCACCAGGCCGTCCACGCCGTCCGTGTACGCGTGCGGTATGGCGACGCCGTTTCCGATGCCCGTGCTCATGACCTTTTCACGCTCTACGACGTCCCGCAGCGCGTGGTCCATGTTCTCGACCATGCCCTTGGCGTCAAGATCCTTCAGGATGTGCTCGAGAAGCTCGTCTTTCCCGGCCACCTCCACCCCCAACTCGACGCGGTCCTCATCGAATAGTTCGGATAGTCTCATTGTCTTCCTTCGCTCGGGCTGACAGCTGTGCAATAAGGCTCAACGTATTTTCAAAACCGCACTCTGTCAAGGCCGTACCGCGTAAAAAGCGCTCAAAACATGCTTCCGTAACGCTCGGACAAGGCCCGCACCCGCGCCAGGTCCGCTGGATCGACCGGCCGCAGCCCGCCGATGCCGTAGGCCTTCAGCAGCCGCACGGTTGCGTTCGACGAGGGGGCCCCGTCCGCCCTCCCCAGCAGGTCCGCCACCCGCCCCAGCTTGCGGCGATAGTAGCCGTGCCCCGGCTCCCGCGTGGCGATTACCAGCTCGGGCAGCGCTTCGTCTCGTATCACGATCTCCAGCTCGCCGGGCCGGACGATCCCGCGATCGATCATCTTCGCCAGATTGTGCTGCGTACAAGCGCCCAGCCGGTACGCCCCGTGGAGCACGCCCAGCACGGCACGCTCGCCGCTCGGGTCCGAACGCTCGAAGCGCAGTCCCTCGCCATCCTCCGGCGGTGTGAACCCGCGCCGGGC
>JBHHVD010000064.1:0-18978 GCA_046754105.1 Candidatus Krumholzibacteriia bacterium
GGAAACGTCGTTGCTCACGGTCCGAATCCGGTGCATTCGACAACTGGGTCCAACGCCTACGCGGAGCGCTTCGTGCTTTCGATCAAGTCGGAGTGCTTGTCGAAGATCATCCCTCTCGGTGAACGGCATCTGCGTCTTGCTGTCGCCGAGTATGCAAAACATTACCATCTTGAGCGCAACCATCAGGGACTCGACAACCGTCTGATTCGGTCCCCGCGAGGACAGCCCCGGAATGTCGGCCGAGTAGAATGCCGCGAACGGCTTGGCGGCATCCTGAAATTCTACTATCGAGAGGCTGCTTAGAGGTCGGCTGAATAATGGGACAAGACGGCCTCGGATGACACGGTCATTGGCCGCACGTCAGAGACAAGACCGTCGGCCGCGACTGGTGATCAACGACTCGTCGAGACGCCGGGTATTCCCATCCGCTCCCACAGTCGTTTCACTCTGGCACTGTAGCTCCAACCGAGCTTTCCGCGCCGTCTCCCACCCGCTGAATGCAGCGCTGCTGATCCTCTCTACGCCAGGAGATCTTCGACATCGAAGAAGCCTGATACTTACCACCCGTTTGCGAGTGGCACCATGTGAAAGATGTCCGCTCTGCGCTCCTCGAAGAGCCACTCGCCGTCGACGCGGGCGTAGCGATCCGTGTAGCGACCGGCGCCGACGATGGGAACGCCGCTGGAGGCATCGCGGGCGGTAAGCTCGAAATAGCACTCACCCGAGGCGCGGTCGCCATCGACGATGATTCGGTGATTGTGCACCGTGTGGCTCATGTCTCTCAGCGTAGCGGCGACGACGTCCTTGAAGAACGCGCGAACCTCCTCGCGCCCTTTTGAGACGAACGGCCCCAGATCGCCGCCGCGCGAGCGGAAGTCGCACACCGCGTCTTCTCTGAAATACCGGTCGACGAGTTCATCGTAGCACCCGTCATCGACCAGGAAGCAGTAGGTGGCCGTCAGCTCTTTGATCATCTCGCGATCCTCGAGAATCCGTAACCGGTTGTGTATGCTCTCACCCATGGCAATCCTCCCTATTGGTCGGCCCGTGGCGCTGTCGAAGCCTCAATTCTCTTTGTAGAGTCGGTCGAGCCGCTACATCTTCTCGGTGCTGTACTCCGGAGTGCCGGGTGTGGGCCACGCGCTCTCGATGAAATCGGTAACGACCTCGACAAATCTTACCGGTTCCTCGACGTGCAGAAAGTGTCCAGCCCCTGCAAAGATTTCTAGACGGCTTCCCGGTATGGCCGCTTTAGCGATATGCGCGTGGGCGACCGGTATGACGGGGTCATCGTCGCCCCACATGATGAGCGTGGGAACGTTACCCACCAGGTAGAGCCGATCGCGCGCGCTGACCGACTGCCCGCCTGGATCGACGACCGCGCGCAGCGTGCGCACGAAGGGCTGGCGGTTCTCCGGCTCGGCCAACGACGCGTACGCACGCCACATCTCGGCAACGTGCGGCGCTCGCCATCCCCGGTCGCGCAGGAAACGACTCATGTCGTTGCCGAGATCGCGGACGAACCCGGGGCAAAGCAGCGGCATCAGGTATTCGGCTCCGGGGAGCGTGAACAGACGGACGAGCCAGCTCACCTCGCGGCCCAAGCCGCCGGATCCCGCCAGAACCAGACGTTCGACCTGTTTGGGGTACTGATAGGCGAACTGCATCGCGACCCCGCCTCCCAGCGATTGTCCAACGATGTTGGCGCGATCTATCCCAAGCACGCCCATCAGATCCCGCAACCCGCTGGCCTGGGCACCGAGCGAGTAGTCGCCAAGCGGCTTCGCCGACTGGCCGTGCCCGAGCAGATCGGGGGCGATCACGGTAAAGGCGCGGGTGAGCAAGGGCATGACCTCCTTCCACGTCCGCGAACTCCCTGCCATACCGTGAATAAGTAGTACCACCGGTCCATCGCCGGCCATCCGATAGCCGACGTCGTTGCCGTGGATGCTGACTTGCCGCAACGGGATCGAAGGCATGATAGCGAGGCCCGTGTCGGCGCTCAGCCGAGCAGCTCGTCGCCCAGCCGTCGAACGTCGCGGTTGATCTCGCGGAGGGTGTCGTAGACCGCGCTCATCAGCATTACCTGCGTCTCTCGCAGCTCGCGCGCCGGCTGCTCGAACGCAGCGGTCCTTTGCAACACATCAAGCGGCGCGTTGGCGATCGCCTGGTGGATAACTTGCACCGTCGTGGTCGTCTCGTCGATGGCGTCATGGACGAGCTCTCGCAGCCCCTCGGTAAAGTCAGCAATTCTCACGGTTCACCTCCTGGTTCAGTGTTTCCTGATGTTCTCCAGGCACGGCGGGCATATCAGGTCCGGCGCGACCGGGTTGCCGCCGACTGCTGCCGCCGCGTCGCTACCTTTCTCCAGAATGGCGTTGCAGTTGGCACATACCGCGTTGACGTTGAGCGTGATCTGCTGCCAGCCGACGACAGCGGACGGGCGCAGCGCGTGCGTCGGCCTTTCCGCGCCCGGCTGGGTCGCCTCCGGCGCCCCGCCCAAGGCACGGCTCGTGAGGTTGGCCGTATCCTCGACGACGTCGCCGACCAACCCTAGGGTGTTTTTCAGGATATTGCGGACCAGGTTGGAGACCGAGACGCCGAGTTGCCGGGCTTGGGCCTTGATCTCCTCATCGAGCGCCTCGGGAATGCGAGTGTGGAGGACACGCTCCTTGCGCTCCGACCAACGCGCGGACTCGCCGGTATCGCTCTCGCGCCCCTGGCGCTCACCCGTGTTACCGATTCTACTGCTCTGGTTGCCGTGCTTTTCAGCCACCATGCTCCGAACCGTAGTCTATTGTGATACATTTGTCAACCATCGTGATACAAGCTCCCACCCCTCGCCGCCACGCCACCGATACCCTCGGCGGACCTTGAGAAGCGCTACCTCCCGTGAGAGTATGCCTCCTCGCCCGCACCCGCGGACGAGGAGGAGACAACTTGGCCGCCGAAAGTCACGACCAACCCCGCGTGGGGGCACAAGACACCCGTGTCCCCGAGCGGGTCGTAGGCAACAAGCCCACCCTATACGGGTTCCAGACCTGCCCCTTCTGCTGGAAGGTACGCAGTCTGCTGAACTGGAAGGGCGTGGACTACAGCTCTGTAGAAGTGGACCCGATGACCAAGGCCGAGATTCGCTGGGCCGACTGGAAGTCTGTTCCGGTGTTCGTCGACGCAGACGGCACCCAGGTGAACGACTCGAACTCCATACTGCACTACGTGGACCAGAAGCTCGGCGGTGCGGCGCGCTTCGCGCGCAACGGTGAAGACGAAAAACAGGACCTCTGGATGTCGTTCAGCGACCAGACCCTCGCCAAGTCCATCGTGCCCGTGGTGTACCGCAACCTTCGCTCGAGCCTGGCAGCGATGGACTACGTTACCAGCCTGGAGCGTTTTTCTCGCTGGCAGGCCTTCAAGGCCAAATGGCTGGGTGCGGTCGTGATGCGGTTACTGGGTCTAAGCCGCGCCAGGATGTTCGAGCTCGGCCCGGAAGAAAATCTCACGGCACAGCTCGACCTGGTATCGGCAGCACTGAGCCCGGACTTCCTCGGCGGCAGTTCGCCCAACGGGGCTGACTTCGCCAACTACGGCATACTGCGGTCAACCCAGGCGCTGAGAGGCTTTGACCTCGTCGCGCGGCACCCCGCCGCCGGCCCCTGGTACCGGCGCATGCAGGAACTGTCGGCGACCTGAGCTCCCCCCTCCCGATCAGTGAAAGTCCGGAACACCGCAATCATCGCCCACGTCGATCACGGCAAGACGACCCTGGTCGACCGCCTGCTGCAGCAGGGGGGGGCTCTGCGAGAAAACCAGCAGCTGGTCGATCGCGCGATGGATAGCAACGACCTGGAACGCGAACGTGGCATCACGATCCTCGCCAAGTGTACGTCGGTAACCTGGAAGGGCACGCGCGTAAACATCGTCGATACACCTGGGCACGCTGACTTCGGCGGCGAGGTGGAGCGCATCCTGAGCATGGTCGACGGAGTGTGCGTGCTGGTGGACGCGGCCGAAGGGCCCATGCCACAGACCCGCTTCGTAGTGGGCAAGGCACTCAAGTTGGGCTTGAAGCCGCTGGTCGTCATCAACAAGGTCGACCGCCCCGATCAGCGCGCCGCAGAGGTGTTGAACGAGGTCTTCGACCTGTTCGCGTCCCTCGACGCAAGCGACGAACAGCTGGACTTCCCGGTGCTCTACGCCTCCGCGAAGGAGGGCTGGGCTGTGGCCGACACGGCCCAGCCGCGCACAGACATGACCGCTCTGTTCGAACTGATGGTCGAGCACACGCCACCGCCGCGCGTGGCCGACACCGGGGAATTCCGGATGCTCGCCACCACGCTGGAATACGACCCCTGGCTGGGACGCGTGCTGACCGGGAGGATAGAGTCGGGAACGGTGCGACCCAACATGGCGGTAAAGGCGCTCTCCCTCGACGGCTCACTGGTCGAGCACGCGCGTATCACGAAGGTGCTTTCGTTCGACGGCCTGCATCGCAACTCTCTGGACAGTGCCGGCGCCGGCGACATCGTCGCAATCGCCGGGCTCGAGCGGGGAACCGTTGCCGACACCGTGTGCGAGCCCGTGGTGTCCAGCCCGCTGCCGGCTCAGCCGGTCGATCCCCCTACCCTGGCAATGTCCTTCGCCATCAACGACTCCCCGCTGGCGGGACAGGAAGGCGACAAAGTCACCAGCCGGATGATACGCGAGCGCCTGTGGCGCGAGGCCGAGGGCAACGTGGCTCTCAGGGTATCCGACACCGAAGACAAGACGGTGTTCGAGGTAGCCGGGCGAGGAGAGCTTCAGCTGGGCGTGCTCGTCGAAACGATGCGCCGCGAGGGCTACGAGCTTTCGCTGGGACGCCCCCGTGTGCTCTACCGCGAAGATCCCCGCAGCGGCCTACTGCTCGAACCAGTGGAAGAGACGGTGATCGACGTCGACGACGAGTTTACCGGCGTGGTAGTAGAGAAGATGTCGCGACGCCGCGGGCGCCTGGTCGAGATGCGCGCCTCGGGCGGGGGAAAGACGAGGATGGTGTTCTACATACCGTCGCGCGGGCTCATCGGGTACCATGGAGAGTTCCTTACCGATACGCGTGGAACCGGCGTCATGCACCGGTTGTTCCACGACTGGGAGCCGGTCGCGGGCGACATGCCCGACCGCCGCTGCGGCACGCTGGTCTCCATGGAGCAGGGCAACTCTGTGGCCTACGCTCTGTGGAACCTGGAGGAACGCGGTCCTCTGTTCATTGGCCCGGGAGAAAAAGTGTACCGGGGCATGATAATCGGGGAGCACAACAAGGGCAGCGACCTCGACGTGAACCCGCTCAAGGGCAAGCAGCTGACCAACATGCGGGCCGCCGGCAAGGACGATGCCATCCAGCTCACCCCACCCACACGGATGACCGTGGAGCAAGCCATGAGCTACATAGCCGATGACGAGCTCGTCGAGGTCACCCCCTGGTCTGTGCGACTGCGTAAACGCTGGCTGGACCGCCACGAACGCAAGCGCCGCAGCAGAACAGACCAGCAGCCGGTCGCTGCCACTGCCATCGACTGAGGCCGCGTTCCGATCCAAGCGAACGTCCTCGAGCTGCAGGGCTACGATCGGCCGGGCAACGTGCGTGAGCTATAAGACGCCCTCGAGCGCGCCCTGATCGCCTCCAGGTCCGGCGCACTGCGCTTCGATCTCGCCCAGGGAGACAGCGCGCGTGCGGGGCGCGGCGCGCCGTGATCGCGGCCGACCGTGAGGCGAACCTGCAGGCCGCGCCCGACGCCGAGATGAGGCGGCGCGAGCGCGAGAACCTCCGTGCAGCCCTGAGGTATACCAAGTGGAAGATCGCCGGACCCGACGGCGCCGCGGAGCTTCTAGGCTTGCAGCCCACTACCCTCGCCTCCCGCGTCAAGGCGCTGGGACTCAGCAAGCCTTGAGAGCGGACTGGACTCAGGACGGCGCCAAGCTCTTGCTCCTCGACCCGACGGAATATTGACGGGCCGAGTACCAAACGCGGCCGATCAATTCGATTCAAAGACCAACGGCCTGGTGAGCTTCGAGAAGTCCTTTAATTATGCGAGCTGGAAATCTGTGTCGGCGGAGCCCCACCGAACTGTAGCGATGGTAACCCCTGTACCGATGACTTCTGCAGTCCGGTCTCTGGCTGTGTGGACGTAGCGAACACGGCGGGTTGCGATGACGGAGATGCGTGCACGGAAACCGACACCTGTTCAGACGGCCTGTGCGCCGGCACCCTCGTTAGCGGGGTATGCGGTGATATCTGCACGGGTGGCTCCTGGACACACGGAAGTAGCGGCGAGATCGTGCGCGCCGGCCTGGGCCTGCGTGAACCCCCGATGGCAGTAACGTACGGCAACATCGTAGCGGCTACCGGAGGTGTAGTTCTTCCGCAGTGCGCCTATTGGACCGGGGTAGTGCGGATTCCGGTCCTGATGGTCGACTGGGAGGATTTTGATCCCGCGACCGACCCCAGCAATGAGAACAATCCTGATTCTGTGCTGTCGGGATACGTCCCGTCTACGCCGACTGAGCTCAGCCTCTATCTAAACGGCCCGTCGGGCCCGGCTCAATACTTTCGAGACGTCTCGGGTGGCCAGGCAGACCTGATATTCGACGTCTACGGCTGGATCCGTTCGAGCGCTCCGGATTCCTATCTCATGCCCCGCGCTACTTACCTGTACAACCTCGCCGACCTAAGCCCTAGTTATTCGGATCCCACCTGGAGTTGTCGCAAGAACGATGTTTTCGAAGATGCCTTGCGCGACGCCATCCTAGCTCATGGACTCGATCTCACCGCCTACGACGCTGACTTCAACGGTGTGCTAGACGGCGCGGTTCTGGTCTACGAAGGCGCGGGTGGTCTTTGTAGCGGTGGCAATCTTTCGTGGCTGGACGGAACCGTCTTGCTGACCGACCCACCCGGGTTCTACTTTCCTAACGCCACAGAGCTCGTTACTCCTGACAGTCCCGACCGCGCAGCATTTGAGAGCCAGTCCATATACATGAACCTCTACAACAACATGCCCGAGCGCTACAGCGCCGACGGGAGCCGGTTCTACGTACCGGCGACCTGGACACATGAACTCGGCCATCTTCTCCTGGGTTATAGCGACTACTACTACGAGCGGTTCAACTTGGGGCCATGGGGCATGAGCGGCAATCATGGGGAAACACCGTCACATCCAGCCGCCTTCGAGAAGTGGCTCTTCGCCCGATGGATCGCGCCCGTGCTGGTCGATGACTCGGGGATCTACGAAGTCGCGGCCAATGAGATTCCAGACGGAACCGGGCACGACGCGGGACCATACTTATACGTCGTCTACCTGGACGCGAGCCATAACCACTTTCTGACGATAGAGAATCGCCGGTTCGATTCCGAGGGTAACGCGCTCACGCAGTGGGCGCCCGCTGATAACCGAGAGAGTGGGCTGTTGATCGTCGAGTTTGATATGACTCAAGATTACTTCTCGATATCGCCGCCACAGTCGCTGCGCCACCAGCCGGCGCGAACAGACCCATACTCGATAGAACAGTGGCGTACATATCGACCTGGAGACTTGTTCTCCCAATGTTTCGAGCAGAAATGCATAACCATTGAGCCGGTCTCTCTGGATGGCCCCCCGGCCAGCTTCGCTGTGAGTCTGAGCGCGCCATGACGTCTTCTCCGCAATACTGCGTTGAGGCGCGTTTCCTGAGCGTGCACCCTTCGCTCGCCGCCGTCCACAGACCGCCTTTTCTGGGTATAAGTCCGATTGATGTAACCGGGATCTCACGCGGGGGAGACATCCGCACCAGCGGCAGCGATCAGCCTGCTCGCTCACTCCACCGAAAGGATTTTGATATCGAAATTGAGGGCCTTGCCAGCCAGCGGGTGGTTGAAATCCAGCACGACCGTCTTTTCACGGACCTCGTGCACGCGGATCGGCTGCTTCGAGCCTTCTTCAGCGTCGCCCGCGAACAGCAGCGCACCGACCTTGCGGGCTCCCTCAGGGATCTGCGCGATGTCAATCTCCCTGAAGGCCTCCGGGTTGACGGCGCCATAGCCTTCCTCGGCCGAGAGTTTGACGCTCTTCTGATCGCCCGCAGCCAGACCCGTAAGCGCTTTCTCCAGCGCCGGAAGTATCTGCCCACCCCCTTGTAGGTACACCATTGGCTCGTCGTCGGCGTTGGTGCCGACGACGGTACCGTCGTCGAGTTTCAAGGTGTACTCCATAGAGACCTTGCTTCCACCGTCTATCAAGACTTTCTCCCGGACAGATCCGTCCTGTTGCTTCGCGTGTAGTTCTGGCGGCTCGGTTTCCGCCCGGCACGCCGATGCCACAAGCAGAAGCGCGAGAGACAGAAACACAAACCGAGAACAAAACATCGCAGCTATCCTCATTTCAGCGCCCCTGGTTCTTTTCAGCTAGTGCCCAACAGGGCAGAACACCGAGGCCTCACAACCACGGTGCCAGTCCAGAACAGATCCGGCACAGACCCACAACCGCGCCTGGCGACGCATAACGTTCGTAAATATAGCGGGCAGCACCTGACCAGGCAAACGCGTTCCGTCGCACCAATCCGCCGCACGAAGTGAAAACGACAAGACGCGGGAGCTTTCACCGCACCGAGCAGATTCCAACGCTGCGCGTACGAGTACCCGGGCAGGCGCCACCCGTTCATGCGACAAATCTGCAACGCGGCTCTCGAGGCACAGCGGCAGACCAAGCTGTCCTCAGTCGCCGTTATCGATAAAGCGGCCCGAGTCGTTCTTCCTGAAAGGAGCCGAGAAGACCGTACCATGGCAAACACCGTTACCGTGACGCAGCTGCGCAATCACGGCAGCCGCCGGATCGAAGCCGAGGCCCGCGGCCGGCATATCCATGTTCGGCCCCTTGGCCTTGAGTTTGGCTCGGGCCTTGCCGAAATCGCCGGGTCGCAGCTGCACCGTCTTTACGCCGTCCGGCGTGAGATTGTAGTCCTTGTACTTGTACCCTCTGCTCCCGAGGTCGCGCCACTCGTCGCCCGACGGAGCCGTGATCGAAAGGAGCACCGAAGACACCCCTCCTACCTCGAGGTACACGCACAGCGTCTGCGAATCAGAAGCGGTCGGGTCACCCAAGTCCCCCTTCGACACCGTGGGCCCGTTTCCCCACCTCCAAGTCAGCAGGTCCCTACCGTTCTTGCTCCTGAGCTTTAGCAACGAGCGTCCACCGGAGAGCGGCACCACGCACGACGGATCGGAATCGGCGTCAGCCACACAGGTGCCCGAGCCATCGCAGCGGTCGATCAAGGAGCAGACCTCGCCGTCGCTGCAAGGCGCGCCTTGGACCTCGAAGACGCAGTCTCCGGCGCAACAATCGCCGTCAACCGTGTTGCCATCGTCGCAGTCTTCGCCCGCCGTCGCCACGCCGTTACCGCAGCTCGTATACCTGCAGTTGCTGTCGCAGCCGTCGCCGTTGACCGGGTTCCCGTCGTCGCATTCCTCGCCTGGATCGATGACGCCGTCGCCGCAACTCGCCTCGTCAGCGCCGGCGTCGACCGTAAAGCCCGAGATCCGCGTTGATCCGTCGAGATCGGTCTCGCCCACACCGGACACGTAGGCCGGGTTCCCGCCGTCAAACGCAGGCGAGCTCGTCGCGATGTGAAAGTCAGCCGCCGCCGGGGCGATGAGCTGGGGATCGGCGAACACGGAGTTCGCGTCGTTTCCGGTCCCACTCTGCCAGGACGCGAAGCCGAACAAGGATGCGCCATTGAGCGTGAACGACGCGGGCAGGCCGTCAACCGTATGAAAGATATTGTAGTCGAAGGTGTTGTCCACGCTCCCCTTAGACGACTCGACGATCACGTTATCGCCCTGCCCGTCGGCAACCACGATGTTGTTCTCGAAGACGTTGTTCTCGGCGTACTGGATCCAGATCTCACCTTGCCCGTTGCCGCTCTGGGACAAGGTGTTGTTCGCGTACAGCGTGTTGCCGCGAAAGATGTTACTGTTGGCGCGTCCGACGCCAGCGGCGAACCCACCGACGACGATCCCAGCCTTGTCGTTACGGTAGAATACATTGTTGCGGACCACCACGTTTCGCGCGACCAGGCCGGTATTCTCGGCGCCGACCTCGATGCCGAGGTCGGATTCGGTAGTTACGTTGTTCTCGATGACGATGTCACGCCCGCCATCCACGTAGATGGCGCCGGCAAAGCCGCCTCCGTATATCGACCTGGCTCGAATCACCGTATTGCCGCGAACGAGCCCGTTTCGGGCCACGAGGCCCGGGGTCGGCTGTATATCGGTCTCGCCACCGATCATCACGATGCCGATGTTGTTGACGTCGCGCACCAGGTTGTTGGTAAGCACAAATCCGTCGACGTTGCCGTTGACGGCAAGCGCTTCGCTACGCGCGGGGTCGCAGTCGAAGATCTCGTTGTTGTCGATTAGGAGGTTCTTGATCGGGCTGGCGTCGGTGCCATAAACGGTGATCCCCATCGCGTGTTTGCCCCGGATCTCGTGAATGACGTTGTCGCGCAACTCGATGTCGGTCCCGGAGCCTAGGACGCGGATCCCGGAACCGTCGTTGACCCCGAGGTTGTTCACGATCTCGAAGCCGATTACCTGCACGTAGCTCTTCGTATCAATCAGAATCATGTTCGCGCCGGCTACGCCAGTGCCGTCGAGGACCGGTGGGGTCGCCGCGCCTGGATCGGCCCGTAACACGATAGGGCCGAGCATCGCATCGCCACTCGAAGCGAACACAACCTTTTCGTTGTAGATTCCAGAGTCGACGTGAATCTCATCCCCTGCCGACGCAACGTCGAGTGCGGCCTGAACCGTCGTGTAGGTCGACGGGACCTTCAACGTGGCCGCCGAAACAGAGCCGGCCAAGCAGCAGGCGACCAGCGAAGCCAGCGCACGAAAGGCGCGGGCGGGGGTGCATGACGGGCTCAAGAGCCTAGTCGGTGAAAACATCGTACTCCTGCTGGCGCGCAGCGTCCCGGTCGCAGCGCCGGTTCCGCCCGCCAGCCGTGTCCGACATTAGCTCGACGGCGGGCTAGTGTCACCCCACAAAGTATTTGCCTGCCGATGCAGGTCGAGAGGCTATTGAGGAATCGCTTCCGCTACCGT
This sequence comes from Candidatus Krumholzibacteriia bacterium, assembly GCA_046754105.1. Lineage (GTDB taxonomy): Bacteria > Krumholzibacteriota > Krumholzibacteriia > WVZY01 > WVZY01 > JAZGDW01. Next base: position 11,111 of record JBHHVD010000064.1, read on the forward strand.
TTTGGGCGTAGAGAGCATAGCTGCATGAATCGAAATCAGCCCGAATACCCCTCGACCGGAGGAATGACGCAACAACGCCGAGAGATGCATGCGTGAATGTCTCACATATGAGACTATCGCGGTGTGATAATTATCGCGGACGCGTGTCGGAGCGAGGTGAAGCGACTCCCGCACTCTATCCGTGCCGATCTGGCGGACGCCCTCGTTCAGGCCTGACCTTAGCCATGCCGCTGTCACGTCCGATGCCAAGCATTGGACGTGGAGTACACGAGCTGCGGGTCAAGGATCGCAGCGGCGCATACCGTATCGTCTATGCGCTGGTGATCGCTGGGACGGTCTGTGTGTTGCACGCATTCAAGAAGACGACTCGAACGACGCCGAAAGCAAATATCGAACTCGCGAGAAAGCGATTGAAGGAGTTCACGTCATGACTAAGAAGACCAGTGCTGCCACCCTCGCGGCTGATCTCGGAATTCTCAAGAGCCGAGTTGTCGAAGCGCAAATGAAAGCCAAGTTAGTCGCCGCAGTGGCCGCGGAAGTGCGGCGACGACGACTCACGCACACGCAGCTAGCAAACCATTCGGGCCTCGGGCGCACCACCGTGACGGGGATTCTCTCGGGCAGCCTGCAGAAAGTATCGCTGGGACGAGTACTGCGCTTGGTAGCGGCTGCCGGGCTAGAGGCTGACCTCAGGATCCGCCGCGCCGCGTGACAGGATTCCGTTACGGGCGCGAGGCCTCGAAGAATCCGCCCAAGCCCAACACGTCGAGGGATCCCATGACCTTGAAGCCAGCCTCGCCGAGAGCCGCGCGGAAGCCGTCGTGATCGAAGCGGCCCCCCTGCAGATGATCGAACAAGCGCCGCCCAAGAGGATGGAAGGTCAACCGTTCGAAAATTCCCTCGGCATAGAGACGGCCACCCGGCTTTAGCACCCGATGGATCTCCCGCAGCGCATCGCGCCAACGCGGTACGTGGTGAAGGATTCCGAACTCAGGAACCGCATCGTAGCTGTCGTCGCGCGCGTCGATCGCGCAGGCGTCACCGGTACTCACCCGGGCTCTGGCTCCAATACGGGCCGGTCGGGGCCGCTCGCGCCAAACCGCTTTTGTGATCCTGGAAGCCGCGGCTCAGGTTCGCGCCGGCGTCAGGCGACGACGAGTGCCGCGACCAGTGCGTCAACGGCTCCATCGGCCATGGCGACGAGTTCCTCCTCGGTACGATCCTGGACGGGATGGGAGACGAATACCGAACCCAGCTCAGCCGCCAGGGCTCTGCTCTGCCCCGCGGCCGCGTCCACGAACTCCTCGGTGGCCACGAAGACCATCGGAAGTCCTCTCGATTCGATGTCTGCCGCGTCGTGCACACTGCACGTCGTGCAGGATCCTCAATCGGCGAGCGCCTCGATGACGGCGTCGCAGCGCGTCGCTATCTCATGGCGTAGATCCACCGGCGCGGGCTTCGTGAAGGTGGGCTTCGCGAAGCGCAGAACCGTCGCACCACGCTTTTCCAGATGGCTTTGAACGCGGTCGAGAAAGACCGACCCACATGGTTTCGAAATATCAAGCAAGCCGATAGTCTTACCGTCGATGCGGTCCAGCCGTGGCGCCGGCTCTCGCCGCGCCGGTTTCGACTCGTTGGCCGGATCGAGAAAAATACGAACGCCGGATGCCTTGGTCATGACCGTCTCCTTCGCTTCTCGTCGCTACGCCGCGTTCAGGGCCTTATCTCTCTTACCACCGGCTGGCTGCCGATGTCGCCGCTCGCCCAGCCACCGATCATCTCCGAGAACAGACCGGCGCCACCTCCGCAGTGAACGACGAGGAGCCCTCCGGGACGGAACTTCGGTATGGCCGAGCCCGCGAAATGGTCCGGCATGCCCTCGGCCATGCCGCTGGCTCCGCGCACGATTTCGTCGCCAGAAGCGGTGAGAAGCTCGCCGAGGCGCCCCAGTAACCGCTCTTTCGACCAACCCGCCTGTCGAAACACGCGTGAATGCTCTGGCCCGATGGCGAGCATGCAGTCGAAGATGAGCGCGAGCTTAGGGTGGTGCAGCGTGCGAAGACACGAGGCGTAGGTCTGCGTGAGCGAGTCGGGGTCGCGCGAAAGCTGGTCTACGATGCAGCGCGGTCCTTCCCCGGCAAAGAGCGTTACCGTGCTTCGGCCTTCCCTACTGCCGGCCGCGCCGCCCTCGCCCGCTCCGCCGTCCGCCACGACCGGGCTGCCCGGGAGGTCCGCGCAGAGCGGTCCCCACGGCGAGCCTTCTTCGTCCTCGGCGAAACAGAATCCGAGCTTTCCGGGATTGCCGTGGGTCGCACGGTCAACCTCACCCGGACGGCCACCGCCGACGTTGCGTATGACGAGTTGCACGGCACGGCCGATGGTCGCGTTCGCCCTGTTACCCTGGCCGAACACATTGACGCCGCTGTTCATGCCGATGGCGCGACGAATCGGCCCGTTCACGACGATGACGGGCCCCACCGGCATGGTCGTGGCGAGCACGCCGTGGACATTGAACTCGTCCGTGCAAGCGGCTTCCACGGCCGCGAGCACAACGGGAAGATACTCGGGCCTACAGCCGGCCATGACGGCGTTGATCGCGACCTTCTCGACGTCGATCTCGACGAGGTCCGGGGGCACCACCGCCACGATCTCGCGCGGGCCGCGCGTGGTACCCTCGAGCATTGCCATCACCCGCGCTTCGGTTGGAGGTACGACGGGAAGCCCGTCGGTCCAGCCGCGCGCGTAAAACGCCTCGATCTCGTCTTCGGCGGCGGCGACCTCGATGCGACGAGAGTGGAGCACCGAGCTACCGTAACGCGCGGCCAGAACATGAACACGGGAAGGATCCACGCTCATGGAACCGCAGCCGGGTCTCCACGCCGGTAGTTCCGGTCCCAGACCGCCCTGCCCCGTGAAAGCCTCCCAGTCCTCGCGCTGCCACCCCTCAAGACGTGCGGTCTCCACACCATCCTCGACGCGAAGCAGGGTGGGAACCGAATCGATGCCGTAGTGCCAGGACAGCTCCAGGCTGGTGTCGTCGACCGCGTCAACGCCGTCGGGAAAGGCGGGGTCGTCTTGAGTATAGACCGTGAGGGACACCCGGTGCGAAAGCTCGACGAGGACTGGCGCGACTAGTTCACAGGTAGGGCACTCTCGCTTGACGATCGCGACGATGCCGTCAGGAAGGACCGGCTTTTCCTTGTTTGCGCTCACCGTTCTTGTCCGCAACCTTTGGCCGCGGCTCTCATGACCGCTTCGGCCCGGGAGAGATCGCCCGCCCGCGTGACCGACGTCGCGATCGCCGGCAACGCCGCCGAGTACGACCGCGAGAAGGATGAGTTAGACTATGTAGGCCAACGGGCTCTGTCGAGAGAAAGCCGCACTGCAAGCGAGGTTTTCTAGCGACAATCTCTGGCTCGGGGTGTGTAAATACCCAGGGCGGATAACCAGATCGGCCAGCGGGGGTGCACTCGAAGCTCGATCCTCCGGAATCGACGGCCTCGCGACTCGCCCCTCAGTACCCGATCCAGGCGTAGACGGCGGCCACCCGCGCGTCGATCTGCGACTCGAGGCAAGCTGCAAGCTCCGAAAAGCCGCCAGAGTCCTGGCAATTCCCGGGAAACGCGTTGACACGATCGACACCCAGGCACTTCTTGCCGAGAACCTTGCGCAGCTTGGCCATAACCTTAGAGATCTTACCGCTCGGGTCGGCGCCCAGGCATTCGCCCAGTTCGCCGGCGTTGCCCACGGCATCGATGATCGGGGTGCCTCCTTTGGGACCCTTGAGCCCATCCTTGGCGCACTTGCCAAAGACCTTGAGCTTGGTCTTTACGATCTTGCCGGAGAACTTCGCGACCACCGCCTGACACTTGGCGCCAGCCTTGTCGGCCGCGGCGCGGATGATGTGATCATCGACGAGCGGCCCGCCACCGGTATCCGGCTGCTGGCCGAATATGTCGTAGATCAGGCCGGCCTCACCGCTGATGGCCGCGGCGATGACGGCAGCTGAGTCGGCCTGGGCGAAGTCGGGCGTGACGCTGCACGCCTTCTGCGCGAGCTTGTCGGCCTTGTCGCTGGCGGCGATGATCTTGTTCTTTACATCGGAGCTCAGGCAAACATCAACATCGTCCACCCGGCCCTTGCCCGCACTGGCGACGCAGGTAGCGGCGAGTTTGCTCTGCGCGGCGGCGACCGTCCCTCCCCCCTTGAGCAGGGCGTTTATGCATTTCTGCTGGCCACGCGTCTGAGGAACCCGCAGCTTGGCGGCGTCCTCGGCGAGCAAGAACCCGGCTGTCATCAAAGCCTCAATCCGCTGCTTCGTCTGCGCCGCAAAATCGTCGCCGCCCTCGTATAGGGTCTCCAGCGTCTGAAGATCAAAGGGAGTCACGGTGCCAGAACGAATGCAAAACAGATTCCCCAAAGCAGCGAGCGACGCCGGGAGGTCGGGGGCGGCGCTGTTGCTCACGCCGTAGGTCGCGATCGGCACGTCGAGCAGCGGCAGGCGAATGCCGCCGCGAGCGTTGCCAAACGCATCGGTCACGATGGCGCCGTCGGCGACCTCTATCAGCTCTCCGTGCGGTGGGTCGGTGCCGAAACGAGCGTGAAGTTCCATGTTCTCCCACATCGCGTTGTAAAGGTAGGAGCCGAACATGGGCCCGTCTGCCAGCGTGTTGAGCGGCTCGGAACATGCGTCCTCGAGAAACAGCGGGCCCGGACCCAAGCCCAGCAGGTTCGCGGCGACCGCCGGCAGGATCTCGACGTTCTTGTGAACGGTGACGTGGGCGGTCCCCGGCATCTCATAGTAGCGGAAGTTGAGAATGTCGGTCTGGCGGGCAACCGCGAAGCTGCTGCCGGCGATCAACGAGGCGACGTCGGTGCCGGTCATCGCTCGGTAGACGGGAACCGGCAGGTCGGTGCGAACCAGCCGCTGGTCGCCGGTGAGTGCCGGCGTACAGCCTGGATAGGCCGGCGAGCCGGGCTCACCGCAGACCGGGCCGAAGTTTATCGGCCGCGCGCCACCGGCGGCCTGGATGAAGTAACCGTCGTTTACCGGAAAGTGAAAGGCGCTGGCGTAGGTGACCATCGAGCCACCCTGCTGCGACTGGCCGGCGTGGAAGATGCGCTGCACCGCGTAGTCCGGGTGCAACGGGTTCTCCGAACTCGCGCTCTTCAGTAGATTTGCAATCTGACTGACCATTTCGAAGGCCTGGCCGTTCTCGGTCATCACCAGGCCGGCGTAGCGTGTACCACAGGTATCGCCGAGCAGGCTCACGCCCAGCAGCGGACAGCCGTCCACCAGGTAGTCCAGCGACGTGGTGCTGTTGGTCACGCCGACATAGACGATGCCCTTGCGCGCGAAGTACTCGGCCGATGCGTCCCAGACCGGGCTGGTGTCCCAGCCGGCGGTCGAGTTCCACCATTCGATGACTACCGTCCCGTTGAAGCGGGCCGAATCGGTTGGCCGCCGCACGATGATCCGGGTGGTGTATGGCAGGTCCGGGTCGAGCGGGATGATCTCGCCGCGAACGGGGGGATCGTTGTAAGTGTAGACCGTGGCCGCGCCTGATACGAAGTACTCCTCCTCCACCATGGCGGCCTGCGGGTCGAGGTCTGCGACCGCTCGCACCTCGGGAGAGAAAATCGGGCCCTGGTCTAGTGGAGCCGCGGTCACGGTGACCGGAGCAAAGGGGTCAGCAGCCACCTCGCCCGGCGCCGGCAGGATCAGCAAGGCGGCGATTACTACCGGAAGTACGAACGCGCGCAAGGGTCTCGCCATCGTCCCCCTCCCGAATAGGCACGACTATGCGCGCCGATGGCCGCTGTGCCAAAACGGGCCTTCTGCGAGTACTCGACACGAACCGCACACCTCTCGAGTACTCGTATGCCGAGTCGCTAGATTCGTTCGGAAAGTGCTCCGCGAATCACAGACGCCACTCCCTACCGATGATGATGCCTATCCCAAGTCGCTCATGGCCCGCAGTCGACCTGACAGTTAGTGGCGTCCTCTCCCGAATCGCACCACCCGTTGCCACAGAGCGGACACATTTTCGTGGCTACGGCCGGAGATGCCAGGCCGCCTCCGCCGGTGAGAATAGCCTCCGGTGCCGAGCCGGGCCCAGACAAGATCACGAAGTCGCTCGAACTAGGCGTTACGGAGCCCTTAAAGTAACACCTAGCCAGATCCGGCCCCGCAAAGCCGGACGGACCTGACGGCAATGTACTCGTAAGGTCGAACACGGGCAATACCGTCTTAGGCGAACTGAGCGTGGGGAAGGCTGCCACTAGGTCGTCACTCGCAGGATCGACGATATTAACGAGCGGGGCACAACTCGCTCCACCACTATCTAAACAGAACTCCCCGAGCGCAGAAGAATGATCAACCCCGAAAACGAAGACGTCAAACAGCGAGGTCGAATCCGGACTCAGCACTTCGAATCCTACAGCGGTCGGGCAATTCAGAAAGCACAACCCATCGTTTTCGCCACTGACTACGCAGTGTAGGCAGCTCAAGGCGTCCACGAGCGATACCGCACAGGTTCCGCCAAGATCAAGGCATCCTCCAAGCAAGACGGGCAGCGCATCGAGCTCAAGGTCAAAGCGAAGTTTCCGCTTGAAGGGTTTTACCACCGGCCGGATGAGACCGGCCTTATCGTGGTCATTACCGATTCTCTCTCAAATGAGCTCTACCGCGTGCAGCTCCCGCCCGAAGCGTTCAAAGACAAGGGCGGTAAGGGCGAGAAGTTCAAGTTCAAGAGTGACAAGAACCCCCAGGTGGACGCCGAGGGGCTAGAAAAGATTAAGCTGCGCGTCGACTCGGAAAAGGGCTTTGTGAAGGTGACGGTCAAGGCGAAAGATGCGCCCGTCCAGCTGCCGGCCGGCTTGACGGCGATGGGTCTGGAACTCGGGTTCACGGACCAGTCGCCCGCGGGCTGTCTCCTCTGGCCGTGGTTGCCATGCGATATCGAGTCGGATCACGACGACCACGAAGAAAAAGAAGAAGAGGTCAAGTGCCGATCGACGAGCGAGTACTGACGCTGGCGGTCGCCTCCTCTGCAGACTGCCAGGCCGGAAAAGACTGAGTTACACGACCGACGATTATCTCGGCTTATGTCGGAGGCGGCTCGTAACCGGCGTCGATACAGAGCTCAGCGCGCGGGCGGCGTTGTTTTCGCGCCACCGGGCGCAGCTTCTTCTCTCGAATAGCATCGTCGACGCAGGTGGTGGGTGAAGTCACCGACGGCACCTCAGCTGTAAAGCGCTGATTTACTTCGCCGGTTCCCATCGACTGTTCGAAAGCCCAAACAGAAACCGCCAGCCAGGCAAAAGTCGCCAGGCCCGCCGCTATATACCCCCACATAGCTCCCCCCCGTCCGGATCGCTACATCATCGCTCTAGAATGGCGGCTTACCTTATTCAGTATCCGCGCCGCGCGTTTACGTCAAACGCCAGCGCCCGATGGTAAAGGGGGTAATCGTCTCTACAGCTGCTTTGGCACCGCTTTGCAAGGCCAAAGCCCTCCTGAAGATTCAACCCGTACAGGCCCGGGCGCTTGACCGATACACGGGTTACACCGCCGGCACTCGGAATCTCCAGCCGGCTGGCCCGAACACCATGGGCTACGACGGGAAACACTTGCCAAATGCGACCAGGAGCCGAGGCGAACCCTTCATGCGAATTCTCAGCCGCAGCAGCGGCCACGCAAAGCTTGTAGCTCAGACAGGGGTCGAAGTTGATCTGCCGGCCGTATTCGGCCACTTCCCGGTCGATCAGAACGGTTCCCAGAAAGATGAAACTGCCGAAGGTGGAATGAATCACGTTGCGGTGGATGCCGATCTTGCCAAGACCCGCCGCCTCCGCGACCTTCTTGT
>JBHHVD010000065.1:0-18620 GCA_046754105.1 Candidatus Krumholzibacteriia bacterium
CATGAACAGGCTGGCGAGTCGTTTCATCGGGTTCTCAGCCAACAGGAAATGGTACGGACGATTCCAGCGTGGGGAAAACCGAGAATGGGCGCCCTTATACTCAATTATACAACAGATTTGGCCCCCGGCCCCACTAAATCTACGTGCCGATTTTCGGATTTGTTTCGGGCCGGGGATGCGATAGTATGGCGGGGTTCGGGCGCACGGCCGCGCGTCGGGGCGGGGCTGCAACTCTTGATCGCGGAAACTAAGGTTATAGGAATAAATGAGTTATGTGGAGCAAAGTTCACGAATACATCCATGACCACGAGAAATTCGTTGTGACGACCCACGTTCACCCCGACGGCGACGCGGTCGGCTCCGAGATCGCCCTAGCGGCGTTTCTCGAGAGCCTGGGCAAGCGGGTGAGCATCATCAACTCGAGCCCGACGGCGCGGAACAACGCGTTTCTCGACCCCCGCGGGAAGATCATGGTGTACCCCGGCGGTGGGAGCGCCCGGGCGCTCGAGGGGGCCGAAGTTGCATTCATTCTCGACGTGAATAACTGGCCGCATCTCGGCGCGTTCGGGGAGGCGCTCCGGAAATCAAACACGCCGAGAATCTGCATCGATCATCACCAGGGGGCGGACGTCGGGTTTGCCGACGTCGTGGTCAGCGATACGACGGCTGCGGCCACGGGGCTCCTGATGTACGAATTGATCCTTGCGATGAAGGGAGAGATCACCACCCCCATCGCCGATGCCGTTTTTGCCACGCTCGTTACCGACACCGGCACGTTTCGGTTTTCGAACACGGATGAACGGGTCTTCCGCGCAGCGGCAGACCTGTGCGCGCGGGGTGTCGAACCATTCGCCATCCACCGGCGCGTGTTCTCGAAGACGGGCGGCGCCGTCCGTCTGCTCGGCGCCGTCCTGCGGACGCTGAGCTTTGCCGACGATGGAAAGATCGCCTGGATCCACGCCTCGCGGGAGATGTTTGCCGCGGCCGAGGCCGACTACGAGGATAGCGATGGAATACTCGACGTCGTAAGGGCCGTAGAGGGCGTGGAATACTGCCTCTTCTTCAAGGGGCTGGGGGACGGCAAGGTCAAGATTTCTCTGCGCTCGAACGGCAAAGTTGATGTGCACCAGATTGCCAAGACCCTGGGCGGCGGCGGGCACCGCATGGCCGCCGGCGTGACCGTCGACGGCCCGATAGACGGGGCGATCGCATCGGTCGTCAAGACGTGCGCGGAAACGTTTCGTCCCTAGCTTGTCACCCGGCCCCGGTTGACTTTCGCCCCCCATCCGTGATAGAAATAGGAGGCCTCTATCCACCTAACCTCTTCTGATTGAAAGGACTGGCGTGACCCATTCTCCTGCGCAGGCATCGGCCGTGGGCCGCGGGCCGTTGGGCAAAACGAGAGAATTTCTCGACATGATCAAGTTCGAGCACACGATCTTTGCCCTGCCCTTTGCCTATCTCACGCTCTTTCTGGTCGCGCGCGGCTGGCCCGACGCGGCCACGTTCGGATGGATCACGCTGGCGATGGTAACGGGACGCACGTTCGGCATGGCGGCCAACCGCCTGGTCGACGCCGGTATCGACCGCAATAACCCACGTACCGCGGGGCGTTCGCTGCCCGCCGGGCGCATGTCGCGTACCGAGGTCCTCTCGTTCATCGCGATCTCGCTCGTTCTCTTCGTCCTTGCGGTGTTCAACCTGAGCCCGCTGGCGCAGAAGCTCTCGCCGCTCGTGATCGCGGTGATGATCTTCTATCCATACGCCAAGCGGTTTACGTGGCTCAGCCACCTGGCGCTGGGACTGGTGTACGTCATGATACCGACCGGCGTGTGGATCGCGGTGACCGGCCGGCTGCCTTTGGAAGCGTTGGTGCTGGGGGCGGGCGCGGGATTCTGGGTGGCGGGCTTCGACATCATATACGCCTGCCAGGATGTGGAAGTAGACCGGCGCGAGGGGTTGCACTCAATGCCGGCCGACCTCGGCCTGGGGCCGGCGTTGTGGTGCGCGCGGTTTTTTCACACGATCTTTTTTGTCGCGCTCCTGGCCGCCGGTCTGATGCTCGGTACCGGCGCCTTCTATTATGTCGGCCTGGTTGTGACCGGCTTGTTGCTGGCCTACGAGCACCGGCTGGTAACGGCGCACAACCTGTCGCGGATCAACCAGGCGTTCTTTGCGACCAACGGCGTAATCAGTATCGTGTTCTTCGCCCTCGTCGCCGTGGACGCGGTTCTGAGGCACGGATAGGCGGCGCGCAGGCAGGCCCGGTCGCCGTAACCACGCGATTCCGGCCGGGCACAAACGGTACGACGGGAGCAGCGAAAGGCCGGTGGGGCTGCCGTAGTGCCGGGCAGAAAGGAAACATGGCGAGTATCATCGTGGGCATATCGGGCGGCAGCGGCGCGCCGTACGCGCTTCGCCTGCTCGACGTCCTGCTGCAGAGCGAGCGACAGGTGAAAGCCATTCTCTCTCCGGCGGCCGAGAAGATACTGGCCCTGGAGTGTGACGTGCATCTCGAAGGCTCTCCGTTGGAAAAACAGGCGCAACTCCGCAACGCCCTTCCTATCGACAAGACAGAAGTGGGTCTCGAGCTCTACGACCATCGCGACCTGGCTGCACCGATCTCCAGCGGTTCGTTTCCGTCGTCGGCAATGGTCATCGTCCCGTGCTCGATGGGCGCGCTGGGACGCATTGCGGCCGGCGTTTCATCGGACCTGATCTCGCGCGCCGCCGACGTCACGCTCAAAGAACGCCGCAAGCTCATCGTCGTACCGCGGGAGACACCGCTCGGCGAGATCCACTTGCGCAACATGCTCGCCGTAACCCGGGCGGGCGCCGTGGTGCTGCCGGCGATGCCGGGCTTCTATCACCGGCCACAGCACGTATCGGACATGGTGGACATGATCGTCAGCCGCATCCTCGATCAATTAGGTATCGACAACCACATTTTCAAGCGCTGGAAAGGCGAGGGAGTCTCGAAGTTTCTGTCCGTCGACGAGGATGCGGGCGCGTGAACGCGGTTGGCGCTCGGCTTTTTGGGGCGCGCGGTTGCAATCGCGTCCGGCACCGATGCTCCACTTCGCTCGGCTACCCTTCGGTCCGACGCGGGGGGCAGAGAACGGGCGTCCGCCCGCAGCCCTCTCGGCGTCGATAACCGCGCAAGGACAAAGCATGCCGTTCCGCGACCTCCAGAGTTACCTTCGGCATCTCGAAGCCAATAACATGCTGCGGCGCGTGGCCGTCGAGGTCGACCCCGAGCTGGAAATCACCGAGATCGTGACCCGCATCGTGCGCGAAGAGGGCCCCGCGCTCCTGTTCGAGAACGTAAAAGGGTCTCCGTATCCGCTGGCGGTCAATTTCATGGGGAGCCCGGGGCATATCGAGATGATCCTCGGCATGCATCCGCAGCAGTTGGGAGAGAAGCTCGCCGACCTCATCGAGACGATAAATCCGCCTTCCCCGAAAACCCTCTGGAACGCGCGCGCGCACTGGCCCGCAATGCTGGCGACGCGACCGCAGCAGGTGCGCCGCGGCCCGTGCCACGAGGTCGTGGAGCCTCCGGACCTCGGGCGTCTGCCGATCCTCAAGTGCTGGCCCGGCGACGGCGGCCGCTTCATTACATTTCCACTGGTCCTGACCCGCGACCCGTCCTCCGGGGCGTCCAACCTCGGCATCTACCGCATGCACGTCTACGGCGGGGACAGGACCGGCATGCACATGCAGATCCAAAAGGGCGGGGGATTTCATTACCACGAAGCGGAAAAAAAGAGCCACCCGCTGCCGCTCGCCTGCGTGATCGGCGCCGACCCCGCGCTCATGCTCTCCGGCATCTTTCCGCTGCCCGAGGGCCTCTCCGAAATCATGTTCAGCGGCATCCTCCGCGGAGGCCGCACGCGGATGACCCGCGCGCGAACCGTAGACCTCGACGTCCCCGCCGACGCCGAGTTCGTACTGGAGGGGGAAGTGCCGCCGCACGAGCGCAAGATGGAAGGCCCCTTCGGCGACCACTTCGGCCATTACTCCGAGGCGGCGCTCTTCCCCGTGTTTCACATCAAGACCGTCACGCGCAAGAAAAGACCGGTCTACCCGGCCGCCGTCGTCGGCAAGCCGCCGCAGGAGGACCGCTACATGGGAGAGGCGTCGCAGGAGATCTTGAAGCCCTTCATCCGGATGATCCGCCCCGAAGTCCGCGACCTGTGGGCGTACTACGAGGCCGGTTTCCACAACCTGCTCGTCGTCTCCGTGGAGACGCGCTACACAAAAGAACCGATTAAGACCGCGCTCGGGCTCCTCGGTGAAGGCCAGCTGGGGCTATCCAAGGTCGTGATCCTCGTCGAGCCGGACGTCAACGTCCGCAGTTTCGCGCACGTCCTGCAGGCGATTCAACGCAACTTCGATCCGCGCGACGATTTCCTGCTCGTCTCGCGCGCGCCGCTCGACACGCTGGATTTCACGAGTTTCAAAATGCACCTCGGCAGCAAGATGGTCATCGACGCCACCGGCAAGACGGGGCTGCCCCCGGCGGGCCCGGTGCTCGGGGCGGATCCCAAGGAGATCGCCCCCGGCGTGACCCGCTGGCGCCTCCTCGAAGACACCCTGCTCGCCGTCGGGGTGTCATCGGACGCCGAATCGACGCTCGCGGCCCTCGCCGGGGCGGACGCCCTCGCTGGGGTCAAGATCATCGCCGCCGTCAGCCCCGACGTCGACATCGAGGACAACGTCAGCCTCATCTGGGGCATCTTCACGCGCTTCGACCCGGCCCGCGACGTCCGCTTCCGCCGCACCTTCATGCAGGGGATTAAGCCTTTCTACGAGGGCGTAATGACCATTGATGCGACGCACAAGAAAGGGTATCCTCAGGGCCTGGAAATGGCCGACGAAATCAAGGAAAGGGTCGACAAGCGATGGCCGGATTACTGGTCGCAGACGGAATAGCGTTCCTGGATGAAACGCTCGTTTCCATCTGGGAGAAGGTGCGGGCGGGGGTCCGCCTGGCGCCCGAGGAGGGGGTGCGGCTGCTGCGGACCCGCGACATCGCCGCGCTCGGCAGGATGGCGGATTTTGTGAAAAGAAAAAAGAGCGGCGACAAGGCGTATTTCGTCATCAACCGCCACATCAACCCCACCAACATCTGCGTGCTTTCCTGCCGCTTCTGCGATTACGCCAAGAAAGTGGGGGACGAGGAAGCTTATGAAATGACACTGGACGAGATCCTCGCACTCGTCGACGAGGACATTCGTGAGGTGCACATCGTCGGCGGCCATCATCCCACGTGGCCGTTCGAGCGCTACGTGGAGATCGTCCAGGCCATACACGACAACTTTCCCGATACGCAGATCAAGGCCTTTACCGCCTCGGAGATCGATTACTTCCACAAGCGCTGGAAGATTCCCGAGGAGGAAATCCTCGGCCGTCTTCGCGATGCCGGCATGCGTGCCATGCCGGGCGGAGGCGCCGAGGTGTTCTCGCCGCGCGTTCGCAAGGAGCTTTTTCCGGGCAAGGCGGGGCAGGCGCGCTGGCTCGAGATCCACCGTCTCGCGCACTCGCTGGGCATTCCGTCCAACGCCACCATGCTCTACGGCCACATCGAAACGCTCGAGGAGCGGATCCGGCACCTCGTCCTCCTCCGCGAACTGCAGGACGAGACGGGCGGCTTCCTCACCTTTATCCCGCTCGAGTACCAGGTGGGGGACACGAAGCTCGTGCCGCGGCACGCCTCCGCGCTCGAGGACTTGCGGATGCTCGCGGTGTCGCGGCTCGTGCTCGACAACTTTCCGCACGTAAAAGCGTACTGGATCATGATTATGGAGGAAACGGCGGCGATCGGCCTTCACTTCGGGGCCGATGACATCGACGGCACCATCGGCGAGGAGCGCATCGCGCACGCGGCGAGGGCGGCGAGCCCGGTCGGGGTGGCACGCGAGCGTATCGTGCGCCTGATACGGGATGCCGAACGCGTCCCGGTCGAGCGCGACGCGTTGTACAATGAGGTGCAGGTATATGCGAAAAAGGGTGCCGTGCACCCGCCCAACGTGGAGCGCGAACGGGTCGATGTACGGCGTGCGGTGGCGGAATGAGCGAGCCACGCGGGAGACGCCGCGCGGCGGCGGAGTGAGGTGACCTTCATGTCCATCAGGCTGGGACGCATTCCCTATCTCAACTCGGAAGTATTCTACCAGGATTTCCCGCTCGACCTCGTGGAGGTAACGGACTACGTGCCGAGCGCACTGTCCCGCGCGGCCCGCCGCGGCGAGGTGGACATCGGCCCGGTGCCGACGGTAACGGGCTTCGAGCTCGAGGACCAGTTCATGCCGTTTCGCAACTTCGGGATCGCCGTGCGGGGAAAGGCGCGGAGCGTGCTGCTTTTTTCGCGGCGGCCGGTGGAGGAGCTGCAGGGCTCGCGTATCGGCATCACGGGTGAGTCGGCGACGTCCGTGCGGCTGCTCAAGGTCCTGCTCACCCGCCACTACGGCGTCATACCCGAGCGATACGTGTCCACCAAGGAAGTGCAAAGCGACGCGGTTCTCCTCATCGGCGACGCGGCGCTCAACAACCGCAAGGGGCTGCCGTCGTACCCGCGCGTGTATGACCTGGCCGAGATGTGGGAGCAGTGGACGGGGCTGCCGTTTGTGTTCGCGCGCTGGATCGTGCGCAAGGACCTGAATCAGCAGGCGCTCGATTTTCTCGGTGAGCTGCTGAGCAAATCCCTGGAGCGTGGTATGCAGCGCATCGACCAGATAGCGGCCAAACGCGCCGACCTCAGCATGACCGTCGAAGAAGTCCGCGAGTACCTGCACGGGTTTACCTACATCCTCGGTGACAAAGAGGACGAGGCGATCGAGTTGTTTCGCACGTACCTCGAGGCCTACGATCACGGGGTGGCCGCCGTGGGCAAGCCACCCCTCGGAAAGAGACCGAATGCTGGATAGAATACGCGAGAGAGTAGCCGGCGGCGAGCGCATCACGCGCGAAGAGGGCATGTATCTCCTGCGGGAGGCGCCGCTGCTCGACCTGGCGCCTCTGGCGCAGACATGGCGGTACCGGCACAACCCCGATCCGGTGGTGACGTTCGTCGTCGATACGAATCTCAACTACACGAATGTGTGCGACGCCTACTGCACGTTCTGCGCGTTCTACCGCACGGACAAGGCGAAGGACGCCTACACCCATTCCATCGATGCCATGATGGAGCTGTTCGCGCCGGCGCGCGAGCTGGGCGTGACGACGATCCTGCTGCAGGGCGGCCTCAACGACGCGCTGCCGCTCGGCTACTACACCGACCTCGTTCGCGAGACGCGGAGGCGGTTTCCCGACATCCACCCCCATTTCTTCTCCGCCCCGGAAATAAAAAAGATGCAAGAGGTCTCCGGGCTCTCGCTGCGAGCGGTGCTGCAGGCGCTCTACGAGGCGGGGCTGCGCACGATTCCCGGCGGCGGATCCGAGATACTCTCCGACCGCGTAAAACCGCACATGAGCAAGCTCTTTCCCAAGGCGAAGAGCGCCGACTGGCTCGACGTGCACCGCGAGGCGCACCGAGTGGGCATGCGGAGTACGGCCACCATGATGTACGGCCACGTGGAAAAGGACGAGGACATCCTCGAGCACCTGGACGTCACGCGGCGGCTGCAGGATGAGACCGGCGGCTTTACCGCTTTCATCCCCTGGAGCTACAAGCGCGAGAACACTTCGCTGGCCAAAAAAGTGCCGGTCGAAGCGGGTCCCAACCGCTACCTGCGGATCGTCGCCCTCGCCCGGATCTACCTCGACAACTTCCGGCACATCCAGGCGTCATGGTTCTCGGAGGGAAAGAAGACCGGTGTCGTCGCGCTCAACTTCGGGGCCGACGACTTCGGGGGCACGATCTTCGAGGAAAACGTCATGAACGCGGCCGGGTTCTACAACCGGACCACGGTGGAGGAGATCAAGGCGCTGATCCGCGATGCGGGCTTCACGCCGGCGCAGCGGACGACCCTCTACGAGATTATCCGCGAATTTGGCAGGCCCGCGGCCTCGGGCATGCCGGGTGGCGTTGCCGGATCTACTTCGCGAGCACCATCTTGCGGGTGAGCGTCCGCCGCCCCGCCTCGAGCCGGTAGAAATACACGCCCGATCCCACGCGGGCGCCGGCGCCGTCCCTTCCATTCCATACGATTTCGTGCGGCCCCGCCGTGAAGGGCGCGTCGGCGAGGAGGGCCACCCGCTTTCCGCGCACGTCGAAGACGGCCAGGCGCACCCCCGAGTCCCGGTCGAGAACGAAGCGGATGCTCGTCGTGGGGTGGAAGGGGTTGGGAAAGTTCTGGGAGAGGGCGAGCGCGGGCACCGGCGCGGTGGCCGCGATCTCTCCCGAGGTTATTTCCGAGCCATCGGGCTTGACGACGGCGAGCGTGTACCGGTAGCGCTTGCCGGGGAGCACGGACGTGTCGAGAAAGGTTCTCTCGGCGGCGGGAATCATCCGCTGCTTGTTGACCAGGACGGGTGGTGCGGCCGCGTCCTCTTTTCGATAGATTCTGAAGCCCGCGATTTCCTCGTCGGCAAAAATCCGCCACGACAGCTCCAGGCCGTTCGCGTGGCCGCGGGCGTCGAAGCCCAGAATGAAAACCGGGGAAATGGTCTCGTTCCAGCGGGCAAAACGCAGCGACTGTTTTTGTCCCGCGGTCGTAAACGCCCCGCCCACAAACACGTCCAGGCCGATGATGCCGACGGCGCGCACGTCGCTGTCGACGCCGCTGCCCAGGGCGAGCCATGCGCCCCCGTTCCATTGTGCGATGCGGAGCATCCCGGTACCACCCGCAGTCGTGAAGGCCCCGCCGACATAGACGTTGCCTCCGCCGACGGCGATTGCGGCGACGTCCCCGCCACCCATGCCGCCGCCGAGCGGGGACCACCCGGCGCCGTTCCACCTGGCGATCTTGAGGGCGCCGGCGCCGCCGGCGGTCGTAAACGCACCGCCTACGTAGACGTCGCTGCCGCTGACCGCAATGGCATTGACGACGTCACTCACACCGCCCCCGAGTGCAGACCACGTGGTTCCGTTCCAGCGCGCAATTCGAAAGGCTCCCATGCCGCCTGCGACGGTGAACGTCCCGCCCACGTAGACGTCGCTGCCGCTGACCGCGATGGCGTTGACATCAGCACTGACGCCGCTGCCCAGAGCGGACCAGGCGGCCCCGTTCCATCTTGCGATGCGAAGCGCCGCCATGCCGCCGGCCGTGGTGAACGCCCCGCCCACGTAGACGTCGCTCCCGCTGACCGCGATGGCGTTGACTGTGCTGCTGACACCGCTGCCCAGCGCCGACCACGTGCTCCCATTCCACCTGGCCACTCTGAACACGGTCGGGCCGCCGACGATCGTGGTGAACGCACCGCCCGCGTAAACGTTGCCGCCGCTGACCGCGATGGCGTTCACATCACCGCTGAGACCCTGTCCCAGCGAATGCCAGGCGAAACCATCCCAGCGGGCGATGCGGTTTACGGTCATACCGCCGGCGGTGGCGAAGGCGCCGCCCACGTAGACGTTCACGCCGTCCACGGCGATGGCGTGGACCGGCCCGCTGAGGCCCAGGGTGCTGAATCGGTCGTCCCAGTTCTGATTCTGGGCAAGCGTCTGTCGGGGCGCGGCCGTAAGGAAAACCTGAATCACCAAAAGGGTCATGAGTAGCCGGGGCACAATCATCTTGTTCCTCCTGGACCTGAAGCAACCAGTGCGGACTGCCTTGGTGGGCAGGAATGCACGCGGACTATTATTGAGGGAGGGGGCGAATCCTTGTCAACGCCAAAGATGGACGCGCCCGGCGCGCGATTACTTCAATCCGATGATATCGAGGGGCGGGGATTCGTCGATGATACCGCGCCCGGCAGCGCGCGTGAACAGGAGCTCGAGCGCCTGCTTGCCCTCTTCTCTCATGTTCACCGTGTCGTCGTTTACATACATGCGGATGAAGTCGCGGCACGTGTTGCGGTCGATGCCGCGCCCGAACTCCATGGCGTAGTCGACGGCGTCTTCTTCGTTCTCTCGCGCGTAGACGATGCTCGCCTCCATGCCGGCGGCGATCTTCGCCTGCATCGGCTCGTCGAAGCGACGGTGGATACAATCCAGCCCGAGCGGAATGGGAAGCCCGGTGTCCTGCATCCACGCCTCGCCCAGATCGAGAATCCGAAAGAGCCCCGAGTCCTTCCACGTGAGCTGCGCCTCGTGGATGATGACACCGGCGTCCACCTCGCCGTCCACGATGGCCGGCATGATCGCGTCGAACGGCAACATGACGGGCTGGAAGACGTCCGTCATGTAAAGGCGAAACAGCAAGTAGGCGGTGGTGTGCGTGCCGGGAATGGCGATGCGGCGGCCGGCGAGGTCACCCAGGCAGACGTTTTCCTTGCACAGCAGCATGGGACCGTAGTTGCGCCCGACCGAGGCGCCGCAGGCCATGATGCGGTAGTCGCCCGCCACTTGCGGGTAGACGGCGGCCGAGATCGCGGTGACGTCCAGTTCGCCGCGGAGCGCGCGGTGGTTCAAGGACTCGATGTCCTCCATCACGTGATCGATCTTGTAGCCGTCGATGGTGACCTTTTCCCTGGCGAACGCGTAGAACATAAACGCGTCGTCCGCATCCGGGCTGTGGCCGATGGTGAGGGTCTTCAAGCAAGGCTCCTTTGCCTGTCTGTCTCAAAACGTGGCGAATCCTTTGCCACTTTACCACAGGTGTGAAGTCGCATAAACTAGATTCGCCATGACCCACATCATCGCCATCGCGGGCCCATCGTGTTCGGGCAAGACGACCATCGCCTGCGAACTCGCGCGCGCCTTGCAGGCGCGCGTGCAAGCGGCTTCAAACGGACGGCACGCGCAGACCCCGGACGAGGTAAGGAGCGGACAACGAGCACGGGCCCCGGACGGCCCCCCCGGTGTGGCCGTCATCGGGCTCGATTCCTACTACCACGACCTCTCGCACCTGGCGCCCGAAGAAATCCCTGCTCAGAACCTCGACGAGCCCGGCGCGATCGAACACGCACTGCTCATAGAGCACCTCGCCGCGCTGGCCGGCGGACAGGCGATCGATAAACCGGTGTACGATCACAAGACCCACAGCCGCAGCGCCGAACGGCAGCGCATCGAGCCGGCAACATTCCTCATTATGGAAGGGCTCTTTGCCCTGTACTGGGAAGAGATTCGCCGGCTGACGAAAACCGGCGTCTTTATCGATGCCCCGCACGAGCTATGCCTCGCCCGTCGCAGCGAGCGCGACCGCAGCGAGCGCGGCCGAACGAGCGACGAGGTGACCCGCCGCTACAACACGATGGTCGCGCCCATGTACGACCGGCACGTGTTGCCCACCCGGCGTTACGCCCTCATTATAGTAAACGGAGCCGACGGGGCGGCAATATCGGCCGCCGCCATCGCGGCGCATGTGACCGGGTCTGCCGCCGGGGGTTGTGCCACGTGAGCCTGCGCGGTCTCTTTCACCTCGCCGTCATCTACATCGTATGGGGCAGCACCTACCTGGCGATCCGGGTGGCGGTGCGCGAGGGCGCGGGCTTTCCGCCCTTTACTATGGCGGCGATGCGCGTCTTCGCGGCGAGCGCGATCCTCTTTCTCTGGGGGCGCGCGCTCAAAGGCCGCTTCCGGCTCACGCGCCGGCAGCTTTTCATCCTCGGCACCTCCGCCATCCTGCTGTGGGTGGGTGGCAACGGCATGGTCGGCTGGGCCGAACAGCGGGTGGACTCCGGCTACGCTGCGCTGCTCGTCGGGTGCATGCCAATCTGGGTGGCCATCATGGAAGCCCTGATCGACCGCCGCCGCCCCTCGCTGCGGCTCTTCGGGGCGCTGCTGGTCGGGCTTTCCGGTATCGCCGTCCTGAACGGCCCGGTTATCCTGAAGGCGGAAACGGGGAGCCTGGCCGCCAGCCTCGCGCTCGTTTTCGCCACCATCAGTTGGGGTGCGGGCTCGCTGCTCCAACGACGCAACCCCGCGCCCATCGCCCTCGAAGTCAGCTCCGGCTACCAGCAGGCCATCGGCGGCGCGGGCCTCCTCCTCACCGCCGTGCTGCTGGGCGAGCCCCGGCCGGCGCCGATCCCGCAAGCGTGGACGGCATGGGGGTACCTGGTCGTCTTTGGCTCCGTGTTCGCCTTCACTTCCTTCGTGAAAGCGCTGCGGCTCTTGCCGACCAACATCGTCATGACCTATGCGTATGTCAACCCGGTGATCGCCGTCTTCCTCGGATGGGTCCTCCTCGGTGAAGTGGTGACGTGGTGGACGCTCGGTGGGGCGGTGCTGGTCGTGCTCGGGGTCATGGGCGTGTTCCACGAAAAGCGGCGCGAGCAGCGGCCCAGCGGCCAAACGCCCGCCGGGCGACCGCATTCGTTGTAACTTATTGGTACAAAATCGCATTACACAGGACCAGCGACAAGAGTGCACGCCGATCGTGGCACGAAAGTTGCGACGTTGGAGGGTGCCCGACCCGCCCGCACCGGCAACACGGCCTGCCTGTCATTGCCGCCGGGCATCCGGCGCCCGGTCCGCGATCCCGGCCCCGCGCGCGAGACGAGAGACGCACGATGAGCACCGATCCCTGCAAAAACAACACTGAGCCGCCCCGGGGGCTGTGGACGGACGGCTACCCCCAGGCCGCGGGTGGCGATGTGCCGATCACGGACATCTTGCCCGCGCATCTGCTGCTGGTGGTCGTCATGGTCGTGATTTTTACGGCCGAAGTCCTCGTCATGAGCCTGCTGCACGAGCATCCACCGCCCGTCGGACAGTTCACCACCTGGCTCCTGGACTCGGCGCTGCTGATCGTGCTCGTGTTCCCCGCCCTCTATTTCTTTTTGCACCGGCCGATGAGCCACAGGTTCGCCAGAATCCAGCAAGGGAAAAGGCAGGTCGACGAGGCGTTTTCTCTGCTGTGCGGAACGCTCGAAGCCGCAACGGACGGCATACTGGTCCTCGACAACGACGGCAAGGCCGTGACCTTCAGCCGCAGGTGCAAGGAGATGTGGCGCGTCCCCGACGACATCGTCGTGAATTGGGACAACGACCGCCTGCTGGAGTTCACCCTGGATCAGCTGAAGGACCCGGAAGGGTATCTGGCCGGCATGCGCGAGCTGAGGGGGCAGCCGTACCGCGAGAGCCAGGACGTTCTCGAGTTCAAGGACGGCAGGGCATTCGAGCGGTCTTCCCGGCCGCAGTGGCAGAACGGCGAGGTCGTCGGCCGGGTGTGGACCTTTCACGACGTGACCGGGCGGGAGCAGGGGATGCGAAACATGCGCAAGGCAAAAGAGCTGGCGGAATCCGCGAGCCGGTCGAAATCAGCGTTTCTGGCCAACATCTCCCACGAGTTGCGCACGCCGCTAAACGCCATCATCGGGTTTTCGGACGTGCTGAAAGACGGCCACTACGGGGCGCTCGAGCCGAAACAGATGGAATACCTCGAGCATATAAGAGAAGGCGGAGCGCATCTCGCCTCACTCATTAACGACGTGATCGCTGTCTCGCAGGTCGAAAGCAGGATAGCGACGCCCACGCTGTCCCGGGTGGACGTGCCGGGTCTCTTGAGAGACAGCGTCGGCGCGAAGAGCGAAAGAGCCGCCGCGAAAAACCTCAGCCTCGAGGTGGATATCGCGCCAGAGGTCGAGGGTCTGGAAATTTCCGCAGACGAGGAAGGGCTCAGTAAAGTCGTCGGAGGTTTTCTCTCGAACGCGATAACGTTTACGCCTGAAGGCGGTGTTATCACGACCAGCGCGAGCCAGATCGGTGAAGAGCTTATTGTCAGCGTAACCGACGCCGGCGTGGGCATCTCACCGGCAGACCAGGCGCGGATCTTCGAACCGCTGTTTCAAGTCAGGGGCGGACTCGCCGACAAGACGCCCGGCCTGGGATTGGGCCTTTCCATCTGCAGAGGCATCGTGGAGATGCACGGGGGACGGATTTGGGTGGAGAGCGACGGCGAAGGAAAAGGGAGTCGTTTCAGCTTTGCGCTGCCGTTGAATCAACGCGTCGGGGTAACCGGATGAACGGGGCCTGCGCGATCCGCAAGCATCAACCCGCCGCGGAGAGATTGCTCAAACGCAGGATGATCGGCGGCAGCTCTTCGAGGACGCCTTCGATTTCTTCCATGGTTGTATAACGACTGAGTGAAAAACGGATGGACCCGTGGGCGACTTCGGGCGGCACGCCCATGGCCTTGAGGACGTGGGAAGGCTCGACGGCGCCCGTGGTACACGCCGACCCCGACGACGCGCAAATACCCATTTCATCCATGAGCAAGAGAATCGCCTCCCCTTCGATGCCGGCAAAACTGATGTTCGACGTGTTGGGCAGCCGCAGCTCGGGCACACCGTTCAGACGGGCGTTGTGAATCGAGGAGAGGACCTCCCGCTCGAGGACGTCGCGCAATTTGCGCGTTTCCTCGACGCCGCCGGCGAGGTAGTCCCGCGCCAGCTCCATCGCCTTCCCGAATCCCACGATATGGGAAATGTTTTCCGTGCCGCTTCGCCGGCCCTTTTCCTGGCCGCCGCCGTAGAGGAGCGGGTTCATGCGTGTGCCGCGGCGGATAAACAAGAGCCCCACGCCCTTGGGCGCGTGCAGCTTGTGGCCGGAAAGCGAGAGCAGATCCACCTCGGTCATCGCCATATCGAGCGGAATCTTGCCCGCGGCCTGCACGGCGTCCACGTGCAGCGGGATCCCGTAGGGTTTGACCATGTGCACGATGTCGTCCAAGGGAAATATGACGCCGGTCTCGTTGTTGGCCCAGATGAGGGAAACCAGCGCCGTGTCGTCGGTGATCGCGTCGCGCAGCGCGCCGAGGTCGAGTTGGCCGCCTTCGTCCACGCCGACGTGCGTGACGCGGTACCCGAGCTTCGTCATGTATTTGCACGTGCTGTGGACCGATGAATGCTCGGTCGTGGAGGTGACGATGTGGCGCTTCTCCGGGTCGGCCTCCAGCACGCCGCGGATGGCCGTGTTGTTGCTTTCCGTCCCGCAGCTCGTAAACGTGATCTCCGCCTCGCGGCAGTTGAGAAACTCGGCCGCCTGCTCCCGTGCTTCCTTGAGCGCGACGGCTCCCCTGGTGCCAAGCTGGTGCGTGCTCGACGGGTTGCCGTAGATCTCGGTCAGATAGGGCAGCATCGCCTCGAAGACCTCGGGGGCAATGCGCGTGGAGGCGTTGTTGTCGAGATAGATGGGGTCCATGGCCCTCTAAAATTATAGCCTGCAGAGCGCACTGTCAAGGCCGGCACGGAAGCGCCGCCGCGCAATTGCCGATTGAGCCGGCGCGGTCGATCTGCCATGCTGTCCGTATGCGTACCCACGGCTTGCGGCGCCACAGGGTGGTTATCGTCGGTGGCGGGTTCGGCGGTCTCTACGCGGCGAGGTATCTCGGCCCGGCCGGCGTCGACGTGACGGTGGTCGACAAGCGAAACTTCCACCTCTTCCAGCCGCTGCTATACCAGGTCGCCACCGGAGGTCTCTCCCCCGGCGACATTTCCTCCCCCCTGCGCGGGGTTCTCAAACGTCGCGCCCGCGTGTGGCAGGCCGAGGCGACGGGTTTGAACGTCACGCGGCGTGAAGTCGTTCTCCGTGACGGCAGGGTACCCTACGACACCCTGGTCCTCGCCACCGGGGTGAGCCACGATTACTTCGGCAACGACACCTGGGCAAAGAACGCCCGCGGCCTAAAGTCGATCGAGGACGCGCTGGATATCCGGCGCCGGATTTTTCTCGCCTTCGAAGTGGCCGAACGGGAGGCGGACCCCGGCCGGCGCCAGGCGTGGACGACGTTCGCCGTCATCGGCGGCGGGCCGACCGGCGTGGAGTTGGCGGGCGCGCTGGCCGAGCTCGCCCACCGCACGCTCAAGGACAATTTCCGCAACGCCGTCCCCGAGCATTCACAGATCCATCTCGTCGAAGCGATGGAGCGGGTGCTCCCGCAGTTTCCGCCGTCCCTGTCCGTGAAAGCGGAACGGGCCCTCGCGCGCCTCGGCGTCACGGTTCGGACCCACACACGCGTGACCTCCATCGACGAGTCGGGGCTGACGTTGAGAAGCACCGCCACTGCGGCCTCGCTGAAGAGTGCGGAGACGTGGACCCCGAAGAAAAACGGCGCCGCGCAAGAGAGGCTGGACGCGCGGACGGTGCTGTGGGCGGCGGGTGTCAGAGCGTCCCCTCTGGGTGCCGTGCTCGCCAAGGAAACCGGTGCTTCGCTCGACCGCGCGGGCCGCGTATGGGTCGAACCCGACCTCACGGTTCCCGGTCACCCGGAGATCTTCGTCATCGGTGATCTCGCCGTCCTCAGACATCGGGGAGAAACGACGCTGCCGGGGATCGCGCCGGTCGCGATGCAGCAGGGCCGCTACGTCGCGCGGCTCATCACGAGACGGCTCCAAAGCCGGACCGCTCGCCCGTTCCAGTACAGAGACAAGGGCACACTCGCAGTCATCGGGCGCAACCGCGCCGTCGCCGATTTCAAGCGGCTGCGCGTTGCGGGCTACCCCGCGTGGCTTACCTGGCTCTTCGTGCACATCTGGTATCTGATCGGATTCGACAACAAGCTGCTGGTGATGATCCAGTGGGCGTTCGATTACCTGACGCGAAAACGCGGGGCCCGCCTGATCACCGGCGAGGGCCCGCCGCCACCGGCGGATTCCTCGGACCAGGCGGAGTAACGGCGTTTTCTTTTGAACCCTTGCGGGCGCTCGTGTACGATGTGTGTCACGACGGAGCGCGCATCGGGCCGCAAGCGACAAAGGTACGGCGATACGTGGACACCGGAAAGAAAGACAACGAGAGCAAGGGCGCCGGAGGGACCACCCGCCGCAAGCGGGGTGGAAATAAGCGTATCGGCCTCATTATCGTCCACACCGGCAACGGCAAGGGCAAGACGACGGCGGCCCTCGGCACGGCCCTTCGTGCCGTCGGATGCGGGTTCAAAGTTTTCATGGTCCAGTTCATCAAGGGCTCGTGGGATTACGGCGAGCTGCACGCCGCGGAAAAGCTGGCGCCCAACCTCGAGATCAAGCCGATGGGCGAGGGGTTTACCTGGGAAACAAAAAATAAGAAACGTGACCGGGAGGTCGCCTACAAGGCCTGGGATTTTTGCAGGGGCCTCATCGAGGCGGGCGGGCACGACCTGCTGATTTTCGACGAGATCAACAACGCGCTGGACTACGGTTACCTGGATATCGGCGACGTGCTGGCCGCGCTGGAGAAAAAGCCCCCGGAGATGCACGTGATCCTCACCGGACGCAACGCCCCCCAGCAGTTGATCGACGCCGCCCATCTCGTCACCGAGATGCGCGAGGTCAAGCATCCGTTCCACGAGGGCATCTACGCGCAGAAGGGGATAGAATTCTAAGAGAAGGCCGGGCTGCGCTGGCAACCCGGCCTTCGGTACAACGGTTCAAATCGTCCCTTAGAAAAGGGCGTAGATGAACGGCGCGAGAGCGGATCCTTCGGTAAAAACGATCAGAATGCCCAGCGCCAGAAGAAAGAAGAAAATCGGTCCGAGCCACCATTTCTTGCGCACGCGCATGAACACCCACAGCTCGCCGAAGATGCTGAATTTCGCAAAAAAGTGCTTAATGGCCTTCATACCGCTCCCTGGGGTTTGATAGTTCGGGCCGGGCTCCCCCCGGCCGCTAAACGGCTATTATACCAGACAATCAGGGTGTTGTCCAGCGGGCCGTTCGTACCGTTGTGTTGGAGCCGGCGGAGACACCCAAACGAGGAGTCTGAGATGGATCTGCAGTTGAACGGCAAAGTGGCCGCCGTCGCGGCGGCCAGCCAGGGCCTGGGATTTGCCTGCGCGCTCGAGCTCGCCCGCGAGGGCGGCCGCGTCGGCATCTGCTCGCGGAGCGAGGCCAACCTCGGGGCCGCGGCGGAGCGTATCACCGGGGAAACGGGGGCCGAAGTGTTCACGCACGTAACCGACGTCTCGGACACCGGGGCGGCCGCGGGGTTCGTGAACGCCGTCGCCGGGAATCTCGGTGGCGTGGATATTCTCGTCACCAACGCGGGCGGCCCGCCGCCCGGCGGCTACGCCGACGTCGACACGGAGAAGCTCGAGCGGGGGTTTCGTCTCACCATGATGAGTACCATCGCCATGATGCAGGCGGCGATCCCGCACATGCGCCGCGGGAAGTGGGGCCGCATCGTCAACGTGCTCTCCATCACCGCCAAGCAGCCCGAGACCAACTTGCTCGTGTCCAACACGATGCGCGCGGGCCTCGTCGGCTACACAAAATCCGTCTCGCAGGAACTGGCCGCGGACAACGTGCTCGTCAATAACGTAGCGCCGGGATACACGCGGACCGAGCGTCTCGACGAGCTGGCCACAAGCCTGGCGAAAACGAACCGGCAGTCCACCGAGGAGGTCTACGCAGGCTGGGAAGAGCACATTCCGATGCGGCGGCTCGGCCGGCCGGAGGAATTGGGCCGTGTCGTTGCCTTCTTGTCGTCGGAAGCGGCCAGCTACGTGACGGGGGTGACGATCCAGGTGGACGGCGGGTTCGTGAAAGGGCTGCTGTAGGGCTCGTCAACATGTTGACAAACTAGCCTCAATGCGTCAAAAGGATCGCCGGTGTGGTTGGGCCGGGCGCGTAAGGACGGGGGCGCTCCGGCTCAAACAGTC
>JBHHVD010000066.1:0-18208 GCA_046754105.1 Candidatus Krumholzibacteriia bacterium
CGTCCTTGCGCGCCCGGCGTGTGTTCCGCGGAGCCTGTTTTTGACGTATTGAGGCTAAGATCATGCCTCAACGGCAGTCAATCGCTTGGACGCCGGATCCATAATCGCGTGTAGGTGCATCCACAGTCGATAAAACGCGCCCTCCCGGAGGAGCCCTGTCGGCGGTGATATTCCACCGACGCCATGAAGATCCTCATTGTAGAAGATGACAAGGGCATCGTCGACTTTCTCGCGAAGGGACTGAAGGCCGAAGGCTATGTCGTACGGACGGCTCCGGACGGCGAGACCGGGTCGGCCATCGGGTGCGCCGAGGACATCGATATGGCGATCATCGACGTCGTGCTGCCGGGCAAGGGCGGGCACGAGGTGTTGGACGACATCCGGGCGAAAAGCCCCGATCTGCCGGTGATCATGCTGTCCGTGGTGGCCGAGACCGATTCCAAACTCCGCGCCTTCGGCAGAGGAGCGGTCGACTACATTACCAAGCCCTTCGATTTCGATGAGTTGCTCGCCAGGGTGCGCGTGCACATGAAGCGCAACGAGCGGGACCGCGGCGACCTGTTGACCGCGGGGAAGTGGCAACTCGACCTCACGTACAGGGAACTCCGGTGCGAGGGCAAAGTGATCAAGCTGACGGCCCGGGAGTTTTCGATTCTGGAGTACCTCTTTCGTAACAAGGGAAAGGTGCTCAGCCGCGCGCAGATTCTCAGTCATGTGTGGGACTACAATTTCGATCCCCAGAGCAATATCGTCGACGTCTACATACGGTTTCTGCGCGAGAAGCTCGCCGTGATCGACGGCGGCGCCGAAATCGAAACGGTTAGAGGAATGGGCTACCGCCTGAAAGAACTCGAATAGACGGTCCCGAGCTGTCTTGGCCCCAGAAGGAACGGTTCATTGAAGAGCATAACAGCGCGACTTTTTGTGGGGTTTTCTGTCATCATACTGCTGCTGGCTGCGACGGTGGCCGTGTCCGTTTCGTATCTGTCTCGATATCGCAGTACCACCCGCGAACTCGTGGATCACCACGTGCAGGAGATCCTGACGTTCGGGGACCTGGAGCGGATTCTCTTCGAGATGAAGGTCGAGCTGGAGGTGGTGATCACCTCAGTGGGGTCGGCCCAGCTGGAACCGTTCGGCGAACAGCGCCGGGCGTTCCGTGCGGGGGTGGAAAGAGTGCGGGCGGAACAGGAGGAGTTTCTCGACAGTTTCACGCCGCACGTGTTCAGCGTGTTGATGGGTGCGCCGGATCGAATCGATTCCACCTCTACCGTCATGTACGGCCTGGCGGTCCAGGGTGAGTGGGATGAGGTGCGGGAGATCGCTGAAGGCATCCAGAACGACCTGGTCGCGCCGCTGTTGCGGCAAACGAGCGTGCTCTTGTGGGCGGAGGACCAGCAAACTAAAGCGATGTCGCTGCAGATACTGCGACAGAGCTCGGTCGCACGAAATCGCATTACGCTGGTGTCATCAATCGCGCTCATTCTGAGCCTGACGATGGCGGTGTGGACGTCGACGTCGATCACGCGGCCGATCAAGAGCCTCGAGCGTACCTCGGTGGCGATTTCCGGCGGGCAGTTGTCCCTTCGCAGCCGACTGAACAGGGACGATGAGACCGGGCGCCTGAGCAGGGCGTTCGATCACATGGTGGATTCCCTGGAGCGTGTGCTCGCGGAGCAGAGAAGGTTTTTGGCCGACACTTCGCACAATCTCCTGACGCCGGTGACAGTCATCCGCGGACAGCTGCAAGTGTTGCGGCGGTCGATTCAAGGAGCGAGCGCGGACGAGGCATTCGACCTCGTCTTCCGGGAGCTGGGGCGAATAAAAACGATTCTCGATGAGCTGGTGTTGCTGGCGAAATCCGCGTCCGTACAGGCGTTGTCGTACAGCGAAGTCCGGGCTGACGAGTTTCTCGGAGACGTTTTCCGCAGCGCGGAAGCGCTCGGCGAGCGAAGCTGGCAATTCGAGGCCCCGCCTCTTGTCAAGCTGCGGTGCGACGCCGGACTACTCAGCGCGGCGTTACTGGAGTTGGCCAAGAACGCGGTTCAGCATACGGAGACCGGAGGCAGCATCGGCCTGTCGGGTCGATTGCGATCCGGTGGGCTGGCTTTCGAAGTCGCCGATGACGGTCGTGGTATACACCCGGAAGAGCACGACCGCGTTTTCGAGCGTTTCTTCAGGAGCCGGCACTCGCGCGGCGGCGAGGGCTCCGGGCTCGGGCTCAGCATCGTCAAGGCCGTAGCGGAGGCCCACAAGGGCCGCGTGAACGTCCGTAGCGCGCTCGGCGACGGCAGCACCTTCACGCTGTGGATCCCGCTTGCGTGAAGCTCAGGGGCGCCCCCCCCTCAAACATTAAGCCTTTTTAATTTCGTTTTAATGCTGGGTTCATGTTCGGGTGGCACTATGTGCGGAGCGTCGGAGCCATGCCACCTGGTTCCCTCTTCTTAAGACGCATCAGCCGCGGCGGGAAGCACCTTTCGGGTGACATCGCTATCGCTAGTAGCCCCCCCCGCCGCGTGCCTGATGCGTTTTTTGATGGGCGGGGACGGCGGGTTCGTATCGAGTCTAGCGGGCTTCGGGGGCGTGCGCGTCCTCGCGCTCCAGCAGTTCCGCCCAGCGTTGATCCACCTCGCGCTCCATACGCTCTATCTGCAACTGTTCCAGATTCCCGAAACGGCCTTGCAGCTCCACATAATCCCGTACAGGCCTCTTCGGCAAATCGCGTCGGACGCGGTAGTGCTTGCCGTCCGTGATCTCGACGAGCGGGAACAGCCGTGCCTCCACCGCGAGGCGGGCGAGCTCGATCGTCATCTCGGGAGGGCTCTTCCAGCCGGTGGGGCAGGGGGCGAAGATGTGTATGAACCGCATGCCACTGGTTCGTTTCGCCGTGTAAAATTTCTGGATCAAATCGTCGGGATAGGCTACGGAAGCGGTTGCGACGTACGGGATGCCGTGCGCGACGAGGATGTCGAGCATACGCTTCTTGGGTCGGGACTTGACGTGCGGGTAGGGCGTGGTCGTCGTCCACGCGCCGAGGGGTGTGGCGCTCGACCGCTGAATGCCCGTGTTCATATAGGCTTCGTTGTCGTAGCAGACGAAGATGATGTCTTCGTTTCTCTCGGCGGCGCCGCTGAGGGACTGCAACCCGATATCGAACGTGCCGCCGTCGCCGGCCCAGGCGACGACGGTCGTTTCGCGGTCCCCCCGCATTTCGAGCCCGGCCTTTACGCCCGACGCGGTACTGGCCGCGGTCTCGAATGCGGTGTGGAATATTGGTATCTGTACCGCGGTATGAGGAAATGGGCCATCTATGACCGACCAGCAGCACGCGGGCATTACCATGACCGTGCGTGACCCGAGTGCCTTGAGTGCAAAGCGCATGGCCTGCGTTGCGCCGCACCCCTGGCAGGCTAGATGGCCCGAAGACATTAGCTCACTTTGAGAGATATGATAGTTGCTCATCCTTGACACCAATCCAATAGACATCGTTCTCCGGCATGTCCGATGCGTCGGCGATTTCCATGATCTCGTTTATCACTTCCGGTGTGACGTCGCGTCCGCCGATACCGGCTATAAAACTGAAAAGCGGCAGCGGCGTTTTCGTATTCCACAACGCCGCCCGGATTTCCTGCGCGAAAATGCCGCCGACGCCGAACCCGATGTTACGGTCTATGACGACAACCTTGTTTGCGTGGCTCAGAACGCGCCGCACGTCGTCGGCGGGAAACGGCCGGAAGAGGCGAATCTTCAGCAGGCCCACGGCTTTGCCCTGGTCGCGCAGGTCATCGACCACGGTGCGCGCCGTGCTGGTGACCGTGCCGGAAGTGACGAGGATGGTCTCGGCCCCGTCCGTCCGGTATTCCTCGACGATTCCGTAGCTGCGTCCGAAGAGACGCTCGAACTCCTGGTCGGCCTCTCTTGCGACGCCGAGTGCCCGCTGCGTGTCTTTGAAGATGCCGTAGCGCAGCTCGTAGTAGTTATCCGGGCCCGTAAGGTTGCCGAACGCCTTCGGCGTATCGGGGGACAGGCGCTCTCGTGGCAAGTACAGCGGCAGGTACTTCCTCGCCTCCTCCGCGTCGAAGACATCCACGATCTCCGATGTATGAGACAGGAAGAACGCGTCGAGAACCAGCATCACCGGCAGCATTACCTGCTCGCCGATTCGGAACGCCTGCACCGTGGTATCGAACACCTCCTGGTTGCTCTCGCAGTAGAGCTGCAACATGCCGGTGTCACGCTGGGAGAGCGAGTCATTCTGATCGGTCCAGATGTTCCAGGGCGGGCCGACCGCGCGGTTGACGTTGGCGAGCACCACGGGCAGCCGGGCGCCCGCGGCCCAGTGAAGCATCTCGTGCATGAGCAGGAGACCCTGGGATGAGGTCGCCGTAAAAGCGCGAGCCCCCGCGGCACTGGCTCCGATCACGGCCGCCATCGCCGAGTGTTCCGATTCGACCTTGATGAAGCGGGCGTCGAGCTCGCCGCCCGCACACATTTCGGAGAGCCGCTCCACGATCTGCGTCTGGGGCGTGATGGGGTAGGCGGAGATCACCTGAACTTCGCTCGCCTTGACGCCGTAGGAAATGGCGTGGTTTCCCTCGAGCACTTTTTTCATCTATGACGCCTCTCTCTCGGCCGTCAACACGCCGCGCGGGCATTCCTGGACACAAATCAAGCAACCCTTGCAATAGTCGTAGTCAATAGTATAGACGCCGTCTTCCCGTGAAATGGCGACATCGGGACAAAAAACCCAGCAGTTGTCGCACCCGTCACAGACTCCGCAACTGTAGCACCGGGAAAGCTCCTGCTGAACCTGATCGCAGGTAAGCCCGGTGTTGACCTCGGTAAACGTCTCGCCGTCACGAACTCCGTCCGTGCGCGGCATCATCACCGCTTTCTTGTGCAGGAAGTAGGCGGTGTTGACGTCGGCGATGGCAACGACCTTGCGCTGCCCGGCCGGGTCGAATTCGCCACCGGTGAGCTCGGCGTTGATCAAATGTGCTGCGCTTCGCCCTCTGGCCACGGCGTTTACCACCGTGGAAGCTCCGGTAACAACGTCGCCGCCGGCGAAAACCTTGTCGTTGGATGTTTTCCCGAATTCGTCGGTTACAATGAGTCCGTTCGATATCGATACGAATGACTCCACATCCGGGATCTCACCGACGGCGACTAACAGCGAATCCACCGGTAACGTGAAATACGCGCCGGCTTTCGGCGCCGGACGTTTTCTGCCCGTGTCGTCCGGCGGGCCGAGTTCCATTTCCTGGCAACGAATCTCCTGAAGGCGGCCGTTGCGGGCGACGATTTCCGCCGGTGCCGCGAGGAACCTGAAAGTCACGTTTTCATCGCCCGCCTCCCGCACCTCGTCCTCGATGGCCGGCATTTCGTTGCGCGTCCGCCGGTAGAGAACCGTCACCTCGGCACCGAGCCGGCGCGCGCTCCTTGCCACATCCATCGCCGTGTTCCCCCCGCCGACCACGACCACACGCTTGCCGACGTCCACCGTCTTGCCCGTGTTGACCGCTTCCAGGAACTCGAGCCCCGGCATTACACCCCGTACGTCTTCATTGTTCAGGTTGAGTCTTCGGCTTCGCTGCAAACCGACACCCAGAAAATAAGCCGCGTATTCGGACAAATCGTCGAGCGCTACGTCCTTACCCACAATCGTCGAAGTTCTCGCCTCCACACCGAGCGCGCTCAGCCGCTCCAGCTCGGCGTCGAGCACTTCCGTCGGCAGCCTGTACTCCGGGATGCCGTAGCGGAGCACTCCACCCAGCCTCTCCTTCGCCTCGAACAGAGTCACACTGAAACCGGCGCGCGCCAGGAACCAGGCACAACTCAATCCCGCCGGGCCGCCTCCGATAACCGCGACCTTGAGCCCTATGCGCCGTTCCGGCGGGGACACCGTAAGCTTTTCCTGGATGGCGTAGTCGCCGAGAAAGCGTTCGATTGCAGGTATAAAGACCGACCCGTCCTGGTGGTCGCGCATGCAGCGGTCCATGCAGGGGTGGTAGCACACCCGCCCGCAAACGGCTGGAAAAGGGTTGCTCTCCCATATGAGGCGAACGGCCTCTTCGTACCGGCTCTCGCGCGCAAGTGCAATATATCCCTGGATATTCTCTCCCGCGGGGCAGCCGGCGATACAGGGTGATGTTTTGGGGTCGAAAAAGGGCTTTACGTTTCGCCACGTACCGGTCTTGTTCCAGCGCATGTCACCCGCGGAGATCGCACCGAGCGGCAGCTCCTTGGCGTCGGCGAACGTTTTCTTCCTGTTGCTCATGGACTTCCCGTGTGCTTACCCGCTGTGGTCTTCCAGTGTGACAGCGTCGCAGACCTCTGTTCCGTTGTACGCGTCGATAGTCGCCTCCCGGTTGCCTTCCGGGTTGGTCGGCACCGACTCGACCACCGCTTCGACGACCGCCTCCAGGCTCACGAGCCCGGTGGCGCGCGCGAAGGCGCCGAGGATGGCCGTGTTGACGATGGGTGTAGCCCGGCTTCCCAGACCGTGTCGCCAGGCGATCGTGTTCGCGTCAACGGCGGCGAGGCGGTAGTTGTCCGCGCGCAGAAAACTCCTGGGGTCGGTGTGCGTGTTGATGACGATCCAGCCGCCGGCCTTCAGGCCGCTCGTGATGTCCGTTGTCTCCGTTAGCGCGTGATCGAGGACGATCAAGTGGTCCGGTTCGTATATCTCACAGCGCAAGCGGATGGGCCGGTCGTCGAAACGCGTGAAGGCTACGACCGGAGCGCCACGCCGCTCGACGCCGAAAGCGGGGAACGCCTGTACGTAACGGTCCTCCTTGAAGAGAGCGGCCGCGAGCACTTTTGACGCGACGACCGCGCCTTGACCGCCTCTTCCGTGGGTGCGGATCTCGATCAATACCTTGCTCCTTGTCCTCGGACAGTGGCCGTTATGGGCTCCAACCACCCTAAATGTATAGAAATTTCACAGATGCTTCAATTTGATTAAAATCAATCCCTTCTCCTAGCGGAGTCGAGACGCCCCCCGACAACCCGGGCGGCGCAGCGTCCGCGCCGGGGGGATCCTTCCGCCGTTCGAGGGGCAACCCGTCGCTACCCGGCCGGGCGGGAGGACGGCGAGACCGGTGGCGGGCCGGCCCCAGCGCGGTATGCGTGCCCCGGCCCTCTTCGCCCCGTGGCTGCCGCGGCGGGCGAGTTGGGTGGGGTGGACCTTGATAACTCCCTTCCAAGTAACAGAATAGAAAGTTTTCCAAAAAAAGAGTACCGTATTGCGTGACATATACACTGATGCGGTATATGCGATGGATAGCAGTGTATGATTATCCTCATGCACTTGATTCACCGCGGGGCATCCCGCGGGTCGCGAAAGGGGGTCAGAGATGAAGCATCACGGCACGCTAATCGTGCTGGTTGCGGCCTTGTTGCTCTGGCCGGGGGACCACGCATCGGGGGACGAGGGGATGCGTCCGCACGCCCGTCGCTTCAGCGTCAACGTCGGTTTCGAGGTCGACTCGGCCTGGTTGTCACTGCGAGGGGCCGTGGTGCTCGGTCGCCGGGCCGCGCAAACGGCAGACAACCCGGAGACGGTCGACAGGGACGTGTGGGTGTGGGGGGCGGCGACACGAGTGCTCGCCCGTGCCCGGGTGGGTTGGACTGCTATCCGTGTGATCGGCGGGACGACGTCGCGCGTCGCGATACGCCGGGTCCGCCACTGGTGGCGGAGCAGCACAGACGCGAAAGGGAACCAGCATGCTGATCGTCGTGGATCCACATAGCGGAGTGCCGGTCTACCGGCAGCTGATGGACCAGGTCAAGTTTCATGTCGCGAGCGGACTACTGCAAGCCGGAGATGAGCTGCCTTCGACGCGCTCTTTGTCGTCACAACTGGGGATAAACCCGATGACGATCAGCAAGGCATACAGCTACCTCGAGAAAGAGGACGTTGTGGAGAGACGCCCCGGGCGTCCGCTGGTGGTCAAGGCCGTGGACGGAGAACAAATCATGGACCGCAAAATCGACCGCGTGCGTGAGAGCCTGGCGCCCGGCGTGAACGCAGTGCGTCAGCTCGGGGTCGACCACGAGGAGGCCGTCAGGGTCTTCAGAGACATGCTGGGAGACGGCGGCGAACGCCGCAATCACAAGCCATCGGGGGAGTCATCATGAGCGTGATCGAATTCAATAATGTCCGCCGCTCGTTCGAGCGTGGCGCAGAGGTTCTCTGCGGTGCTCTGCGCGTTGCTTGTCGCGGGCGCGTACCGCGTCGTCGTAAAGCGTTTCGAACGCGCCGAACTCGGATCCGGGCAAGGCGTGTGTGTATGCTGGTAGTCGTCGGGGGCCGGTTCGCCAGGAGGCGCGATTGCCGCCGCCTCTACGGTTGGTGTTAGCGCCCGGCCCGGTACGGAACGAACACATCGAGTGCCTGTGCCACGGACTGCACCTCTATCGAATCCCCATTCGACGTGCAGACTTCTCCG
The DNA here is from genome assembly GCA_046754105.1 of Candidatus Krumholzibacteriia bacterium. Lineage (GTDB taxonomy): Bacteria > Krumholzibacteriota > Krumholzibacteriia > WVZY01 > WVZY01 > JAZGDW01. The sequence continues at coordinate 8,451 of JBHHVD010000066.1, forward strand.
TCGACTTCGTAGCGGACCGGGTGTCCGCATTCGATGCGGAAAGAACCGGCCTGCCGGATACGGACCCTCTTTTCTCCCTCGTGCCGCCCCCGCGCCACCCGCGAGAAGAGGCGCGCCCGGGCGAGCGGCCCCGCGTCGTAGATGGATACCGCATCGAGCTTGCCGTCCTCGAGGCTGGCCCGCGGCGCGATGTGAAACGACCCCCCAAAGTAATTGGCGTTGGCGATAACGAGCATCAGGTGGGCGCGACGCGCGGACGCCGAGCCTGCATCCGAGATTGCCAGCGGAATCCCCCGAAATCGAAACAACTGGCGCAACGCGCAAACCTGGTAGAGGACGTCGCCCTTGAGAAGGGGGAAATCCGCCGCGTCGTCGATAACCGCGATGTCGAAACCGAGACCGACGACGTTGAGGAAGTGCCTGCCTTCCACGCGGCCGACGTCTACGGTCCGCCGGCAGCCGGCCGCAATGCCGCGCACCACGTCTTCCGCACGCTCGCAGGTCACCCCCAGTGACTTTCCGAAGTCGTTCCCGGTGCCGGCCGGCAGCATTCCCAGGGTTACGTCCCTTCGCCCGCTCTTGACGATACAATCGGCGACGGCACTCCAGGTCCCGTCACCCCCGACGGCGATGACGTTTGCGTATCCGCGGGACAGCGCGTCGTTGGCGACCTCGATTTCATGGCCGGCGTGGCGCGTTTCGGCGTGGTCGAAAGCGGGTACGTGGCGGCGGAGCAGAGCGAGGTAGCGGTCGATGCGACCACGACCGCGGCGCCTTCCGGCTGCGGGGTTGATGATAACGAAGGTGGTCCGGGGCATGGACGGTCGGGGACTGGGTGCAGCCGGATTCAGATGATTTCGAGCTTTTCGAACGTCTGGACGCCGTCTTTCATCCACAGCTCGCGAAACGGGTAGGATTCGATGTCGGCGTCCAGGATGTGCTCGCACATCGGGTGGTCGTGAAGAACGAGCTCGCCCTTTTCTTCCTCGTGTTCGGCGAAACTTCCCTCCATGTGGATGTCCGCCTTGAACCGCCGCGATTCATCGACCATGAACGCCTGGTACAGGTGGTCGACTGAACTCCACGCGTGGTCGGTCACGGTAAGATCGAGAATGGGTTTCTTCGCCTCGAAGACACGGACCTGGATCCGGCCCGCGGATTCGTCGAAAGACATTCCAATATCGCTCATGTAATGGGGAAGATGCCAGCGTTCGATGGCGTGCTCCCGCGACTCGCGCGTGCTCGTACCTACCAGGAAGGGGTAGAAAGCGGATTTGGGCATGTCGCTGCCGGCCTTCATCAACGGCGGCGAGATGATCGCGAGGACGATCTCGTGGTAGCTGCCTACCATACTGTCCGTAAAGTCGAACGCGGTGACGGCAAATACGCCTCTGCTGTGCCGGAGCTCGAGGGGTTCGAGATGGCGCGGCAGCAACTCGCGCGCGGCGTCCGACGACATCTCGAAAAACGCGCTGACGGCCTGTCGAAAATGGTAGCGCGTCAGTGACATAGTCCGTTTCTCTTCAAGACCCGGGTGATTATTGCGGCGCCTTCCTCGAGGTCGGCGGTGGTATGCGCTGCGGTCACCGAGATACGGAATCTAGAGCGGTGCTTACCGACGGCGGGATAGCGGACTACGTTGAGGTAGGCGCCCTCGTGTATCATTTCTTCCGCCATGGCAAATATTCGCTCGTCGTCGCGAATCATGATGGGTATTACCTGCGAGGCAGAAGAACCGATGTCGACTCCCGAGTTCTTGAGCAGGGTGCTCAGGATGCCGACGTTTTCCCAGAGCTTCCCTCGCAGCTCGGGTTCCGCCTGGGCAATTTCGAGGGCCTTGATGAGTCCGGCCACGACTCCTGGAGGCAGCGCGCACGAGAACATCCGGGAGCGCGCGAAGCCGCGCAGGTAGTTGATCAGCTTCCGCGAGCCGGCGACGTAGCCCCCGATGCCGCCGAGGCTCTTGGAAAACGTCCCGAAATGGATGTCCATCTCGTCATCAAGCCCGAAGTGCTCCGCCACGCCGCGGCCGTTCTTGCCGAAGATGAACGCCGAATGAGCTTCGTCGATCATGATGCGCGCGCCGTGGCTGCGGCAGACCTCTACGATCTCGGGCAACCTGGCCAGATCACCGTCCATGGAGTATACGCCCTCGACGATTACCAGCTTCTTGCCCGGGAACTCCTCGAGCTTTCTCTCCAGGTCACCGACGACGTTGTGCCGGAAATAACGAACCTTGGCCTTGGACAGGATGATGCCGTCCACAATGCTGGCGTGCGCGAACTGGTCGGTGACGACAAGATCTCCGGACCGCATCAATCCCGCGATCACGCCCAGGTTGGCGCTGTACCCGGAAGGAAAGATCAACGCCGCCTCCGTGCCCTTGAAGCGGGCGACCTTTTCTGCCAGCTCGTCGTGAAGGTCCAGCGTGCCGCTCAGAATGGGGGAGCCCGAGGCGCCGGTCCCGTATTTTCGGGTGGCCTCGATCGCCGCCTCCTGGATCTCCTCGCGATACGAGAGCCCGAGATAATTGTAGGAGGCGAAATTGATCAGATTCTCGATCTTCGTGTAACTCTTCGCTTCGAGGACGTCCACGCGGGTGCCCGGGGGGGTCAGCATCGGCTGGCCTACAAAGAGGTAATACCCCGCTGCGCGAGCGTCCGGCCACCATTCGTCGAAGGCATCGACCATGACGAAGGGATCGTCGCCCGAACCGAAGAAGAAATTGCTGTAGTCGTACTCCGAGAGCTTCGGTCTCGGGGCTGCGGGCGCGGGCTTTTCCGGCGCGGAGTCTGCGGCGCGCGGGCCCACGTCCGCGGGAAGCGCTTTTTCGGCTTGTTGTCTTGACGGTTTCATCGAAAACGGTCTAGTTTCTCTAGTTAGATTTCAGCGCATACCTTGTGCGAAACGCCGGGTAAAGTCAAGCATTTAAGGAAATCGCAAGTCAAGCACCAAAAGTGACGTCTCGTGCGCCGGCGCGGCGGGCGCACGGCGGATTCCCGCAAAAAGGGCGAAGTAAGCTATTGCCATTACGAGGATTCATCAGCCTGGCCCTCCTCGGTGTCTTTTTTGTGGCCGGGGATCTGGTGCAACGCACGGTCATCGCCGCTCTGGTACGGCTCTCGCCGTCGTCGCGCGAGCGCATACTCCGCAGGTGGGTGGAGTGGGCGGCCCGTATGGCGATATGGACGTCGAGCCGTATCGGTGGGGCGAAGATCGATAATCAAGTCGCCATTCCCGCGGAGCCTGGGGCGCTCATTCTGATGAACCACCAGTCGCTGCTCGACATCCCGGTGGCCTTCGAGTTCACCACGGGGGGTTATTCGAAGGTCGTGACGAGGACGCGCTACAGCCGCAAGATCCCCCTGGTGTCGCACATGCTGCGTCTCTACGGGCACCCGCTGGTCGATCCCGGCCGGGACGTGGCTGCGCAGCTCGCCCGGTTGCGGGCGCTGGCGGCGACGACGACCCACCCGCTGCTGATCTTCCCCGAGGGATCTCGCACACGGGACGGCGAGATCCGGCCGTTCAGGACCGCTGGTCTGGAGGCCATCCTGGCGGCTCGGCGGTGGAAGGTGTACGTGGTGGTCGTCGAAGGGCTCTGGAACTGCGCGAAGCTCGTCGATTATGTCCGTAACATCAGTTCCGTCCGGGCGCGAGTCGAAAGCGCGGGGCCGTTCGAATCTCCCGGGCGCGAGGAAGCCCCGGGACCGTTCATAGAACGCATGCGCGGTGTGATGTGTGATAAACTGCACGAAATGCGGCGCAGGCCCACGCCCCGCCGAGCGGGCCAGGAGTGACGATGTCTGATTCCGAAAGGGTTGACCACGACAAAGTGATCGCCGGCGATTTCGGTGCGGCCGGCGCCGTCGCCAGCCACCTGAGCGGCAGCGGGTTGCCGCCGGAGGTCAGTGTGAGTCTCGGGTTGTTGACAGAGGCCTGCGGCGACAACCTCGTGGCCGTGATCCTCTTTGGCTCCAGGTTACTCGGCACGTCTCCCGACGCGCACAGTGCGGCCGATCTCTTCGTGGTCGTGGACGAGTACGAGCAATTCTATCGGGATGTCGGTCGAAGACTGCCTGCCCGGCGGCGCGCAAGCATCATGGCAGCCCTCAACCGGGCACTGCCACCCAATATTATATCGGTCCGCGATCCAGGGGACCTGAGGGCGGGCACGAAGTGTTTCGTCACGAGCCACGACGATCTGGTGACGGCGTTGTCGGGCGAGGCGCGGGATCATTTCTGTCGCGGGCGCATGATGCAGCAGTTCCAGATCATCCACTCGCGCTCCGTGGAGGACGGCGCGCGCCTGGAGGAGCGCCTGCTGGACGCGCGGTGCCTGACGCTGGACTGGGTGCCCCTCTACCTGCCGCGCACTTTTTCCGTCCTCGATTATTGCCGGCGCATGCTCGAGGTATCCTACGCAGGAGAGATCCGTCCCGAATCGCGCTCGCGCGTGGCCGAAGTATTCGAAGCGCAGCGCCACTACTTGATACTGAGCTACACGCGGGTGCTCGAAGACGCGGTGTCCCGCGGGAGGCTCGAACGCGCCGGTGGGCTGTACCGTTTGCCGGCGCCTCCAACCGCGCGCACCCGGCTCCGATGGCGGTTGTTTTTTATCCGTTCCAAGACGCGCGCGACCCTGCGGTGGTCGAAGTACATGCTGACCTTTGATGACTGGCTCGATTACATCGTTCGCAAGGTGGAGCGGCGGACGGGGCTTCGGCTCGAGCTGACACCCAACGAGCGCCGGTTCCCAATCCTCTTGCTGTGGCCCAGGGTGTGGCACGTTTTCAGGGCCATGCGCTCGATCCCGCGCTCGCGGGGCGGCGCAGACGATTCGCGGTCGAAGGGGGGGCCGGTATGAGATCGGGCCCGGCCTCGCTCGCCGTCATGATCGTTTTTGCGCTGCTGACCATGGTGGTCTACCGCTTCGGCGGCGGCGGACGAGCGGGCTCGCAGGACGCCACCGGTCGGGGCGGCTCATTCGTCCTGGGGTACTGGGTACGGAACTGGTTTTACTGGTTCATACGGCCGGTGATACGAATGTCGCTGGCGACGAACCTGGGGCCGCTGTTCTTTAACCTTGCGGCCGTGGCGTGCGGTGTGGCGAGCATGGTATTCTTCGCGCGCGGGCAGCTCGCAGCGGCCGGGTGGTGTATTTTGTTAAGCGGATTTGCCGATGTGATGGATGGGGAGATCGCGCGGGGCCGCGGCGTCACCTCATCGTCTGGCGCGTTCCTCGATTCCACACTCGACCGTTTCAGCGAACTGGCCGTGTTCGTCGGCCTGGCGGCATTCCTGCAATCGGGCAGCGCGGTGATCCTGGTGCTGGTCGCCCTCGGGGGGTCCCTTCTCGTCAGCTATACGAGGGCGCGCGGCGAAAGCCTCGGAATCACCTGTAAGGCCGGCCTGATGCAGCGGGCCGAGCGGCTGCTGCTCCTCGGTTTCGGGGCAATCCTCGACCCGGCGTTGTCGGCCGTATTCGGGAGGGAACCCGGATTCATACTGCAGATTCTCATCGTCATCATTGCGGTAGGGACGGTTGCCACCGCCATTTATCGTACGATCTGGATCTCGCGCCGATTGCTTGAAGAATAGGGAGAACCACATGTCGGAAAACGAAGAACTGACCCGGGGACACCGGCGTCACATCCTCGGCAGCACCCTGATCGTTCTCGGCCTCGTGTTGTTCTTGACTCGCATCTTCAACGGCCCGACGGACACCGTCGTGTTGTTTACGATCGGCGGTGTGTTCCTTGCCTGGTACCTCTACCGCCGCCGTTACGGAATGCTCGTCCCCGCGTGTATCCTGCTGGGTCTGGCGGTCGGCAGGACCCTGGATCGAACGGCCCTCCGCCTCGAGGACCCGAACAAGCTGGGACTGGGAATCGGGTTCGTGTCGATCTTCGTCATCGATATGCTGATCCGCGAGCGGTCGCCATGGTGGCCCATCGTACCGGGCGCGATACTGATCGTGCTGGGGGTGGGACTCGACTTTGGCCCTGCCGATTGGCTGATGACATACGGCTGGCCGTTGATTTTCGTCGTCGCCGGCCTGCTGTTTTTGACCGGGATCGTCGGCCGGGGCCCGCGCGGGTAAACGTTGTGTGGGTGAACCCTGCCGCGGAAGACGCTGCGGCTACCCCAACCAGCTCTTGCGATTCTTGTACAGAGCAACCGCGAGGAGCACCAGCGCCAGCGTGACGAGGCTCCAGTTGGGGAGCTTGAGCACGTACCCGAGATACGCGATCAAGTAGTACCGCGGTGTGCGCCCGACGGCGAGGGCGGCGAGGTATTTTTCCATCGCGTAGCCGTCGGCGATGCTGAGAAACTTGATCGGGTAAAACGGGATCGGTGTCAAACCCACTACCACCAGCGCCCAGAAGGGCGATTTCCTGAAAAAATCCACAGAGCGTTTGTAGAGACCCGTGTCTACGTATTTCTCGCGCACGCGGGGATGATGAATCAGCGGAATGAAAAGCCAGTAATCCCACATGCCCGCAACCAGGCAGCCAGCGAGCGAGGTGATGGCACACCACAGGGCCGGATATGACTTGGCGTAATAGAGCAACGCCGGCTCGTGCGGAAACGGCGAGACGAACATGTGAGAGGGAATAGTATAGAGCCCCAGCCACACCAGGCCACGTTGCGCGGGAAGGAGCCAAAGGAGAAGCGCCCCGCCCGAGAGCACGACGACGGCGGTCAGCGCAAAGAAGCTCCAGTTACGTGCGCTTCGTGTCACCGGCGGTTTCTAGTGGCGGTTGTGCTCTTTGCGGCCGCTTGTTGCCGGCCCGGATGGGGATTGAGATCGTACTATTGCGAACACTCTTGAGGAGCGCCCTGGCGACACCCATGAAATCGTTGTCGAACTGCGACGCCCGGAAAACACAGAAGACAGCACAGCCCTTCTCGCAGCCCTTACTCGCGCCCGCGTGCTGTCGCATGTCCTCGCGCGTGTACTCCACGACCGGCTTGTTGAGCCGTCCGCGCTGAGAGGCGCAGAACTGCGTCATGCCGAATTCATCGACGTAAATGTGGCGGCTTCCGGCGCGACACAACCAATCCTTGCGTTCGCCTTGCAGCAGCGATTTCCCGTATTCATATTCGATATGCGAGATGACCTTGGATTCCCGGTAATGGTGGTCCCACAGGTCAACGTACGAGGGCCCCTTTACCGTTACCATGCCCCTGGCGTCGTGAAGGAGATTTACCGTGACGGGTATCTCGAGCCGGCGGAGCTCCGCCACGATCTGCTTGAACTCCGGCCTTGATTCCTCGCACAAGACGATGTTGGCGTGCACGCTGAAATCGGCGAGTTGCAAGAGAAGCTCGAGTTTACCCTGCAGCGTTTTCATCGTCTTCTGGATATACATATCCCCTTTGGGCGTGAGCGCATCGATGCTGACCTGCATGTGCGACAGGCCCGAGCCGTTCAAACGTTTGATGATCTCCCTGCCGACGAGGAAACCGTTCGTGGTCATGGATACCTGCGAGGCGCGGCTGGCCCGGGTCACAATCCTGTCGACGTCCTCGTGCATCAACGGCTCGCCGCCGAGCAGGGCGATCTGAACGACACCGAGACGGTGGAGCGCGTCGATGCGTTCACGCAGGGATTCGTACGGGACAGATTTGGATACGTTATCGTACTCCGTGCAATAGCCGCAGCTGAGGTTGCAGCGCCGCGTGACGATGAGCTGCGCCTCGAGGAATCCTTTGCGGATGACCGCGTTCTTGAAGGCCCGAAACGGGGATCGGATACGCATCACAAGACCTCGCGACTGGGGTACGGTGTACAGGCTCAACGAGCCTAGGGGAAAGATCAAGAAAAGGGAAGAACTTTCCCGTCCAGCTCCCTAGTAGCGTCCACGGGCGTCATTCGAATGCAGTGCGCGGGTGCTGCGAGCCGGTCAGGGGAGCCGGGCCCGAGCCCTCACGGGTTGATCGACAACTGCGTGGGGACCACCGATTCCTTGCCGTCGTCCAGGCGGTCGAAATAGCGCTTGCGACCCTCGATCACCCAGTCGATCAGATATTCCTTGTGGTAGAAGGACTGCGCCTTTCGCATGTACCCGGAGGCCTTGCCGTACTCCTTGCGGGCCGCGAAGACCTCGGCCATCCGGGTTCCCGCCAGCATCTGGTAGGTCTCCTCCCAGGCGGGCGCGTCTGCCTCGAGGACCCGCCGGTAATGGACGAGCGCCCCGTCGTGGTCGCCGGCGAGCAGGTGGCAGTCGCCGAGGTAGAACGAGGCCGCCAAAGAGGCGGGCGCCAGCTCATCGAAGCGCTCTGCCAGGACGGCCAGGGAGTCGGCGCCGGAACGGTAGACGGCCTCGATCCACCGCCCGTCCGGTTGTCTGATCGGATCCTCGAAGCGCGCTGCGAACTCTTCGAGGTCCTCCAGCATGCGGTTGGCCTGGCTGCGGTAGTAGTGGTGGGCCGGGTCCTGCACTACGCTCTCGAGCAAGCTGCGTGCGTCGTCCTTGCGGCCGCGCCACGCATAGAGACTCCCGAGTTCATAACGCGCAAACCCCCGCACCCAATCCGGGTGGAGGGGACCCCTTCGAAGAATGTCCTCGAACCAGGTAATCGTATATGCTGGATCGCAGTACCGGGACCCCCAGGCGCGGGACGCCCTGACGACCTCGAGGCCGTTGGCGTCAGCCCCGCCGGGCGACAGGTCGGAGATCCTGCGGATGTTCGAGCCCACGAGCCGATCGAGGCCGGCCGCCTGGCGCGGCACGAACGCTCGCGCCACCGACAACGCGATGGAAGTGCGCGAATATTCGGGATAGCGCTGCACCATTTGGCGCAGGCCGGCGAGACCCTCCTCGTAGCGTCCTTCGAAATAGAAATAAACGTTGTAGAGCACCAACCGGTAGTCGGCATCCAGGGAATCGCCGTTGAGGGCCGCGTGACGAAGGCGATCGAGGCCCTCCAATCGGTCGCCGCTCGGGAGCCGCAACAACTTGGAGAAAAACTTGAACGCCTTCGGGATGGTGTCGGCGAAATAGAGGAACGCGCCCATGATACCGTTGGCCGTCGTATCGTCCGGATAGGCCGCCAGGTAGATCTTGAGGTCCTTCTTGCCCCGGCCTGCCTCTCGTCCCGCCGTCCAGAAGCTCCTCGACATCGAGCGGATGTATGACTTGGACATCCACGCCCAGCCACGATAGAGGTAATACTTCGATTCGGCACCGCCGCTGTCGATGCGGGCGGTGCAGATTTCGATTGCGCGATCGAGCTCGCCGAGAGCCGGCTCGGCCATCTGCTTCGCGTATGCGGTATTGGCATCATCCATCGGGATGTATTCCTGGAGACAGCGGGCGCGCATGATGTGATAGAGGGGATATCTGTCGTGATCCGAGCGCAACGAATCCAGGTACGCGATGGCGAGGTCGGCGCGGCCGTGGAGCACGCGCTCGATTACCGAGGCGGCCTGGCGGCGGGTGAGATCGCGTGAATCGCCCGCGTGAACTCGCCCGGGCACGAGCACCGATCCCACGATCAGGAATATCAGCCAGGTACGCTTCATCGTTGCAGCTCCTTGCCTCCGTGGCGCGGACCGAGTCGGCTCAAATGACACAAGAGACATATTTAACAGATAGCCCTTCCAGCGGCAAACGGGATTTGGCTATCATGCAAGAAATATTCCTCTTTTTCACACCCGAGAAAAGGGAGTTCTTCTATGAGACAGCGCGCGCAGACGCTCAGGTTCGTAAGGACGAAAACCTCTTCACGCTACGCCGTCCTCGACGACG
>JBHHVD010000067.1:0-17908 GCA_046754105.1 Candidatus Krumholzibacteriia bacterium
GAGGCGAGGTACTTGCGCGGGTACAGGGCCTTGTCGATGTCGATGGCGACGAAACCGGAGATGAGCACGCCGGGGATCTCGCGCGCGGGGTACGTGGACGGCTGATTGATCACGATGCTTTTTAACCCCGAACGGCCCAGACGATCCCAAATCGTTTCCGTCTGCAGGTCGCGAAAGGAAGGGAAGCGCAGGCTATATGCGCCCTCCTTGAGGTCGGTAAAACCGAAGATGCCGTGCTCGCCGGGGTTCTTGCCGGTCATGAAGGTCGACCAGCTGACCGATGATATCTCGGGCAAGGTTACCGTCATCGAGCGCAGCACACCCGAGGCCATGATCTCACGGGTCTTGGGCATGACCCCCTGCTCCATGAGCCGCGTGAGCATCGAGTGCGGCACGCCGTCGAGGCCGATGACACAGGCCCGCTTGCCCTTTTTCTTGAAAAGCTTGAACGCCATTTTGCTCTTCCTCGCTCCGGCCGCCCGGGGTCGCCCGCTCGCGCGGGGCACACCGGACTAGATGTAGCCCAGGTCCTTGAGACGGGCCTTTATCTTTTCCTCCTCGGCGTCCGAGTACTCGCTCTCGGCATCGGCGCCCGGCACGTAGTTCATGAGCTCGAGCGTGCGGATGATCTTTTGCAGGCTCACGTCGACGTCTTCCTTGTCGGTCTCGACCAGGATCTCCGGGTTTTCCGGTGCTTCGTACGGATCGGACACGCCGGTGAAGTTCTTGATCTCGCCGGCGAGCGCCTTCTTGTACATGCCCTTGACGTCGCGCTCGGTCAGCACCTCGACCGGTGCCTTGACGTAGACCTCGACGAAACGGTCGTGGGCGGCACGGATCTCGTCGCGGATCGCCTTGTAGGGCGAGATGGCCGCTGCGATGGCGACGGCGCCGTTTCTCGACAAGAGCTTGCACACGTAACCGATGCGGCGGATATTGATGTCGCGGTCTTCCTTGGAGAAGGTAAGTCCCTTGCTCAGGTTCTCGCGCACCTCGTCGCCGTCGAGCACCTCGACGTTGACGCCGCGCTCTAAGAGCACCTCTTCGAGTTTTCTTGCCAGGGTCGACTTGCCCGAACAGGGAAGTCCGGTAAACCACAGTGTGAAACCTTTCATGCTGCCTCCTTGTGGCGGGTTTACAACGGCCGCCCGATCATCTCTTCGGGAACCGGTATCGAGTAATAGTCGAGAATTGAGGGAGCGACGTCGTAAATGGACACCTTCTGGTCGGGACCGCTCCCCGGCTTGCCCCGGTTGTGCCAGATGAAAATACCTTCCTGCGCGTGGTTGGCGTCGTCGGGCCCCGTGTCGTTCTCGAACAGGTGGATCGTATCGTGACCGATGGTACCGGCGCTTCGCCAGTTGAGGTCGCCGAGGTAGACGATGAGGTCGGGCGCGATGTTCTTGCATTCCCGGTACAACTCTTCGGGCAGAAATACTTTCGTGCCGATGGGATTGCCGTTCTCGTCGGGAATGGCTTCGATCTTCTCCTTTAGCGTCATGCGAAACGAATCGTACTCCGCTGCGGGAATGGTGCCGTTGGGCTCGCGGCCTTCGACGTTCATGAAGATGCGAGCGTAGTAGCCGCCCTCGCCCCACACCCTGGTCTTCGGCCAGTCGATATTGTTGGTGCGAAGGCTCTTCGGTTTGGCCGGGTACTTCTTGACCGTGAGCAGGCCCTCTCGCATCAGCCACTCGTTGATACAAATGCCACCGTGCATGCCCTTGGCGCCGTGGTCGGAGACGACGATGACAGAGGTATCGTCCGGCACGGCGTCTAACGTGCGGCCGACTTCCTTGTCCATATAAACGTAGTAGTCGTGCAGGGCGCTGGAGTACCGGTTGTCTTTTTCGTAGAGCCGGTGTTCCGGCTCGCCGTAGCGCCAGAAGCCGTGGTGCAGGCGGTCGGGACCCATCTCGACCATCATCGCGAAGTCCCAGTCCTCGGTAGTGACCATGTGGCGGAACGCCTTGAAGCGCCTCTCGGTCATCGTATAAATCTGGCCGAGCAGGCGATCCTTCTCCGAGGTGCGGAAGTCCTTGACGTCGATGATGTAGTCGCCGTCGGCCGCCGCATCGAGGGTCGCCTTGTAGTCAGCGGGATGGGTGAAGTCCACGTCCTTGCCCGGCGTCAAGAAGCTGGACACCAGGATGCCGTTCAAGGGCTTCGGCGGGTAGGTAAGCGGCACGCCGAGAATGAGTGAGCGCAGGCGGCTGCGCGAAAGGTGATTCCACACCGTCTTGGCGCCGATGTACTTGGAATTGGTGATGTAGAGGTCCTCGTAGGCGTGCGACTTGCGGTTGCGAAAACCGTAACAGCCGAGCATGCCCGGGTCCTGCGACGTCATCATCGCCATCCACGCCGGTACGGTGATCGGCGGCACGGTGGAGACGAGGTTGCCGTAGAGCCCGTCGCCCATGAGCCGCTTGATATTGGGCATTTCATCCAGCCACTTGCCGTAGAGCAGTTGGGGTGTCACGCAATCGAGACCGATTATCATCAGGCGTTTGCTCATTCTACGTTCTCCATGTCCGGCGCAAAAAGCGCCCAGGGACTTCGGGTGCAAGAAACTAGCTCGCCGCGCGTTCGGGCTTTTTCGTGTAAAAATCCTCCAGCACGGCGGCGACTTCGCGGCGCGTGAACTCGGCCGGTAGTTTCTCTCCGGCCTGAAGCATCTCGCGCACCTTGGTACCGCTCAAGAAAACGCGGTCCTCTTTGCCATGCGCGCAGGTCTTGTGCGACGCCATGCCCGCGCATTTCTTACAATAAAAGGCGTGATCGAAAAACACCGGGGTGATTTCCAGTTCGCCCGGTTCGAACTCGTCGAAGATCTTCTGCGCGTCGTAGGTGCCGTAGTAGCTCCCGACGCCGGCGTGGTCGCGTCCGACGATGAAATGCGTACAGCCGTAGTTCTTGCGCAGGATGGCGTGGAACACGGCCTCGCGCGGGCCCGCATACCGCATCGCCGCGGGAAGAATGGACAGCGCCACCCTTTCCTTGGGAAAATAGTGGTTCATCATGGAGAGGTAGCACTGCATGCGCACGTCGGCGGGGATGTCGTCGGACTTGGTCTCTCCCATGATGGGGTGGATCAGGAGACCGTCGACGGATTCGAGCGCGCACTTTTGCAGGTACTCGTGGGCGCGGTGGATCGGGTTGCGGGTTTGAAAGGCGACCACGCGCTCCCAGCCCTTGGCCTTGAAGAGCACGCGCGACTCGCGGGGCTCGAGCAGCGAGGCGGCAAAACGCTCGTCGTCGACCACCTCGTTTAGGAGGGTAACGGGGCCGCCCGCGTACATACCGTACAGGCTATTGAGAAACTTCACGCCCGGGTGCGCGTCGTCGCTCGTCAAGTAGACTTTCTCCGCCTCCCGTACCTTGTCGTTCTTGTAGATATCGACGACGTCCATCACGGCGAGAACGGCGCCCGCTTCGCTCTTTAGCGCGGCGCGAAAGGGCGGGGTCATCGTCGCCACCACATCGTCTTTGACGGACAGCGTCACGGGGATCGGCCACACGAGACCCAGCGGCAGGCGTTTGCGCTCGAGCACGCTGTCGTACTCCGCGTACGTCATGAACCCCTCGAGCGGGCTCATGGCGCCGTTGGCGATGAGCCCGAGGTCGGAAAACTCGCGGCGGTTGAGCGTGATCGAGGGAAGCGACGCCGCTTCCTCCAGCAGGGTCGCGCGGGTCTTGTCGTCGGCTTTGCGGTTAATGAGTCGTCCACCATGCGCCCGTATCATCTTGTCCTCATCCCTTTCGTTGCGGGGTCGGTCGTGCCTGGTTCAGTCGAGGTAGCCCAGGTTGCGAAGTTTCTGTTTGAGAGCCTTGAGTTCTTCCGGAGAGAATTCCTCGGACTCGTCATCCGCCGCTCCGGCTTCGCGCGAGCCCGCCGCGGCGGCGCGCGGCTCGGCCTTGCCCGTCTCGCTCAGCACGTCGCGCAGGACGTAGACGATGAAATCGGTGGCGGAGTTGAAGCCCGAGTCCGTAATCAGGTGCTGTATCTTGACATACAGCCGCCGCGGTATCTTGATCGTCACTTTGTCGTTGGGCATTGGGGCTCCCGGACGAGCCTGTTGAGGCTCTTATCAGGCTCTGATTAGAGTATTATAGGAGAACCAAGCCGGATTTTCAAGGTCAAAATCCGCGATTTCGAACACATGCACATCGACTCGGACGGGTACCTGTTGTTTCAACTGGACGGCGATGACGAGCGGACGGCGCGCTACGACGTATTCACGTCCGGCGGCGAATTCGTAAACACCGCCACGTTGCCAAGGTTGAAACGGACCGCGATACTATCCAACGGCGTTATCTACAGTATTGAACTCTACGATGAGGAATCGCTGGTGGTGTACCGATATCGCCGATCCTGAGGCGCCGCACGCGGCGCGCATCGTGACAACGGCCGGGACGCCGGACAACCCCGGGCGTCGTGGTGCGCTGTCAGGAAGCCGGGCTTCGCCCGGTCCGCCGCCGCATGGCCCAGATCCCGGCGGCGAGCATCAAGACCGCGGCCGTTATCATTCCCCACTCCGACAGTGCAGGAATGATACTGCTCGGGCCGGCGAGCGATACGAAGGCCGTGGGAAACAGCTGCGACGGTGTGCCCGGCAGGCAGACGGCGGCCGAGCGCGCAGAAGCGAGCGCCCCACTGCCGCCCCCCTTGCTGCCCGCGACGGGGCTGCCACCGGCGGGCCCTTTGGAAGACGTTCGCAGCACCCCGAGATCGAGCTGCGACACGAGGTCGTTGAACGTACTCCCGCCCGCAAGCGTTATAAAAAAGCGCAGCGTCACCGGTCGCAGGCTGTCGATCTGGGAGCTGGTGGTGGCGATGAATGCCTGGGCCGGTGAACCGAAGAGTGTCGTGAAGTCGGAGGAGCACGCCGTGGACATGGAAAAGTTGAAGTTTCCGGGGTGGCCTTCGATCTCGGCGCGCGCCGAATCGACCGACTGAATCGACGGCAGAAACTTGAGCGCGATGGCGCACTGCGCGGTCGGACCGATAAATCGTGTCCTGAAACCGACCATGCGGATTTCACCTTGCGTCGCCGTCATCGGGATGACCCACGTGTCGGGCTCGCCCGTCGAGTGTGTAAAGCACGCCAGTGCGGGTATGGCAGTGATGCCGAGAACGAACGCGGCCAACAGGCCGATTGCTTTTTTCATAGACCGCCCCTTAGGTTTGAGACGTGCCCTTAAGCTTGTGAGGACAACATTATATCATATATAATGGCCCAGTCAATCGCGGAATGGGCGTACTGAATGATCGGCAAGACGGTTGGGCACTACAGAATCCTCGAGAAGCTCGGGCAGGGCGGTATGGGCGTCGTCTACAAGGCCGTCGATACGCGTCTCGATCGTCACGTCGCCATCAAGTTTCTCGCACCGCACCTGAGCGCCGACGGCAACGCGCGCACGCGCTTTATCCACGAAGCCAGGGCCGCCTCCGCACTCGACCACCCCAACATCGGTACTATCTATGAAATCGGCGAGGCGTCCGACGGACGCACGTTTATCTCCATGGCGTACTACGAGGGGGAGACGCTGCAGGAACGCCTGCAAAAGGAATCGGTCGCTACGGAGGAAGCGCTCGACATCATCCTCCAGATCGCCTCGGGCCTGGCCGAGGCCCACGGCCGCGACATCGTTCATCGTGATATCAAACCCGCCAACGTCCTCGTGACCCGCAGCGGCCAGGCGAAGATCGTCGACTTCGGACTTGCAAAACTGAGCGGCCACACGCGCGTGACCCAAACCGGCATGACGCTGGGCACCGTTGCCTACATGTCCCCCGAGCAGACCCGGGGCGAAGGTGTGGACCACCGCGCGGACATCTGGGCGCTCGGCGTCGTGCTGTATGAAACCCTCGCCGGCGAGCCGCCGTTCAAGGGCGGTTTCAGCGAGGCCGTGCTCTATTCGATTTTGCACGAACCGCCGGCGCCGCTGGCCGCACGCCGCTCCGACGTTCCCGAAGAACTCGAACGCATCGTCATGAAGGCGCTGACGAAAGACCCGGCGCAACGATACCAGACGGTCGGCGAGCTCGTATCGGACCTGACCGTGTTACGGGATGCGCTCCGTACGGGAAGCCGGCCGGTGCTGCGAGCGCCGCGCTGGAGAAAACCCGGGGCCAAAACGCTCGCGCGCGGCGGGATCGCCGTCCTGGTTGTCGTAGCCGCCGCCTTCGCGGCGAGGTTTTTTGCTGTGGGACCGGGGGTGCCGGCCGCGACGGCCGTGGCCGTGCTGCCGTTCGAAAACCTCAGTGATGATAAGGAAAACGAGTACTTCAGCGACGGTATCACCGAGGACATCCTCACCCAGCTATCGAAGATCGGCGCGCTGACCGTGATATCCCGTGCGTCCGTGATGGGCTACAAGGGGAGCAACAAGAAGGTCAAAGAAATCGGCAAGGAACTCGGCGTGGGCACCATCCTGTCCGGCAGCGTGCGGCGCTCCGGGGACCAGGTGCGCATCGTCGGGCGGCTGATCGACGCCACTACCGAGCGACAGCTATGGAGCGACTCCTACGACCGCGAAATGAGCGACATCTTTGCCATCCAAAGCGACGTTGCCGAGCAAATCGCCGCCGCATTGCGGGCCAGGCTGACGCCGATCGAGAAGCAGCGCATCGAGAAACCGCCCACTCGGAACCTGACGGCGTATGACTATTACCTCAAGGGTCGCGGTTACTACTACGAGTACAATCAACAGGCGAACGAAAACGCGATCGAGCTTTTCAAGAGTGCGATCAAACTCGACGACGGATTTGCACTCGCCTTTGCCGGCCTGGGCAACGCGTACGCCCAGCGCTCGAACCGGTTTCAGATGGGCAGTGAGTGGGCTGACTCGGCGAATGCGGCCAGTGAGCGTGCGCTGGCCCTCGACCCGGAACTCGCCGAGGCGCACAAGTCGCTCGGGTTGGCCTATTTCGTCAAGGGGCACCTGCACAAAGCACTCGAATTGACGCAGAGATCGGTCGACATCAACCCCAACTTCGCCGGTGCGATCGGAAACATCGGTGGTATATTGATCAGTATGGGCCGGTGTGACGAGGCGCTGCCGTGGATGAAAAAAGCGGTGACGTTGAGCCCCACCCGAGGCTTCTATTATTCCGGCGTGGGCACGGCCTATTTCGGGCTCGCCGACGATGCGCGCCTGGAAGAATGGTCGCGAAGGGCGCTGGCCATCCAGCCCGATTTCACGGGCGCCGAGGCGGGCATCGGGTTTATGTATCTGAGCCAGGGAAGGGCCGCACGGGCGAAGGAAGTGGCGGACCGGATTCTGCAGGCCAGCCCCGGAGATTTTTTCGGACTTCACCTGGCCGGCGGCGCGGCGCTGGCGCTCGGGGACTACGGCGAGGCCCGGCGGTACTACGAGGCGCTGCTCCAGGACGACGATCTGGCCGACACCTACACGAGCAAGCGACCCTCGACCAGCCTGGGTTACGTGTACTGGAAGCAGGGAATCGCGGACAGTTCGCGTGCCATGGTCGCGCGGGCACTCGAACGCGACCACAAGGACCTGGCCGCGGGGAGTGAGTGGCCGGATATCCCCTACGACCTGGCCGCCGCGCACGCGGTCCTGGGCAACACGGAAGAAGCCTTGCAATGGCTCGAGCGCGCGATCGATGCGGGCTGGCGGTATTACCGGCTCGGGCAGAGCGATCCGCTCTTCGAGCGGCTTAGTGCGGACGAGCGCTTCGGGGCGTTGATAGATCGCGTTCGCAGGGACGTGGAACTAATGCGCGGTCGTGTCGCGGACGACGGGTGACGGTCCGGGGGCCGAGCGGCCGCGGGTGAGAAACAATTGTAATCACAGGGAGCCACAAACGTGATTCAGAGAATAACCGTGCGCGAGCTGTCGGATTTGACCTCGGAGAGCGTCTCGCGCATTACGCCGTACGACCGCGACGAGATGGCAATCCCGTCCTACCTGCACAAGAACCCGCTGATCCGCTGGCTGATGTGGAGGCGCTACGAGTACATCGCCGACCTGTCGCGGTTTACAAACGACATGAACGTACTGGAGTTCGGCTGCGGGTCCGGCGTGTTTCTGCCCGAGCTGGGCCGGAGCTGCAGTAAGGTCTATGCGATCGACATCTTTCCCGAGTACGCAAAGGCGCTCTGCGCCGCGCTCGGCCTGGGGGTTGAGTTCATCGCCGACGTCGGCGACGTGCCGGAGGGCTCACTGGACGTCATCGTCGCCGCGGACGTGCTGGAACACATAGAGGCGGATGATCTCGTGCGCTACCTCTCGCTCTTTTCGACGCGGCTAAAGGACGACGGCCGCCTCATCATATCCGGTCCGACGGAGAGCAGGGTCTACCACATCGGGCGCGTCCTGGCCGGGTTTGGAGACAAGGGTGATTATCACGTGAGCAACATCCACAAGCTCATCACGACGATCGAGAGCCGTGATTACCGCCTCGCGCGGCAGCGGACGCTGCCGTTCCGGCTGCCGCCGCACCTCTTTAAGGTGTGCGAGTTCAAGAAGAGCGGTGGGTCGGTTTGAGATTCGAGATGAGGGACGCGAGCATTACCTTGATCATGTAGTACGCGGAGCGCCCGATGGTAATGGACGATTGCCCTCCCTGGCGCTCGCGCATCTCCACCGGCACTTCCACGATGCGAAAACGGTTGCGGCTCAGGCTGATCACGGCCTCCACCTCGGGGTAGTCGCTGGGGTAGGTCTCGGCGAGGTAACGGATGGCGGCGGCGTTGTAGGCCCGAAACCCCGACGTGCTGTCGGTGACGGTGCGGCCTGTCGTGAGGCGGCTGAGCAGTCTGAACATGCCGATGCCGACGCGCCGCATGAACGTACTCTGAAAACCTTCCCTTCCCAGAAACCGCGACCCGATGGCAACGTCCGCGCGGCCGCCGCTCACCGGCTCGAGCACGTCGGCGATCGCCGAGGCTGGGTGCTGGCCGTCGCCGTCGACCTGAAGTGCGTACTCATAACCCTTGTGGCGCGCGTAGCGAAACCCCGTTTGCACGGCGCCGCCGATGCCGAGGTTCAGCGGCAGCCGAAGGACGGCTGCTCCGAGACGGTGGGCGGTCGCGGAGGTGTCGTCGCTCGAGGCGTCGTCGACCACCACGATGTCCGCGCGGGGCTGGTGCGTGCGGATGTCGTGGATGACGCCGGGCAGCGCCGCTTCCTCGTTGTGCGCGGGGACGATAATCAGTACCTTGTCGGCCACGTGCGCTTATTCCTCCGGCGGCGGGGGTTCCAGATCGCGCAGGCGAAGGCCGAGGATCGCCACTTCCTGCGTCAGGCGTTTGTTCTCGGTGGTCAGGCGGGAGACCACGATCGAGAAGTGGATCAGCCAGACGGATCCGAAGAATATAATGAGCAGGATCAGCAGGGCGGGTGCGTAGGCGATCCCCATGCGCTGGGCCAGCGCCTCCATGTGGTGGCGCCAGATCGAGAAATAGACGAACACGAGGGCGGCGGCGAACCAGACCAGCGAGTACTCCTCGCGCAGCTTGCCGCGGCGGATGAGTTCGACGATCCCGCCGATCAGCGCCAGGCTGGCGACGACCGAGATCACCTGAATGTGAAGGGTCTGGACGGACTCGAGTGCGTTTTCCACAGCTATCCTCCCGTGCGCGGGAAAAAATCGGCCGGGCTACGCCGGAGGCGATATTCACGTACCAAAATTGGCTCTATTATTTTACCATTCGAAATCGGGTTTCTAAAGCATTTTCAGGAGGTTCCGGCGCTTGCCCAAAAAGCTCTTATCGCTGCTGCTGCCGCTCGTCGGCCTGGCGATTTTTGCGTGGATCGTCCGTGGCACCGGTGTCGAGCGGATCGTCGATACGTTCCGCGGGGTGCGATTCGAAAAGCTGCTCTACTTCCCGCTGTTCACCGCCTACTTCGTGTGGATCCGCGGGCTCAGGTGGCACACGATCATGCGGGCGGCGGGCATCGAGTATCCCCTGTGGCGCAGCGCCGTCGTGTGGGCGGTGGGGTTTTTCGGCGCCTCGATCACGCCGGCCAAGGTGGGGGATGCGCTGCGCGCCTATTA
The DNA here is from genome assembly GCA_046754105.1 of Candidatus Krumholzibacteriia bacterium. Lineage (GTDB taxonomy): Bacteria > Krumholzibacteriota > Krumholzibacteriia > WVZY01 > WVZY01 > JAZGDW01. The sequence continues at coordinate 10,028 of JBHHVD010000067.1, forward strand.
CTTGAGCCGCGACACGGGGCGGAACTTCGGGGAGTCGTTCCTGACCATCTTCGTGGACCGGTTGATGGACATGGTCATCGTTCTCATTTCGGGCGTCGTCACGCTGCTCGTGTTTTCGTACCGCTATATCCACATGTCGTCGCTTTGGCTCGTCGTCATCATGGTGGCGGGGGTCTTCGGAGCGCTCTATGCGGTGACGCGCCGCAACCTGGTAAAGACGCTGGTGGGCCCGGTGTTTCGCGCGCTGGCCCCGCGCAAGTACCACGACGAGCTGAGTCTCCATTTCAACAGCTTTTACGATTCGCTGCGCGCCTGCGCCCGCGATCGCAAGCGCATGGCGGCTGCTTTCGTCTACGCGCTGCTGTTCTGGACCGGTGTCGTGTTCCTGGCCTTCTCGGTCACGCGTATTCTGGGCATCGCGGTGCCGCTCGGCTACGTCCTCATTATGATGCCGACCGTGACCCTGGTCGAGCTGATCCCCATTTCGGTCTCGGGGTTGGGCACGCGGGAGGCGGCGGTGATTTATTTCTTCTCGGTGGTCGGGATCGCAAGCGCGCAGGCGGTCGGGTTTTCGATCACCTATCTCCTGGTCGGCACCTACCTCACCGCGCTCGTGGGGTTCGTGGCGTGGCTCTTCAAACCGGCCCGTCTCAGCCAGGGCCTGTAGCCGGCGGTCGTGGATGATGAAGCGCTCCCCGTGGCAAGAAGAGGTACTGGCGGCAGGCGAGCTCTACGCCGTCGGCGGTGCGGTGCGCGACGCGCTGATGGGCCGGGCGCCCGGCGAAGAGGATTTCCTGGTCCGAGGCCTCACACCGGAGCGACTGATGGCGATCCTTGGAAAACACGGCAAGGTCGCCCTGGTCGGGAAGTCGTTCGGTGTCTTCAAATTTCGGCCGGCCGCGGGCGGCCATGCGGTCGACGTCGCATTCCCGCGCCGCGAACTCTCCACCGGCCCGGGGCACCGGGACTTCGACGTCGCCTTCGACCCGTCGCTGCCGGTCGAGGCGGACCTGGGGCGCCGCGACTTTACGATGAACGCGGTGGCCCGGAACCTGGCGGACGGATCGCTCGTCGACCCGCACGGCGGGCGGCGCGACATCGAGCGGCGGGTGGTGCGGATGATCTTCGGGGCGGCGTTTGCCGAGGATGCCCTGCGGATTCTGCGCGGCATCCGTCTCGCGGCCCGCCTGGGTTTTGATATCGAAAAAAAGACGCTGGCCGCGATGGCGCGCGACAGCGCCCTGCTGCAAACCCTCAGCGCCGAGCGCGTGCAGGAGGAGCTCAACAAGCTCCTGTCCGAATGCGACCGCCCGAGCGTGGGGCTGGAGCGCATGTACGAGACCGGCGCGCTGGCGATCGTGTTGCCCGAGCTGGCGCGAGCACACGGCGTGGAGCAGAACGAGTACCACCCGGACGACGTCTTCCACCACAGTGTCAAGTCATGCGACAACGCGCCGCGCGACAATTTGCTCGTGCGCTGGGCGGCGCTCCTGCACGACGTGGGCAAGGTCGACAAAAAACAGGTGATCACAGAGGAGGGCGCCGAACCGCGCGTCGTCTTCTACGGTCACGAGAAGACGAGCGCCGAGATGACCGGCGCCGTTCTCGCCCGCTTACGTTTCGCCGGCGACTTCCGGAGGCGCTGCGTGCACCTGGTCGCCGAGCACATGTTCTACTACCAGCCCGAGTGGAAGCGCAGCACGCTGCGGCGCTTCATCCGCACGGTGGGACCCGAGAACCTCGACGACCTGTTTCTCCTCAGGCGGGCGGACCTGCTGTCGCGGGAGTTGGGCGGGGAGCTTCCCGGCCTCGACGACCTGCGCCGGCGCATCCAGCAAGAGCTGGACGCCGAACACGCCTTCAAGGTCTCGGACCTGGCCGTGGACGGGCAGGACGTCATGCGCGTGCTGGGGCTCGGCGAGGGGGAGCGCGTGGGCACCATCCTCGAGGCGCTCTTCGAACGGGTCCTCGACGAGCCGCGGCTCAACCAGCGGGAAACGCTACTGGCGATGATGGAGAAGGATTTCGGGGGAAAATAGAAAGCCCCTGCAAGTGGGTGTCAGGGGATTCTTTTTGGAGGATCCAAAAAGTCGAGTAAGTGCTTGGGGCAAAACTCTCCTCGCAGAAGCTTTCTATACCTGTAAATAAGGAACGCGGTTAACGGTTGTCAATGAAAATATTTCCTGGGGGAATCGCCGGCAATCGTATAACTTTAACGTAGGATCGCCCGTAGGTAGGGAAAAGGCCGATTCCGATGGAGAGGGGTGCCGTGTGGCGCGGGAGCCGTTTGTATGCTGGACGACCAGAAATTTGTTGCCAAATTGAACCAGATTTCCCGGAGCCACGGGCGCAAGCTGCCCGTGTTGCGGGGGGGTGAGACGCCGTCCGGAGAGTTCCTGGACGACTGGGCGCGGTTCCTGGAGAACTGCGTGAAGGGGGGCATCCCGTTGTCCGACCCGCGCTGGCAGCGGATCGGCGCGCGGGACGAGGGGGGCTACACCCATTTCATGCTGGAACTGGAAGAGGGGGGCGAGCAGGACCCCGATTTTCGGGTCGGCCTGCAGCTCCTCATGGGGATCCTGGAGAACGACGACGAGTGACACGAACTGCCACAATGGCAGTTATCCTGCCGATTCGGCCACCTATCAGCGTGCCGGCCCACGGGCTTACAACCGTAAACACCATAACTGCTTGGTACACAATCACGTACAGTTTTGTCGCCGGCTGGCACGTGACTTGATCTAGTGTAGCGCGGGACCCGTGCCGGGGTCACCGGCACGGCCGGGGCAGAACCCGGTTTGCGGGCTCCGGCGTACCACCACGAACAGACGAAATCTTACGACGAGAGGATCCATCATGGCGAAAACAATTGGAATCGACCTGGGAACGACCAACTCCTGCGTCGCGGTGATCGAAGGCGGGGAACCGAAGGTGATCCCCAACCCGGACGGGGGCCGCACGACACCGTCGGTGGTCGCCTTTGCCAAGGACGGTGAAAAGCTGGTGGGCCAGCTGGCCAAGCGCCAGGCGATTACCAACCCCGAGCACACCGTCCACTCGATCAAGCGCCTCATGGGGCGCAAGCACAGCGAGATCGCCCGCGAGGGCGTGGACGTGCCGTTCAAGATCACGGCCGGTGAGGGCGGCGACGCGATCGTCACCATGCAGGACAAGAATTACTCGCCGCCGGAAGTCTCGGCCATGGTGCTGCAGTATCTCAAAGAGGCCGCGGAGGCCTACCTGGGGGAGACGGTCACCGACGCCGTCATCACCGTACCGGCGTACTTCAACGACAGCCAGCGCCAGGCAACGAAGGACGCGGGCAAGATCGCGGGGCTCAGCGTCAAACGGATCATCAACGAGCCCACGGCCGCGTCGCTCGCCTACGGACTGGATAAGAAATCGGAAGAAACCATCGCGGTCTTCGACCTCGGGGGCGGCACCTTCGACATTTCCATACTGGAAATCGGGGACGGGGTCTTCGAGGTCAAGGCGACCAACGGCGACACGCGTCTCGGCGGGGACGACTTCGACCAGCGCGTCATCGAACACCTGATCGAGGAGTTCAAGAAGGACCAGTCGATCGACCTGCGCACCGACCCCATCGCGCTGCAGCGCCTGAAGGAAGCGGCGGAAAAGGCGAAGTGCGAGTTGTCGACGCGCACGCAGACCGAGATAAACCTGCCGTTCATTACCGCCGACGCCGCCGGGCCGAAGCACTTGAACATTTCGCTCACTCGTTCGAAGTTCGAGCAACTCACCGACGACCTGATTGAGCGTTCTCTCGGGCCGTGCCGCAAGGCGCTGGCCGATGCCGGGATGAAGCCCAAGGATATCGACGAGGTCATCCTCGTCGGAGGATCGACGCGCATCCCCAAGGTACAGGACCGGGTCAAGGAAGTTTTCGGCAAGGAGCCCCACAAGGGCATCAACCCCGACGAGGTCGTGGCCGTGGGCGCGGCGATCCAGGCCGGCGTGCTCGGCGGCGACGTCAAGGACGTCCTGCTGCTCGACGTAACGCCGCTGTCGCTCGGGATCGAGACGCTCGGCAGCGTTACCACGAAGCTCATCGAGCGCAACACGACGATCCCGACGAGCAAGAGCGAGATCTTCTCGACGGCGGCGGACGGGCAGACGGCCGTCGACATACACGTCCTGCAAGGCGAACGCGAAATGGCCATCGACAACAAGACGATCGGGCGTTTCCAGCTGGCCGGTATCTCGCCGGCGCCGCGCGGCGTGCCGCAGATCGAGGTGGCCTTCGATATCGACGCGGACGGCATCATGCACGTTTCCGCAAAGGACAAGGGCACGGGGAAGGAACAGAAGATCGTCATCAAGTCGTCGAGCGGCCTGAGCGACGCGGAGATCGAGCGCATGGTCAAGGACGCCGAGGCGATGAAGGACGAAGACCACAAGAAGCGCGAGCACGTCGACGCGACCAACGCGGCCGACTCCACGGTCTACCAGACGGAAAAAAACATCAAGGACCACAAGGAGCGGCTGCAGCCCGACGACGTCAAGAAACTGGAGAAGGGTATCGAGGATATCCGCTCCGCGCTCAAGACGGACAACACGGCCGACATCAAGAAGGCGACCGAGGCGCTGAACGCCGTCTGGCAGGAGGTCGCCCAGCACATGTACCAGAGCGCGTCCGCCGAGCAGGCGGGTCAGGCCACCGGCACCGAGGGTGCGGGCAGCGCCGGACCGGGTGCCGCCGCGGGCGACGAGGGGCCGGGTGGCGGCGACTCCAAGGTCGTCGATGCGGATTACGAGATCCTCGACGACGACAAGGACAAGAAGAAAAAGAAGTAGGCGTGCGGGGCCTGCGGGTGAAGTTTCGTGTCGCGCGCGGCGCCCCGGCGGGCGCTGCGGGTGCCGCGGTTTCTCTTTGCCCTTGACCCACCGCTCGAAAAGGCATATATCTATTTGAAAAATACAGCGTTGTAGCAATGTGGGCGATTAGCTCAGCTGGTTAGAGTACCTGCTCGACACGCAGGGGGTCACTGGTTCAAGTCCAGTATCGCCCACCATTCGCCGCACCGCCTTTCCAAGGCCGGTGCCGCGTTCGTTTTGCAACCATACCTTTCCCGGTCCTCGAGACATGGTTCAGATTACACTTCCAGACGGCGCCAAAAAGCGTTTTTCGGACGACGAAGTTGCCGTCAAGGACATCGTGGCGTCCCTGGGCGAGGTGTGGCAGCGCAACGCGGTGGCGGCCGAGTTCGACGGCCGTGTCATCGACCTGCACGCCGGGGTCAGCGGCGAAGGGGGGTTTCGCGTCCTGGGCGAAAAAGACCGTGCGAGCCTCGACGTGCTGCGGCACACGACGTCGCACGTGCTCGCGCACGCCGTGCAGGAGCTTTTTCCGGACGCCAAGTTTGCCATCGGTCCGCCGATCGCCGACGGTTTCTACTACGATTTCGACGTCGCAGACCCGTTTACACCGGAGGATCTCGAGCGCATCGAAAAACGTATGCGCGAGATCCTCAAGCGCAAGCCCGCGATCCATCACGAGGTGTGGGACCGGGACAAGGCCGTGCGGTACTTCGAGGAAAAGGGGCAGCCCTACAAAGTCGAGCTCATCGAGGACCTCGGTGAAGACCGCGTGTCGATGTACGTGCTGGGCGGTTTTACCGACCTGTGCGCGGGGCCGCACCTCGCCGACACCCGCCGCATCAAGAGTTTCAAGGTGCTCAATTCGGCCGGCGCCTACTGGCGCGGCGACTCGACACGCACCATGTTGCAGCGGATCTATGCCACCGCGTTTTTCAAGAAGAAGGACCTCGACGAACACCTTACGAGGCGTGAAGAAGCCGAGAAACGCGACCACCGCAAGCTGGGCAAGGCGCTCGACCTCTTCGAAGTACGGGAGGAGGCGGGGGGCGGGCTCGTCTTCTGGTACCCGAAGGGCGCGGTGATCCGCGACGTGGTGGAGCGCTACCTCAAGGCGGAAAACCTCCGGCGGGGATACCAGATGGTGTTTACCCCGCACGTGGCGCGCGCGGAGTTGTGGCGCACGTCGGGGCACTACGATTACTACCACGACAACATGTACACCATGGGCGTGGACGACCAGGAATACGTCTTGAAACCCATGAATTGCCCGGGGCACATCCTGGTGTACAAACGGCGGCTGTACAGTTTTCGCGAGCTGCCGGTGCGCCTGGCCGAAATGGGGACCGTTTACCGGCGCGAGCTATCCGGAACGCTGCACGGCTTGCTGCGGGTGAGGGGCTTTACCCAGGACGACGCGCACATCTTTTGTACCCCGGAGCAGGTCGGCGAGGAGATCCACAATACGCTCGGCTTTGCGATCGACGTGCTGTCCGGCTGTGGCTTCGATAGCTTCGCGCTGGAGCTGAGCGTGCGCGACCCCCGGGACCCGGGCAAGTACGCCGGGGCGCCCGAGGAATGGGACCACGCCGAAGGGGCCCTCGAGCAGGCGATCCAGCGCCGCGGCATGGATTACAAGCGCATGGAAGGGGAGGCGGTTTTCTACGGGCCGAAGATCGATATCAAGGTCATCGACGCCATCGGGCGCCCCTGGCAACTGAGCACCGTACAATTCGACTTCAACCTGCCGAAGCGCTTCGATATCCAATACGTGGCGAGCGGCGGCGAGCGGCGGCAGGTGGTAATGGTACACCGCGCTCTCCTCGGGTCCATCGAGCGTTTCGTGGGCATCCTGACCGAGCACTTCGCGGGGGCCTTCCCCCTGTGGCTCGCACCGGTGCAGGTCCTGGTGCTGCCCATCTCGGCGCAAGACCCCGACTACGCAGAGTCGGTGCGTCGGCGGCTGGTCGAGAGTGGTCTGAGGGCCGAGGTCGATGCGCGCGACGAGAAGATCGGATACCGGATACGGGGCGCCGAGCTGCAGAAGGTCCCCTACATGGCCGTCGTGGGCAAGAGGGAGGCGGAGGAAGGCACGGTGTCCGTGCGCAGCCACGCCGACGGTGACCGGGGCAGCCGGCCGCTGGCGGATTTCATCGATGAAATAGTTGACGAAGCGGCCCTGGGGCGCTAAGATGAGGTCAACAGAACGGTGATCAAGAAGGGACGCGGTCCCTCACCTTCCGTCGCAAGGTCGGCAAGGTTTTCTGTTCAGGTCTGATCGTGCGGTCAGTGGACGGATGCCTTGGGCATTCGTTTTTTTTGTGCACTAGCAGGAGGTTCGGCGGCAATTCAAAAAAGACTTAGAACGCGAGTCAACTTTCAGATTCGGGTTCCCGAAGTGCGAGTGATCGACGCGGACGGCGAGCAGCTCGGCGTCCTCGAGACGGACAAAGCGCTGGCGTTGGCGGAGGAAAAAGGGCTGGATTTGGTGGAGGTCTCGCCGACGGCGCGACCGCCGGTCTGCCGGATCGTCGATTACGGCAAGTTCAAGTACGAAAAAAACAAGCGGCAAAAGGAATCGAAGAAGAAGCAGCATACGATACAGGTCAAGGAAATCAAGCTCCGGCCGAAGATCGAAGAGCACGATTACCAGTTCAAGAGGCGGCACGCCGAGGAGTTCCTGGGCAAACACCACAAGGTCAAGTTCACCGTTATATTCCGGGGCAGGGAACTCGACCACAGGGAGCTGGGCTCGCGCATCATGGAGCGCGTGCAGAAAGACCTGGCCCACATCGGCGTCGTGGAAAGGGCGGCCCAATTCGAAGGCCGGCTGATGACGATGTTCATGGGGCCGCTTGCCACCAAGCCGGTCAATCCCAAGTCGGCGGCGAAAGACAAGCCGAAGGCCGCAAAGACCAAAGAGGGTGCAAAGACCGAAGGGGCCACAAAGACCAAAGAGGCCACAAAGACCAAAGAGGCCACAAAGACCAAAGAGGCCGCAAAGACCGAAGAGGCCGCAAAGACCGAAGAGGCCGCAAAGACCGA
>JBHHVD010000068.1:0-17496 GCA_046754105.1 Candidatus Krumholzibacteriia bacterium
GGCCCTGCGGCAACAAAAAGCTGATGACGCGGTAGGGCAAGGCGGGCAACCCCGCATCCGCCAGTCGATCGTAGCCCTTCTCGTCGACACGCACTCGGGAAGCCTCGCCGTTGCGATCGACCGCCACCCGGTCCCGGGAAAGCTGGCTGGTGTAACTCAGATCCGATGCCAGCGAGACGTGGGCGGAGACAAAAAGCGTTGCCACCCCGACCAGGAATACCACCCCGGCCGGGAGGCATGCGAGCTTACGAGCCATTGGATCCTCCTTCAAACGGATGTCGAACGTCGCGCGCCTCGAGCGAATCTAAAACCTTTGAACTTCGTCTGGGCGTATGTGTGGGCGGTACTAAACAAAAGAGCGGTTGCAGTGGGCAGTAAGAACTCCTTATTTGTCCGGCAGGCATGGGTACTCAACACACTAGATGAGCACCGATTATAGGCGATTTCCGGGGGAAAGTCAAGCCCGTCGCTTGCCCGGTAGTGCGTCAGTACGGACCCACTACCGCTTGCCCGGGTTTTACTCACCGGCACCGATGATGAAGCCCGAACCGTTCGCTGACACGCGCACCGCCGATCCCTCCTCGAGCTCGCCGCGGAGGAGCGCCGTGGCAATTCCATTCTCTATTTTTTTCTGTATCAGCCGTTTGAGAGGACGGGCTCCGTACACGGGGTCGAAACCCTCCGCGGCCAGCGCCTCGACGACGCCCGGGGTGACGTCGAGCCGAAGCCCTTTCGCCTCGAGGCGTGTGGCGAGCCGCGCCAGCTGCAGGTTGGTGATTTCGCGTATCTCTCCCTCGGTAAGCGTATGAAACACGATGACGTCGTCGAGCCGGTTTACGAACTCCGGCTTGAAGCTCGAGTGCACGGCCTGGAGCACACGTTCGCGCATGCCCTCGAAGTTCGGCGAGCTGTCCTCCCGGGAAGTTCCCAGGTTTGAGGTCATGATAATGAGGGCGTTCGAGAAATCCGCCGTCCTCCCCTTGCCGTCGGTTAGACGGCCGTCGTCGAGAATCTGGAGCAGGATGTTGAACACGTCGACGTGCGCCTTTTCGATCTCGTCCATCAGGATCACGGAGTAGGGCTGTCGCCGAACGGACTCGGTCAGGAACCCGCCGTCGTCATGTCCGACGTATCCCGGCGGCGCGCCGATGAGGCGCGCGACCGCGTGCTTCTCCATATACTCGGACATGTCGACGCGGATAATCCGGTTCTCGTCGTCGAAGAGCGTGGCGGCCAGCGCCCTGGCCAGCTCGGTTTTGCCCACGCCGGTCGGCCCCACGAACAAGAACGAGCCCACCGGCTTGTTCTCGACGCTCAACCCGGCGCGTGCACGCCGGACCGCCTCCGAGACGGCCCGTACGGCGTACGCCTGGCCAACGACGCGTTCGCCGAGGCGGGCTTCGAGGTGGAGCAGCTTGTCTTTTTCCGCCTCCATTATCCTGCTGACCGGCACCCCCGTCCAGCGGGCGACGATGTCGGCGATCTCCTCCTCCGTGACCTCCTCCTTCAACAGGGCCCTTCCGCCGGCGTGTACGGCGGCGAGCTCCGAGTTCGCATCTCGGAGCCGTCGCTCGAGGTCGGGCACGAGCCCATAGCGGATCTCTCCGAGTTTTTCGAGATCGTTCTCCCGAGCGGCCAGCTGTTCCTCGTGCCTGGCCTCGTCCATGCGCGCCTTTATTTCACGGATCTTCTGGATCGCGTTCTTTTCGTTGCTCCATTCGAGGGCGAGTGCGGCGCGCTCTTCCTCGAGGCCGGCGAGTTCGCCCGCGATTTCGTCCAGGCGCCTCTTCGACCGGTCGTCGTCCTCCTTCTCGAGGACCTTCTTTTCGATCTTGAGCTGGGTGAGCCGCCCGTCGATGTCGGTCAGCTGCCGGGGCTGGCTGTCGAGCTCCAGCCGTAGTTTGGACGCAGCCTCATCGATCAGGTCGATCGCCTTGTCCGGCAAGAAGCGATCGGTGATGTAGCGGTCGGACAGGCGCGCCGCGGTCAGCAGCGCGCGGTCGGTTATGCGAACGCCGTGGTGGACTTCGTAACGTTCCTTCAGGCCCCTTAGAATGGAAACGGTCTCGTCGGTGCCCGGCTCGCGCACCATCACGATCTGAAAGCGCCGCTCCAGGGCGGCGTCCTTCTCGATATGCTTGCGGTATTCGTCCACCGTCGTCGCCCCGATGCAGCGCAGATCTCCCCGGGCGAGGGCCGGCTTGATCATGTTCGAGGCGTCGAGCGAGCCCTCGGCCGCCCCGGCCCCCACGAGCGTATGCAACTCGTCGATAAAGAGAATGATGCCCCCGTTCGCGCTTTGAATCGCCTTGAGGACCGCCTTGAACCGTTCTTCGAACTCGCCCCTGAACTTGGTGCCCGCGACCAGCGAGCCCATGTCCAGTGCGAGCAGGCGTTTGTCTCGCAAGCTGTCAGGGACCTCTCCGTCGGCGATCCGTTGGGCGAGACCCTCGGCGATGGCCGTCTTGCCGACGCCCGGTTCGCCGATGAGCACCGGGTTGTTCTTCGTCCGCCGCGAGAGAATCTGCGTGGCACGGCGGATCTCGTCGTCGCGCCCGATGACCGGATCCACCTTGCCGGACAGCGCGGCCTGGACGAGATCCACGGTGAAGCGCTCCAGCGCCTGGTATTTTTCTTCAGGATTCGCATCGACGACCTGCTCGGAGCCGCGGAGCTTCTCGAGCGCGGCCAGTACCGTATTGCGGTCGACCCCGACGCCGGAGAGCAAGCCGCCCACCGGGGACCTGCCGTCCGCCAGCATGGCCAGAAGGAGATGCTCGGTGGAAACGTAGCTGTCCTTGAGCTTCTCCGCCTCGGCGTAGGCCCCCTGGATCACTCTCTTCAGTTCCGCGGAGAGATGGGTCACTCCCGCGCCCTCTTGTGTCGGCAGGCTCCGCAGCTGGCGGTCGACAATCTCGGCGACCGCGGCGGTATCAACGCCCTGGGCGGCGAGCAACGCCGGGATCACTCCGCCTTTTTGATCGATCAGCGCCTCGAGAAGGTGCCAGGGGGTGACTTCCGGGTGGTTCTTCAGAAAGGCGCACTCACTCGCCGCGCCGAGGGCCGTACCTGCTTTTTCGGTAAACTTGTCCATCATGGGTATCCACTCCCGAGTTAGCGTTATCCCATCGTATCGCACGATTGGTGCCAGATACCCTTCGCCCGAATGGTTCTGTAAGCGATTATATAACAATTGGTTATGAAACCGCCACCAGCCGCCGTTCCGCCGAGCGATCGTGATATGACATGATGGCAGTACTAATTGGCAGTTTGGGCGTGCGGTGTGGCAGGCGTGGTTACTCGACCAGGTACCAGTTCATGAGGGTCGCCCGCGGGATGTGGACGATCGCTCGGGCCAACGCGACCTCGTCTTGCGTGGGCCCCGAGACGGTGGCGGTGATCCCCCCCACCATGAGATGGCCCGCGTCGTCGCTGTGGCCCATGCCGATGGCGTGCCCGATCTCGTGCATGCTGATCGTCTTCAACAGACCGAGGGACGCGCCATCGTAGACGGTGCGCATGTTGATCCGGCCCTGCACCGGCAGGAACCCGGGGCCCACCGTAATGACTTCGTAGAAATCCGCGCTGATATCGGACCGGTAATCCACCTGGACGCCCAGGGCCGGAACGGCATCGACGAACGTAAACAGTTCCATCCCCAGCGCCAGCTCCCAGTCGTCGAAGGACTCCTTGATCTTCATCTCGTAATCGACGCCGGCGTGGACAAATGGCTTTACGTACACGTCCACCGGAAAGTCCCACGTCCGCAGCTTGTCACCCAGTCCGCTACCGACGCTGGTGAGCTTGCGGAAATAGTCGAGAAATGACGTGTACTGTGTCGTCTGCAACGGCAGGTTCGGCATCAGCCAGAAGGTGAAATACGCATCGTGGTACACCAGCCAGAAATCGGTTTCCATATCGAAATAGCCACCGACACTGCCGGAGAGGTTCTCGTCCTTCAACCGAAACGGGGCGATCGTCTGGGGCATTTCGGTGAGCGCGAATCCGCCGTCGATCCGCGTCGTGGCCTCGAGACCACCCAGTTCGACGACCACTCCGGGTACCGGCGCACCGGTCACCGCGTCGCGAACCGTCCCAAACACTTCCATGCCCTTGGACGTTCCCGCCACCGGACTACTCACGGACGAGAGATTGCCGAAATCATCGCGGGCGCGCACCGCCACCCACACGAAATCCGCGGGCTTGAGGTCGCGAATCACCATCGTTTGAACGGCGCCCGGCGAGGCGGGCGCGGGCACGCCCGTGCGCTCGCTGGCCGCGTCCCAGGTGTGTTCGTCGGTGATCGGCGTCGATGACGTTCCGACGAGGTAATCGCTCGGTATTCCGGCCATGCTGTCGTCGCCGACCGCGATCCACTCTACCACGAGCTCGCCGGGTTCGCTCCCGGTGACGAGCGACTGGATGACGACCGTAGCGGGCACGATCGAGTCGGGCTCCGCCGCCACCTGCAGGTCCCATTCGTGCGTGGCGGTGGCGCTGTCCGGGTCGAACGCCGTCGCCCGCACCCTGACCCTGCCCACCTCGTTCGAGGGATACAGGTACTGGTTGCTGGACGCGACGAGCGAGTCGTCTACGGTAAAGACGTAGCTGAGCGTTTCACCCTCCGGGTCTTCCGCCGTCAGCGAGAACGCAATGGAGTTGCCGACGATCACCGTGGGCAGCGGATCCGTCGGGTCGAAATCGACGACCTGCGGCGGTGCGTTGACGCGGGGCATCCGCTGCACCTGCCAGCGAATGAAGGTCTCCTTGCTGCCGTTTGTTACCACAGCCCTCACTTCGACGATGCCGGTGTCCGCGATGACGTACACGAAATCGGCGCCCGTCGCTACCACGCTGTCGTCGACGGTATAATAGAATTCGAGGGCGTTGTCGTCCGGGTCCCGCGCCTGGATGGAGAACGCGAGTTCCTCACCGACGATGATGTCTACGGTGTGAGCATTCGGGGTGAACCCCTGGATGAGCGGGTCCCGCCGCGCGCGATCGGGTGATTCCACGTTGCAGGAAATCACGCCCGCGGCAAGCAACAGGCTGCACGCGGCAGAGATGGTCAACAAGCGTGTCGGCATATCTCGCTCTGACATATACACTTATGGATGGATTCGAGAGTTCGGGGTCTCTCTTAAGATACGTAGCGAGGGGGACCCTTGACAAGTGCGATTTCGTTGGAGAATACGGGGGTTAGCCAGTCACCGAGGCCGCGAAGACATCCAGGTAGCGTTGCAGGGCGCGGTCCACCGCTTCCGCGTAACCGTCCTGCGTCCGCACGCGGGCGTCCCAGGACGGCGCATCGCCGATCTGGACGTGGAAGAGCTCGCGGTATGGCACGAGCCGGCACAGAAACGCATCCCCCAGGAAGAAGCGCACCTCCACCCGCGTCGCCTGCACTTGCACGCCCTCGTGCACCCCGCTCAACAGGGCGACGAAGCGGTGAAACATCTGCTTCACCGAATTGTCGCTGATCTCATCCCCCAGCCGGGTGGCCGGCGGAGACTCCGGTGTCTTGTGCACGATTTCTCCTCGCGTTGCCGTTCATCCGGCTCAGCAAGCTGTCGCAAATCGAAAGGTATTCCAGCGATGCCCGTGCCTGCGGGTTCCGCAGAACTACGGGCACGCGATCGACGACGAGCGGCTTCCACACACCCAGTCCGCCGAGGTGCTCCACTCCGGGGACGGGGCACGGGCCGGGACCACCCACCGTCATGGTGAACGCGCGCTGCGGCTCGATCCGCCGCCCGAGTCGCCGGGCCGCGGCCGCATCGGCACCGCCCGCATCGTGGACGAGCAGCGTCCAGCGATCGGCGGTTCTTAGGCCCTCGGCGCGCTCGAGCGCGCCCCACAGCTCATCCCCCGATGACAACGCGGGCAGGTGGATCAGGTGAACCTGGGGTCGGCCCGATCCACCCGCGGGCGGCGGTGCGGTTTCGAAGGTCAGCGACACGCCGGCGAGCGCCGGGTGAAACGTGTCCTGCCCCCAGGCGCGCGTTCCCAGGTAGAGCCTGGGCGGGTGCGCCAGGTAGAACGACGCGTTGGGCAACGTGCCGCTCAGCTCGTACAAGCGTACGTCGAGTTTTCTGCGCGCAAACGCGACCGCCAGATTGGCCACGTGCAGCCCGCCGAAGCACTCGCGCCGCGACGATGTCACCGCGACGCTGACTACCGCGCGGGCCCCACCTTGCCGTCGGGACAGATAGAGGTGTGCAATGTCGCGGATATGCCGCGGGCGAGGCTGTTTTGTCATGTGTCCGAGTGCCCCTGGGATTGACGGGTAACGGCGGCTAGACAATGAGAAGCGAGTTCTCCTGGCCGAATTCGTTTCTGGTGTAATCGACATTGTTGGGATCCCGGATCCATACACCATCAACGATAAAACGGTACTCGTACTCGCCGGGTTTGATGTCGAGAACTACCTTCCAGAGCCCGTCCTCTGGATCTTTTTCCATCTGAATTCCCTCTCGTGACCAGTTCGTGAACTCGCCGGTCACCGAAACACCGGTCGCTTGCTTCTCGTCGAGGGTGAAGAGAACACCCTCGGAAACCCGCTGCGGTCCATGGAGCTTTTCCATCCACTGCTGCAGCCCGGTGGTCTGCACCTTGCGCTCTTTTTCGGCGATCTCGCGGGCAAGTGTCAGAAACTGGCGCGCGGCCTTCCCGTGCCGGTCCAGATCGAATATCGACACTCCTTTGGAAGCGGCTTCTTTCAGCTTGACCGTGTGGCTTATAAACGTGTCGAGCAGGACCGCTGAGTGGAACTTCTCGGTCTCTTTCAATATGTCATTCGAGAAATGAGTCCTCGTCTCCAGGTTGTTGCAGACGACGTGGACGTCGAGCCGGCGCTGGACTTCTTCCTCGATTACCTCGATCGTCTCCCGGAGCTTGGCCAACCCGTGTACCGAAAAATAACTGGCGTCAACCGGGATGAGAACCTCGCCGCTTGCGATCAACGCGTTGAAGGTGAGAAGACCGACACTCGGAGGGCAATCGATCAGGACGTAATCGTAATTGTCGTTACCCAGATCGGACAATGTTCGCGACAGCTGCTCCTCGCGGCCCATGCGCTCGGAGAGCTCCTGCTCTACGCCGCTGAGCACCGTGCTGGACGCGACGACGTCGAGGTGCTCGTTGACCCTGACGCGCGCGTCGTGAATGCGGGTGGCCGGATCCATCAACAACTCGTAGCTGGTCACCTCCGCGTCCTCGCGTATCCCGAGACCGACCGACGCGTGCGCCTGCGGGTCGAGATCGATGAGAAGTACCCGCCGCTCGAGCGATGCCAGCGCACCGGCGAGATTGATGGATACCGTCGTCTTGCCGCATCCGCCCTTCTGATTCATGACAGCGATCGTTCTCATGGGCCTCTACCTCCAAGAACAAAAAAAGAGCCGGCTTCCTGGACAAACCCGGCTCATCCGCAGGGCGCGAAAAGACGATGACCCTCGCGTATTGATTGGTACCCGTGCCCCATAGCCACCTGCTATCTGTTTCATTTTCAAGGTGTTATAGGCAACAACTAAGGCTCGCAAGCAAGCGTATAGGCAGGCGATTTTTCCTGTCAAGCGTTTTTTAGCGGTAGGCGATCGTCGCGACCAGCAGACCCACGAGGAAGCCCACTGTAACCTCCCACCAGGTGTGTCCGACGAGTTCCTTGAGACGCGAAGGGTTGATGTGGTGGCTCGCGAGCAGATCGTCGATCAATTCGTTGAGCACGCGCGCCTGTTTTCCTACTTCCTGCCGGAGGCCCGCCGCCTCGAATACGATGTACATGCTGAAGATCAGCGTGATGCTGAACATTGCGGAGCCCAGTCCGCTGTAGAGCCCGACACCGATGGTTAGCGTTGTGACCAGGGCCGTGTGCGAACTGGGCATTCCGCCGGTGTCGAAGAGCCGCTCGAGACGCAGGCGCCGGGTTTCGCGAAGACCCACGATCACTTTCAAGAACTGGGCAAAGATCCCGCTGACCAGCGATGCCAGCCCGACGATATGAAGCATGTGCCCCTCGAACGGGTAAGAAGTGCGGCGGCCGGCTCGTGCCGGTCACGCCGCGTTGACAGGCCGAGAATACGTATATATGATATGCAGCGGTGAAAAAAATCAAGATCAAATCTGCCCACCTTACCCGCATTGGAGCCCTGTCCGCCGGCTACAGGACAACGACCATGGACGCCGTGCGCGGTGTGTTATCCACAGCCGACCTCGATCGCGTTTCCGACACCTACATCGCCTCCTACGCGCCGGCGGAGTTGTGCCGGATTGCGGACCCGTTTCGCGAGGTCACGCAGGCGATGCAAACGGAGTTCCCGGCATTGCGGGCCACGCATCACGGGATGTTCAAGACAGGCGGCGAGGCGCTCTATCGCGCGCTGTCCGATATGAGCCGTGGTGGTGAGGGGGACGTCCTCGTCATCGGCTCTGAAAAGATGACCCGCGTTGGAACCGCGGAGGCAGCCGGCATCTTGTCGTGCAGGGAGAGCCCGCACGACTGCGCGTACGGAGCGACGCTGCCCGCGCTGGGAGCCCTGGTGACGCGCGCATACCTCAGCCGCCACCGTGTCCCGGAATCCGCGCTGCACCGCGTATCGGTCAAGAACCACCGCAACGGCGCCATCAACCCCAGGGCCCATTTCCAGACAGAGGTTACCCTGGACGAGGTGGCGTCGAGCCCGCTGGTGGCGGATCCGCTGCGGCGGTTGCACTGCGCCCCGCTTTCCGATGGGGCGGCGGCCGTCCTGCTCGGTTTCGGCCGGGGCAAGGTTGCGTTCATCGGTTGGGGGGAGGGGAGGGACACGGCGATGTTTCAGGAGCGCTGCGACATCTCGAGTTTTCCCGCCGCGGCCCGTGCGAGCGAGGCGGCGCGAGCGATGGCCGGCGTAGCGCTCGACGATGTCGACGTCGTGGAGATCCACGATGCGTTCTCTTCCTTCGAGCTGATCAACCTCGAGGCCATGGGATTCTACGCTCCGGGCACCGCGTGGCGGTCGCTGGAGGCGGGTGATCTCGAAATCGGCGGCAGGCGCGCGGTGAACCCGTCGGGAGGAATGAAGGCGCGCGGGCACCCCGTGGGCGCGACTGCGCTGACGGGTGCCGCGGAAATGGTCGACCAGCTCACCGGGTGTGCCGGGGTGCGCCAGCAACGCGGGGCGCGCGTGGGCATGATCCAGAGCGTGGGTGGGGTGTCGAGCGAGTGTTACGTTTTCGTTCTCGATGTATCGGAGGAGAAACCTTGACCGCCCCGAGCGATTTTCCGCCCCTGGATTTGTACCGCTGTGGAGCGGGGCACGCGTTTTTCAGCCGTCACGCGACGTGTCCCGTGTGTACGAGGGCCGTCGCGCCGTTCACGGACAGCGCCCGGGCCACCCTGGTCGGCCAGACCACGGTCCGCGTGAACCCCGGGGGCGAGCCGTTTCGCCTCGGACTGGCCGCGGTCGCCTGCGGGGCGCAGACGCTCTGTATTATCGACGCGGCGGTCGGCGACGGTGACGGACAGCACGTGATGTTACGGGAGGAAAACGGATTGTACCACGCGTCCGACGGCGCTGGCAGCGCGGCGGAAACCAGCGAATAACGGGGCTCTGCGCCGCTCCCGGCGGGACATCACGGGCAGTCGTCCCCCGCGTGCCACTCGGGTAGATTGACAAAGAAGCCGATGGCGTTCGGTGCCACACCGCAGAACCTGCGATTCAAACCGACGACCTCGTAGGGCGCCGCCAGAAAACAGATCGCCTGATCCGCGTATATCAACTTCTGGCACTGCGACCACAACCGCCGCGCCTCGGCGACGTCCACAGTCGTCCGCGCCCGCCCGATCAAGGCGTCCACTTGCGGATTCTTGTAGCGCGACGCGTTGAACCCGCTCGGCGGCACCGCCGTGCTCAACCAGAAGGTCGACAGATCGACCCGCGTCCCGGTCTTCCACCCCAGGACGCAGCTCTCGAAGGTGCCCTTGATGACGCCGTCGATAAACGTGCCGAACTCGAGCACCCTGGCGTTGACCCTGATACCGACCCGCCGCAGGTACTCCTGTACCATGGTGACGATGTCCGCTCGCAACTGCACGCCCTGATTCGTGGTCATTTCGAACTCGAACGGCCGCCCGTCCTTATCGAGCACCCCGTCACCGTCCGAGTCCGTCCACCCGCGCTCGGCGAGCACGGCTCGCGCGCGGTCGGGGTCGTAGGGCAGGCGCGTCATCCCAGGGTCGTGCGCCCACAGGATCGGGTGCACCGGGCTGTCCAGCACGCGTGCCATTCCACCCCACAGCGTCTGGATCATCTCGGGTATGTCGATCGCCATGGCGAGGGCGCGCCGCACTTCTCGATCCCGGAAGAGCTCGTGTTCGAGGTTCCAGGCGATGTATTCCATGCTGCGTGACGGGTACCGGTAGATCTTGATGTCGGGATGGTTCGCCTCCAGGTCTTTCGCCACGTCGATCGGCAGCGACTCCAGGCAATCGATGCCGCCGGTCTTCAGCATCGACACCAGTGTGGTCATGTCGGCCACGACGCGAAAGACGACCGTGTCGAGTCGAGGCCGCTCCCCGTCGTAATAGTCGGGGTTCCGTTCCAGCTCGATCAACTGGCCCGGCACCCAGCGCGCGAGACGATAGGGT
Organism: Candidatus Krumholzibacteriia bacterium; assembly: GCA_046754105.1. Lineage (GTDB taxonomy): Bacteria > Krumholzibacteriota > Krumholzibacteriia > WVZY01 > WVZY01 > JAZGDW01. The sequence goes on from JBHHVD010000068.1 coordinate 10,625, forward strand.
CCGTTTCCCACCGGTGCCCGTCCGAAATCAGCGGTCTGGAAACTGCTCCGCGGAATGTCGCGCGTCAGGTGTTGTGGCAGGATGACGCCGTCGTTGGCATCCATCAGCTGGTACGGGTACCGGTTCGTGAAATGGAATATAACCGTGTAATCGTCGATCACCTCGACGTCCCGTATCGAATTCTTGATGTTGCGGCTCACCCAGGCGACGTCCTCGTCGCTCTGCAGCTGCCACGTGTGACGCACGTCCGCGGCGGTCACCGGCTCCCCGTCCTGCCACCGCACGTCTCGGCGCAGGTGAAACGTGATCGACATGCTGTCCGCGCTGAACGACCAGCGCTCGGCCAGGCGGGGCGTGAAGTTGAGGAAATCGCTCTGCTCGTCGAGCAGTTTGAGGTATATGAGATTGATGACGTCGTGACTTTGTACCGACGTGGCGGCGAGTGGATTGAGTGTCGTGGGCTCGCTTACGATACCTATAACGACCCCCGCCGGATCGTCCTGCGCGGTCCTTCCGCAGGAGGAAAAAAAGACGAGCGAGCATAGTAGCGCAACGATCGAGACACGACGGCCCGCGGCTCCGCCGTTCGCGCTCCGGCAGGGGGGAAGATGAATTCCGTTTTTCACGGGTGGATAGAGACCTTCGGGACGCCTGCCACCGGCCCGCGGAGCGGCGGGTTCATTCGAGGGGGCTCCGAAGAGTCGCAGGTTCGCCGTTGGGTTGAACCCCCTCGTGCACGGGCCTCCGTGCGGCATTCTTGTTTCAAAACGTATACGACCCGGTTTCTCCCGGGCGACCGCCACGCATCCTCTCGCGAACCGCGCTGCGGGGTCAAGCTGTTTTTTCCCGGCGCCCGGGCCGCCGCCGTACCGGCGGGGCTCAATCCACCCGGCAGACCAGGCCCGTCAGGTATTCCGACTCCGGGAACAGTGGATTGACCGGATGGTCACAGCTCTGTGCCAGGCGCTCGACGATTTGCAGATTGCGCCCCGCATCCAGGCTCGACCAGGCGACGACACGAGAGAAGCTCTCGAAGCCGACCGCTCCCGAGCACGAAAACGTCGCCAGGATGCCTCCCGGTGAGAGCAATTTCACGGCGACGAGGTTGATGTCTTTGTAGGCCCGCTCCGCCTTCGCCGCCTGCGCGCGCGTCTGCGCGAACCGCGGAGGGTCGACTACGATCATATCGAAGGTCCTCGCCGCATCGCGATAGGTTCGCACGATGTTGAAGGCGTTTCCCTCGACCAGTTCGGCCGGCGCGTCCGTACCGGCATTGAGCTCGACGTTGCGCCGGGCCAGCGCCAGCGCGTCCGACGACGAATCGACCATGGTGACCGAGCCGGCACCCGCCGAGAGCGCGTGGATTCCAAAGCCCCCCGAGTAGCAGAACAGGTCCAGCACGTTTCTGCCCCGCGCGTAACGCGCGACCGACCGGCGATTCTCGCGCTGATCGATATAAAAACCGGTCTTGTGCCCCGATGCGATGTCGACCAGGAACCTCAACCCTCCCTCGTCCACTTCGAGTGCCGGCGGTGGCGAGGTTCCGGAGAGCGAACCGGTCACAGCGGCGAGCCCCTCGAGTCGCCGCCCGTCACCATCGCTGCGCTCGAAGATCCCTTCTGGCTTCAGGAGCTCTCCCAGCAGGCCGCACAGCAGCGGCTTTACGCGCTCGATTCCGGCGGTTAACGCCTGCAGGACCAGGTACCCGCCGTACCGGTCGACGACGAAACCCGGTAGTCCGTCGGCCTCCGCGTGGACGAGCCGGTACATGTTGGTTTCCCCGGGCCCCGGAGGTTGTCGCCGGCGGTCGATCGCCTGCTCGAGGCGGCGGCGCCACCATGCATCGTCGATGCGAGCCGATTCGGCGCCGTCGAGAAGACGTACCTGAATCTGGGACGCCGGGTTGAAGTAGCCCCAGGCCAGGAACGCACCGGCGTGATCGTTTACCCGCACCACGTCTCCGGCCGCGGGGTCGCCCTCGATGTTCGAGATCGCTCCCGAGAAAACCCACGGGTGCCGGCGGAGCACGCTTTTTTCGCGGCCCTTCTTCAACCCAACCACGGATGTTACGGAATCAGACATTGAAACGGATGAACAGCGTGTCGCCGTCGCAAACCACGTAGTCGCGGCCTTTCACGGCGAGCTTGCCCGCCGATTTTACGTTGTCCTCGCTTCCCAACTCGTCGAGATCGGCGTATGAAATCACTTCCGCGCGTATGAACCCGCGCGCGAGATCGCTGTGGATCTTGCCGGCGGCATCCACGGCGGAAGAGCCGCGGCGGACGAACCACTGCCGCACTTCGTTCGGCGCGGCAGTGAAGAAAGAGATCAGCCCCAGGGCCTCGACACAGTGTGCCGTTAGCAGGTGCAGCGCGGTGTCCTCGATTCCCATTTCGCGCATGAATTCGTCGCGTTCCTCTGCGGTCTCCAGAGCCGCGATCTCGGACTCCATTTCCGCCGCGACCTGTACCAGGGTGGCCCCGGATCCGGAGAGCCGCGAGCGCAGCTCGTCCTCTAGCGCGTGATCTCCGACGTTACCGTCGGATACGTTCAGCACGATGACCATTTCCCGCCGTGACAGCAGTGGGTAGCTTTGGATCAGTTGTTCTTCCTCGGGCGCAATACGTGCCGTGCGCAGCGGCTTCTCCTGCTCCAGCAAACCCTTGAGCCGTATCAAAAGCTCTCGCTCCCGCTCCCCGGCCTCGTCCTTCTGTTTCATGAGATCCTTGGAGAGGCGCCCGAGACGTTTCTCGGTAAAGAGCAGGTCGTGCAGGACGAACTCGGTGTTGACGAACGCTATGTCCCGCCACGCGTCCACCGAGCCTCGCACGTGGTAGACCGCATCGTTGGCGAACGCACGCACCACATGGCAGAATACCTCCACCCCGGCGAGGTCGTTGAAGATGTCCCCTTCGGTAACGGCGCGCTCCTCGATCGTCGGCGGCAGCAGGATGTCCATGCGCGCCCGCGACAGCTTTTTCGGCGAATAAATGGATACGATACGGTCGAAACGGGGATCCTGTACTTCCGCAACCCCCCGCAGCGTCTTGCGGGTGTCGCGTCCCGGCGCCGAGCCGGGCCCCACCAGGAGTTCGAACAGGGTTTTCTTGCCGGTCTGTGGCAGACCGATGATACCGATATTCATGGCAGTTTCCCGCACGGGGGCCCCGTGCCTGGTCGACGGGTGACTATTTTTCTATGAAGAGCTCGTCGCCCTCGACCGTCACCGGGTAGGTGTCAACGGGGGCCACGGCGGGAAGCTCGAGAGCCTCGCCCGTCTTTAAATCGAACACGGCGGCGTGGTCCGGGCATTGCACGCGACAGTCTTCCAGGAGTTCACCCTCCGACAGGTACGCCAGCGCGTGTGAACAGGTATCCGCGATGGCATAGAATTCGCCGCCAACACTTGCAACCAGAACGGGGGATCCTTCTATGTCGAAGGACTTCATGCCCTCGGCGGGAATATCGGTGGTCTTGCAGACCTTGATTTTCATGGGCACCTCTTGTCTCTCACGGGCTTCGCACCCGATACGCGTCTCTGTTATGGAGCCGATGCGCGCATTGCGCGCGCCCGTCGTGGCCCTCCTCGATCAGGCCGCTTCCTTGACGGCGGCGATCAAATCGAGAATGGCTTTCTTGCCGTCGCCGAAATACATCAGGTTGTTGTCCGCCGCAAACAACGGGTTGGGAATGCCGGCGAAACCGGGGCTCAGGCTTCGCTTGATGACGATGCTCGTCCGCGCCTTGTCCACGTCGATGATCGGCATCCCGGCGATGGGGCTCTTGGGATCCGTCTTGGCAACCGGGTTGACCACGTCATTGGCACCGACGACGATCGCCACGTCCACCTGATCCATAGTGGGGTTGATCTCCGCCATTTCTTTGAGCTTGTCGTAATCGACGTTCGCCTCGGCCAGCAGGACGTTCATGTGCCCCGGCATGCGCCCCGCCACCGGATGAATGGCGAACTCTACGTTGATGCCCCTGGATTCCAGCAGGTTGGCCAGGTCGCGCACGGCGTGCTGCGCCTGCGCGACGGCCATGCCGTACCCCGGTACGAAGACCACACGCTGGGCGGTGTCAAACAGCATCGCCACCTCTTCGGCCGACGTCGACTTGACCTTGCCGGCGTAGACCTCATCGGCGGTGGCCGAGCCCTCCGCCGGGGCGAGCGTACCGAAGAGGACGTTGACCAGCGAACGGTTCATCGCCTTGCACATGATGCTGCTGAGAATGATCCCCGAGGCGCCAACCAGCGATCCGGCGATGATGAGCACGTTGTTCGACAGCACGAACCCGGTCGAAGCCGCGGCCAGGCCCGAGTAGGAGTTCAGCAGCGCGATCACGACCGGCATGTCCGCCCCGCCGATCGGGATTACCAGTAGTACGCCCAGAACCGACGACAAACCGACCAGCACCCAGTACATCATCGTGCTCGACGGGTCCCGGACGATCATCACGCCCGCCGCGAGGCACGCGGCGGCCAGGATCGTGTTCACGACCTGCTGGCCGGGGAAGTGAATGGCGTTGCCGGAAATCACTTCCTGCAGCTTCCCGAAGGCGACTAGGCTGCCCCAGAACGTCACCGCCCCGATGAGTCCCGATGCGACGGTGGCAACGGTCAACTGCGACGACGTCACGCCGCCCAGCAACCCGGCCTCGATGAGAGCCGCGCCGGCCACCAGTACCGAGGCCCCGCCTCCGAAACCATTGAACAAAGCCACGAGCTGCGGCATGGCGGTCATCTGAATCTTGACGGCCAGGACGGCGCCGATCAAGGACCCCACGACCACGCCCGCGATAATCATTTCGAAGGTGACCACACGTCGGTCGATCAGCGTCACGACGATCGCAAGGAACATCCCCACCGCACCCAGCAGGTTGCCGCGGACCGCGGTCCGCGGGTGGGCCAGCCCCTTCAATCCGATAATGAAGAGCACCGATGCCACAAGATAGGTTAGATTGATTACGACATCCTGCATTTCTTGATATCCTTTGCTAATTGGAGTGCTGTACCGGTACCCGGGCGATCGAGTCGCGTCGTTGCGTCGGCGGCTGCAATCGCCCATCGTTATGCCGCCGTCGGGCCGTTATGACGGTTACTTTCGCTTGAACATCTTCAACATCCGGTCCGTCACCAGGAATCCGCCCACGACGTTGATCGTCGCGAATACGACCGCGGAGAAACCGAGTACCGTAGTCACGGTCGTGTGCTGCGAGCCGGCGGAGAGGATGGCGCCAATTAACGTAATGCCGGAAATCGCGTTCGACCCCGACATGAGCGGGGTATGGAGGGTCGGCGGTACCTTGGTAATGACCTCGAACCCCACGAAAATGGCCAGCACGAAAATAGTGAAGGTTATGACGAGAGCTTCCACTGTTTCTACCTCCCTTCTGCCGCTTTTGCCTGCGCGAGGCCTAGCAATTCACGAATACGCGGCTGGACAACCTCTCCCTCTTTGGCGACCAGCGTGTCACGAACGATCTCATCCTCCATGTCCAGCTGCACGGCGCCGTCCTTGACCATATTGAGAAAGAACGTCGTGATGTTTTTTGCATACATCTGGCTGGCGTGATACGGGATGGTCGAGGCGATGTTGAGCGGGCCCGCAATCGTAACCCCGCCCGCATCGGCCGTTTCGCCGGGCTCGGTGAGTTCGCAGTTACCTCCTCGCTCGGCGGCCAGGTCCACGATGACCGACCCGGGCGCCATCCCCTCGACCATGTCCCGGGTAATGAGCACCGGTGATTTCTTGCCGGGAATGGCTGCGGTCGTGATCACCACGTCGTTCTTGGCCACCACGCGGGTCATGAGCTCGCGCTGCCTGGCGTAGAACGCCTCGTCCATCGCCTTCGCGTAACCGCCCTTGTCCTCGGATTCACCGGCCTGGATATCCATCTCCACGAATTTCGCGCCGAGGCTCTCGACCTGTTCCTTCACGGCCGGCCGCACGTCGTAGGCGCTGACCACCGCGCCGAGCCGCTTGGCGGTGGCGATCGCCTGCAATCCCGCCACGCCCGCGCCGATGACGAACGCCCTTGCCGGCGCGATGGTACCGGCCGCGGTCATGAACATGGGGAATATCTTCGGAAGCAGGTCGGCGGCGACCAGGACCGCCTTGTAGCCGGCGATCGTCGCCATCGACGACAGGACATCCATGCTCTGCGCGCGTGTGATACGCGGCAGCAGCTCGAGGGAAAAAAGCATCGCGCCCGCCTCGGCCACCTCTTTCGACAGGGCGGGCTCGCCGAGGGACTCGGTGAAGCCGATCACCATCTGGTCCTTCTTCATCATGCCCAGATCGGCGCGTCCGACCTCGGGGTTGGCACCGAACGTCCGCACCTGGAACACCGCCTGCGCGTTCCTGAAAACCTCTTCGCGGCCGGACACGATCGCGGCGCCCTTCGCGGTGAACTGCTCGTCGGGGATGCCTGCTTCGAGACCCGCTCCGGTCTCGACCTGGACCGTGATTCCGGCCTTCTTCAGGGCGGGAATCACGTCGGGGATGAGCGCCACCCTCCGTTCCCCGGGAAAGGTCTCCCGTGGAACTCCCACAATGATCGTCTTGCCTTGTTCGGTCATCGCAACCGCTCCTCTCGTTACCGCCACCGGGGACCCGGCCCTGTTGCGGCCGCGTGCACGCCGGCGCAAAGCCACGGTAACTTACTGAATAAATGTTGGTTATATGTGTCGGTTCAGGATAGCTCAGGGTAAAATAACACGATTTGCGGAAGGGAGAAAGTGAAAAATCACACGAATCGCCGCCACCCGTGTCCGGCGGCGAGGGCCCCGGTGGGGTCCCCGCCGCACGGCTGGAGCAGGCGAGTCAGCTTTCCATACTATCCATACTAGAACATATAGAAACGGCTGG
>JBHHVD010000069.1:0-17466 GCA_046754105.1 Candidatus Krumholzibacteriia bacterium
GAAAACGGCGAAACATGGGGAAACCTCCGGGGAGAAGTACCGGCGGCGTGGCGTGTCAGCCAACACGGCGGCAAGAAATGTAGTCGCGCCCACCGATCGGCGACTTCTCTCTCGTGAAGTGATGTCGCCCACCGGATCGCGGGCCGGCTGCCCGAGTTGCAACTTGCGGATCAAGTGTGACAAAAACACTTCACGATCACAACTTGATAGAAATCAACTCTTCTATTCGAGATAGAGCGCCTTGACCCGGCCCCACGTGGATGACTCCGTTGGGACCGTTGCAAAGCAATCGCAAAAAGGTGTGCTGCCGCATCCGATATCCGGATTCACATACGCGCCGAACGGATCGATCCTGAACACCTTGCTGGAACAATCAAAGACCTCGATCCGCCCCGACGGTGCATTCGGGTCGGGGAGTGTGGCCCAACAGCACGTACAGCCGGTGGGGGTAGTCCCCGCGGTCATCACCCATATTTCGAGGAGGTGAACCGGTCCGGTCATGCACTGGGGGTAGAGGATCTCGATCCCCGTTTGCGAATTGCCAAAGGTGGCGGGAAAGGAAGGAACGTCACCCACGTAGGTTCCCGCGTGGCAGGATGGCAACGGCGCGGAGAACCTGGCACGGGTGGCTGCGGGTGTCAAGACGTGCACGACGTGGTAGATTGTGAGCGGCCCCGAGACATCCGTTATCGCGCAACCCGCTCCCCCCGGGTCGTCGAAAATGCCGATGTGTCCGCTCTGGGCCGACGCCGTCCCTGAGCCTAGCAGTATTACCACTACGAGAAAAGAATGCGGCGTCGACATGAGCAGCCGTCCTGTGGGCAAAGGAGATGATTGTGGCACACGAAGGGTACCACAGCCACTACGGCATGTCGACTTCTGTGCTACGCGATCGTTCGTCCCCTGGGCCGCTCTAGAACTCGAATCCAAACCCGACCCGCCAGACCCGGTGCTGCTCGAACACCGTCGGATCGTTCACGGGCACGAAATCATTGACGCCGTCGTCGTCGATATCCTGCAGGTAGGCGCCACCGTGCCGGCCCGTTTCGGTCAGGTAAGAGCCGTTGTCCATTTGCGCTACCACCATGTTCGGTGTTACTTGCGGCGTGACGCCGCCCGGGGCGAGTATGTCCTGGTCGAGAAGATTCCTGCCTTCGACAAACAAGGTCAACTCACGCCCGTAGATGTTGAATCGCTTCCGTCCCTGCAGGCTCAGGCGGTGGATCGCGTCGTGGCGCCGCGAGTTTTCCAGCTTCGGGTCCTGGAGACGGGCGAAGCGGTCGACCGGTGTCCACGGCAGCCCGCTGCCGAACTGGTAGGTCGCCGTCGCGCCCCAGTTGTTGCGCTCCTGTAACCGTAGCGTGAGGTTGAACGTATGCCGTTGATCCCAATCGAGGGGCAGCTCGTCTGTGGGCAGATGTGTCAGCCCATCCGCCGAGCGCCCGAAATCCGCGTCGCTCGCCACCCCATCGGCGAAGGAATACGTGTAGTACGCCTCGAAACCAAAGCGATGGGTGAGCCGGTTCTCCAGGGCGAGCTCGAGTCCGCGCGAGCTTGCATACGTACGATTTGTATAGCGCAGGCTCTGGACCCCGGTCGAATCGTCCGTCACGCGGGTCGATGAAACCAGGCCGAAGATGTCCTTGTTGAAGATCACAAAATTCGCGACCGTATTCTCCGTGAATTGATGGGATATTCCCGCCTGGTACGACACGGTCAGCTCCGGCTCCAGATTCGGATTGCCGAGGGTGCCGAGGGCCCCGATCGCGTCCTGTGTCGCAAACAGGAGGGAACGGCTCGCCCACTGTGTGAAACGCCCGTAGTGAAAGAAGAACTTGTTGCGGTCGCTTATCGGAAAGGCAACGCCCAGGCGTGGTGACCAGTTTGTCTTGTATTTTTCGACGTCCCGGTCGATCTCCGCGTTGTGAATCCGGACCTCATCGGTATTGCCCGTAGAGAAGTACTCGAAACGCATACCGGCGTTGGCGACGAGTCCCTCGTATTCCCACTTGTCCTGGAGATACACGGCGCCTTCGGTGTTGAAGTTGTGAAACGTGTTGACGTTCCGGCCCTGTTGCACCGTGCCGTCCATCGGGTCGCGCCGCTGTTGAGCCGGGAAAAAACGGTCATCGTTGTTGAGATCGTTGTAGATGAACTGGAATCCCATCTTTGTGCGGTGCCCCCGAATCTTCTCCGATGTAATGTCGCTGCGCAGGAGGTACTGAACCGACTTGCGCCTGGTGTAGGCGGGATAATCGTATGCCGTAACGAAGTACGGGTTATCGGGATCCGTGTACCACGCGGCCTGCGAAACGCCTCCTTCGAGGTAACTGCCGCTGGGCAGAGTTGCCGGCAAGCCGGCGGACGCGTAATCACGCGGTGCCTTGCCGTCGACGTCGCGGGCCAGGTTGAACTGCAGGCGGCTCAGGCGGACCGTGTAGAGTAACTCGTCGGAAATGTTGTGATTGAACGCGAGCTTCAGCTGGAGATTGGCCGCCCTGACCTCTGGCGTGCGGCTCGCCGAGTTGAAGAATGTAAACGATGAGTCCTCTTTTTCGTGACTGAAGCGGCTGAACGGAAACTGAAAGCCCTCAAACAGCACCCACGATCGATACCCTCCCTGGCTCCCACCGGTCATCGCCTCGTCCCACAGAATGGTGACGCCGTTGACGTCCACCGCGCGAAAGTTCTTGTGAACCTCCATTTGTTGTCCGCCGGTTTCGGCGTCCCGCACGAGCTGCTCGACGACGACCAGCCGTGGGTTGGGCGCCTTCGCGGGGTTGTTGACGTCGTCGATCCACGGACCCGCGTTCTGTATGGAAATGCTACCAAACGTGTAGACGTCCTGGCCGGTGCCCGTCGCGACGAGCCGCTGGAAGTAATAGACCTTGCGCGCATAGCCTCGGACGTTCCAGTTGTGGTGATACTCTTCGCGACGCGACCGCTGGGCAATCGCTTCGCCGGTCAATTTGATCCCACCCCGATGCCACGAAAGTTTGGACTGGAGATTGAGACTGTGTGACATGCGGTCGCGGGCCTTGAGCCAGCCGAAAAGGCTGCTCTTGTGCTCGCGGCGTCGCTCGATGGAGTTGTTTTCCCCGTCGAGAAACGTGGCCTCGGTAGATACGTAGTAGCGCAGATCCTTGATCGGCGTCGGGCCCCCGAATCCCAGGCTCAAGTTGTCATAGTTCGTGTAGGTCCGGTCCGCGCGGCCGAAGTCGTCGGTCATGTAGCGGAGCTCACCGCCGAAGTGCTTGCCCCCCTCGCGTGTCTTGATCTTGAAGACCGCCGCCTGCGCGTTGCCGTACTCGGCGTCCATGCCGCCGGCGATGAACTCCGTCTCGGCGGCGGCCAGGCGGCCGATCGCTATCGAACCGCTGGCCAGCGGGTCCATGACCAGCACATCGTCGTTTTGGGTTTGTACCTCGTTGGGACGGCTGCCCTGCACGTAATACTGGTCGCCCCATCGCACGACCCCCGCCGTATGTTCCATGAGCTCGTACACGTTGTCGAGCGGCATGTCCTTGAACTCCTCGGCGGTCTTGCGTGTGGCAATGTGGGATTCCCCTACCTCAACCATCGGCTTCTTGCCGAACACCTCAATGACCGGGGTCTGCGAAACAATGGTTTCTTCCAATCCGAAGGACAGTTCAGTGGTGTCGCCCGCGTTGACAACGACGTTCGAGCGCGAAACGGTGCGGAATCCCATCACGGATATCTTTATCTGATAGGTGCCGACGGGAACGCCGTCGATGACAAATCGGCCGTCATCCATGGCCATCGTGCCCATGCCGGTGCCCACGACCAGGACGTTCGCCCACGCGAGCGGACGATGGGTCCGACTGTCAAAAACCTCTCCGGCGATGGTGCCACGGTGCTGGGCGCGCAGGCCGGTGCTCGTGAGACAGAGTGACGCAACGGCGATCGCGACTGCCGCGAGAATCTCGATAGCGGTGGTTCTCGGCATGTCTCCCCCCTTTTTCGACCATTTCAAGAACGGCGGGTGGGGCTGCCGGGATGAGCGCTTTGTGGCGGCGGGTGGGGCGACCGCGGCATGGGGTGTCGCGAGGCGACGGACCTGTCGTGGGGTGTACGCGGAATGAAAGCCGGATTGTAACTCTGTGTGGGGTCAGGCTACGCGCGGTATGCTGAAGAAGGTGAGGCCTGGTGTGCATCGGCAACCGGGCTGACTCTCGCCGAAAATATGGGGATCGACACCGGGGTTGTCAATCGGTTTTGACACCTTCGTCCTCAGGCCCGGTTCAGGCCCGTGCCGCCCGCCCCCTCCGGCGGCGGATACACACCGCCGCCAGCGGGCCGGATAATTATCAGAACGGAAGACCGAAGCTCGCGAGCAGTTGGACGTGCTCGATGTCGCCGCCCCCCTCGAGCAACCCGAGGTTACCACGGGCCTCGATGTCCAGCTTGAACGAGTCCTCCGCGAGGGCAAACCCAACTCCTACATGAAGCCCGACTCCGCTCGAGGACTCCACCGCGCCCGCCGGGTCGAGATTGATAAAAGAAGCGCCCGCGCTGAGAAAGAGAGGATTCGCCGTGGCGTACACGCGCACGCCGGCGCCTACGTCGAAATAGGTGCCATCATCGCTTATCCCGAGCGCGGCGAGGGCGGCCTCGAGCGCCGGGTCGGTTTGCAGGAATGCAAAACCTCCCTGGACGAGAAAGCTCAGGACGACGGCGTTTCCCATCGGGCTGACGTCCTGGATCTCCCAGCGCGCCCCGATGTAGGGCGATACATCTGCTACGTCGTCCAGGTCACCGATGGGCAACAATACGCCCCCGGTAATACCGAGGTTTGTCTGGGCGCTCGCCGCGCTCGCGGACACGAGCACGATTGCGGTCACGAAAACGATCAAGTAACGCATGGCGTTCGCTCCTTTGGTTCTCGGTCATGGCGACTCCCCCCACCCAGCACATCGAGTGTGACAGAAAAGCGCCGTACCCGCAACCGGACAAGAGTCTGCCGGGGTCCGAGGGTCTTTCCGCTATTTGATTCCACCCGTAGTCGTTCTAAGAATCGTACCATAGTCCCCTACGATCGTCCCTGTCAGGGCACCGGTAAGGGCGACACCCCGGAGCCAGCCGGTCGCCCCGCTGGTTTGACTCACCCACGTGCCCCCGCCGTCCGTCGTGCGAAGAATCACGCTCCCGGTTCCCACGGCCACCCCCGTGTTCGCGCCGCTAAAGCTGACCGCCTTGAGAATCTCGCTCGTATTACTTACCTGCGCCTCCCACGTCTGCCCGCCGTCGGTGGTGCGCAGAATCGTGCCCGAGCTGCCGACCACCGTCCCCGTCGTTGCACTGGTGAAGAAGACGGATTCGAACGACGCCGTCGTCCCGGTTGTCTGCGCGGTCCATGTACTCCCGCCGTCGGTTGTACGCAGAATCGTGCCCCCGACACCTACGACCGTCCCCGTCATGGCACTGGTGAAAAAGACGGAATAAAACAGGTTCGTCGTCCCGCTGGTTTGGGGCGTCCAGGTATTCCCCCCGTCGGTCGTGCGAAGGATCGTGCCGGCAAACCCCGTGGCCTCCAGGGCATACCCCACGGCCGTTCCGGTAGAGGCGTCGGTAAAGCACACGTCCTCCAGCACTCCTGTCGTCCCGCTCGTCTGGCTGGTCCAGGTGTTGCCGCCGTCGGTTGTGCGCAGAACCAGGCCATCTTGTCCCACAATCGTCCCCGTCAACACACCGGTGAAAGACACGCCATGGAGCGAATTCGTGGTTCCGCTCGTTTGGGCGATCCAGTTGGCCCCGCTGTCGGTGGTGCGCAGGATCGTGCCATCCTCCCCCACGACCGTCGCGGTCGTAGCGTTGACAAAGACGACGTCAAGAAGAAACGATCGTGTCCCCTTGACCTGACTCGCCCAGGTGTCACCCCCATCGGTGGTGCGCAGGATCGTTCCGTCCTCCCCCACCGCCGTCCCGGTCAGCGCGTCGCCAAACGAGACGCTCTCGAGGGCATATGCCACCCCGCTCGTCCGGCTGGCCCAGGTACCCCCCGCGTCGGTCGTATGAAGAATCGTACCGTTACTCCCCACGGCCGTGGCCGTCGTGGCGTCGGTGAAATCAATGCCGATGAGCGTGTTCGTGGTGCCGCTCGGCTGGCCGGTCCAGCTGGCACCCCCATTGGTCGTACGGAGGATCGTGCCGTTATTCCCCACGACTGTCCCCGTTGTGGCATTGGTGAAAACAACCGCGTAGAGCCAATCCGTCGTACCGCTCGTACGACTGGTCCAGTTGGCCCCCCCGTCGGTCGTCGTAAGGATTGTACCGTCACCCCCTACCACCGTCCCCGTCATCGCACCGGTGAGGAACACCCCCTGCAGGTTGCTTGCAGTTCCACTGGTTTGACTCACCCACGTAGCACCGCCGTCGGTCGTGCGAAAGATCGCGCCGTTACCCCCCACAGCCGATCCCGTCACGTCATCTATAAAATGCACGCCATTCAGCCGGTCGACCGTCCCCGTCGTCTGGCTGACCCAGGTCTCCCCGCCATCGGTTGTGCGCAGGACCGTACCCTTATCTCCCACCACCGTACCCGTCAGGGCGCTGGTGAAGTGGAGACCGATCAGGTACTCCCTGGTGCCACTCGTCTGAATGGCCCAGGTCGTACCCCCGTCGGTGGTGCGCATAATCGTACCCACGCCACCCACTGCCATTCCCGTCGTAGCGTTTCCGAATTGTACCGCCTCCAGCCAATTCCCCTGTGGTAGTGGATTCTGCCAGAACCATCCCGGCGGGGTCGTCGGGCCGCCACCAACCGGCGGAGTCGTCGGGCCACCGTCACCGCCACAGGACACCAGGGCAACGGGAAATATCACTACGGCAAGAAGCCGCTGAAACCGCGCGGTAGAAATCCAACGGAACATGGCCAACCTCCCTCGATCGTCCAACCCGCTTTGGGCTCGTGTACATCCATCCGGCCCGCGTGTCGGAGTTCGGAGCAGGGGTGTGTACAGACTCTAACGGCTACTTGCCCATACTTCCCATCCCCGCACAAGGGTACCGCAAAACGCCGCGCATGCAAGTTGACAAGTATCAAGTTTTCACTATGACGGGTACGTAACCGCCCCAAAGCAAAGCGCCCGGTGCTTGCACCGGGCGCGTCCCTGTCAGGTCCTGGACCAGCGACCGTTCTTGAATCGGCTATCCCTTTGCTGGCTTGAGCTTGGCCATTTCCTCTTTATTGCGCTTCACCCAGTTCTGCAGATCGACAACCAGCTCGGGGTTGTCCGAAGTGACGATCCATACGTCACCCGTCGATGTCTCCACGTATTCCTGCCTGGCTCCTTTCATCATGCACATGCCAAAGGCCATGCAGCTTCCACACATCTCCATCATCTCGCCCTTTGCGAGGCGCTGGGCGGTCTTGCTCATTTCGGCGTGCGCCGCACGGTACGACTCGAGGTATTTCGGGGACACCGTGGTTACGGCCAATATGCCGTTGGAGATATTGTGCTGCTCCCAGCTCAGGTTCTCCATGAGTTCCGCATTGCTGCCCAGGCTCTTACACATCCCGCAGTTCTCCATGTCGAACCAGGGCTTCTCACCCGCCATACCGACGCCGGCCACGAACAGCAAAACCAGCGATAGCGCGATCAGACGACGTAACATGATTCCCTCCTTTTTTCCGTGGGTGTTTTGCACGAATTCTAGCCACGAACCGCACCGTTGTCAAGATCGAGTAGGCGGCACTCCCGCCGCGCCCGGCTCCAGCGGGCATGGAACGCCCTTGGCTGCGCCACACTTAGGACACGTCAGCGCCTTTCGACCACGAACAGGTAGTCGCGGTTCAGGTAGAAGTTACCGGGGTCGATGGACGATTCTTTGACGATGGCCAGATCGGCGCGCTCCGCGAGCGTGTTGACGATCTCCGGTGATATGAAGTAGTGCCGGATGACACTGTAGGATTCCTGGTTCGAGAAGCTCTTCCATCCCCCCGGCGCACACAGGTTGCTGGTATGCAAAAACGCGCGCCCCCCCTTCCTAAGCACCCTCCCGATCTCACGGAAGTATTTCCACATCATGTGCAGATCGAAATGCACGAACACGTCGAAAGCGTACACAAAGTCGAACTTTGCCGTGCACTCGTCTGGAAACCGCGGCCGTTCCATCAGGATGAATCGTACGTTCGTATGCCCCGCCAGAGCGCCACGGGCCCTGTCCAGCATCTCCTTCGAGATATCGAAACACGACAGCTCTCCCGTGCGCGGGGCGACCCGGCTGGCGATCCTCGCACCGCCGACGCCGATTTCCGCCACGACGCTGTCCGTCGTTATGTACGGGTAGATGTACTCTGAAACGATGGCCTCGACGTCGGTCGCCGTCCCCCACTCGTCCCCCAGACACGTAACATAGTCGTCGCGATTGCTCTCACCGATATCCGGATTCTGGATAGGGATCTCGTCCCTGCTCCATGTTTGCGCGTACCGATTCCACAACGCCCGATTATGTTCGAAGTTCATGAAATCGGGTGGGAGCGGTCTTCGGAGCCTTTTGCGAAAATACGCCAGGGTTCGCTGCAGGATTCCGTTCATGGGTCCGCGTCACCTTTCTCGGCTCCGGAGACCGCCGGGCCCACACCGGTTTGCGGACCGGGAGGCGGGTGCCCTGACGTCTCCAACGGCTGCGAGCGGCGACTGAGCCGGATCACGTCACCGCGTGCGGGCATATGTCTGAGTAGTCGCACGGGCCACAGACCTTGCCCGGCTTTGCGTGGTAAATCCCCGACCCGGTCGCCTCCACCAGCTCGACGGCCGCCCCGTCAATCGCGCCAAGATCGTTTTCCATTAAGTCGACCGGCTCGAGCCGCACCGGTCTGTGCAGGTAGCAGACGGCGCTGGAGAGCGTCCCGTCGACGATCCCTTGCAGCGCCCACCCGTAGAACTGGAGTTGATAGTTGTATTCTTCCTTCGGTGCGCCGATCTTGTAATCGATGATCCGATACCCGTCTGCCGTGCGGTCCACCCGGTCGACCACGCCCTGAAACACGATGTCGCCCACCCGCCGCCGCACCGGCCACTCGGCTTCGTGCAGCTCGCCCTCACGGAGCGTTTTCTCTTCGCCGTACGCCGTCGCAAGTTCCATAGCCATTGCGGCGATTTCCTTTCTCGCCTCGCCCCTGAGATCGAATTTGTCGGCGACGCGGGCGAGCACCTCTTCCACGCCTGCCGCGCCGGAACCACCACCGCCGATCCACTCGAAGAGGACGTCGTGTACGAAACGCCCAAAGTCCGCAGGGGTCGTGCCCCTGGGCAGGCGCCCATCCGGGGAGGCTTCAAAGGTCTCCTCCGGTTCAGCCGCGGATACGTGCGCGTCGCCGTTGAGCAGGTCTTCCCGTACCCCGGCCACGTACCGGTAGTAGTATTGCTGCGGGCAGGCGCCGAACGTGTGCAATCCTCGCCAGGTTACGAACTGCAGCCCCTGGGGCACGGGCTTGCTCACTACGCGGGCCTCCTCGAGACGTTCGCGGCCCTCCTGCCATTCCGCCAGCAAATCCGCCAGCCCCGCGACATCACCCGCCGGCCGGCCGGCGGGATCCTTGCGCACGAGCTTGACGCCCGCGGCTTGACGCAGTTCCTCGTATGCGACGCCGCTCTCGGGAAGCGCCCTCATAACCGACGCGAAGAGGTTTTGCGCCTCTCCCTTTTCATGACCATTCGGAAACGGCGAGCTCAGGTACAAGTGATCCTCCGCCCTGGTCATACCCACGTAGAGGAGACACCTCTCCTCCTGTTCCCGTTCTCCCTTCGCCCTGTCATTCGCTGTCGTGTCGGCCGGTCCGCGGCCCCAGTCCTTGACGTCCGCCCCGTAGAGTCCCTCGCCATCGACGAGGCAGAAATCATGTTTGCTCCCACCCTGTCCAAATAGCTTGATACCGGGCAGGGCCACGGCTTTGAACTGCAGTCCCTTGGCCTGGTGTATGGTCATGATGACGACACGCCCTTCGGGTGCGTACGGGGCGTCTTCCTCGCCGAAATATTTCTTCTTGAGAAGCGTGTCTATCGCTTCCAGCAGGGCCGAGAGGTTCGCCTCGTTCTTTTGCAGCAGGTTCTCGACCATCTCAAACAGCCTCTTCGAGACGGACTCCACGATGCGCAGGTCGGCCCCCTGGTCGAATAGCTGGTAGAAAAACTGTGCCCGTTCCATCACGTGCACGACGAACGCCGATAGATCGAGTTGGCCCCGCAGCCCGCCGAGCTCCTCAAGGAGCTCCCTCAAAACGACGCAGCGCCTCGCGGTCTCGGTGTCGACGGCGGCAAGCGTCTTCTCATTCAGAAGATCGTCCACCGTGTGCTCCGATGCCGCCTGGAACATGTCTCGCAGCGCCTTGTCCGGCAGCTGGAACGGTCTTGCCTCCAGGACGACGAGCAGCGACTGCAGATCGGATCTTATGAGCAGCTGCAACAGGTTTCTGAACAACTCGAGAACCTGCTCCTCGAGCGCGCTGATCCCGCCCAGTACTGAAAAAGGGATGCCCAACTGGTTCAGTTCCTGCTCGAAGTACGGCAGTCCCGAACTGGCCTTGACTGACCGCATGAGGATGGCGACGTCGCCGAATCCAAGTTGCGGACAGCGCTCCCGATAACACGCGAAAGGTGACCCGGCGGGCGCGGTCACGCCGGTGAGGGCGGCCACCCAGGCGCCCAGCGCTTTGGCCTCATCCTCGAAGGACTTGCCGACCTCGTCCGGGGGATGAAAGACGCATATCGGTTCTCCGGCACCCGTGCGGTCGGCCTCGAGCCGGATCTTGTCGGCGTACTTCTTGAAATGCGTATCCTCGATAATAAACTCGTGCGAAAGATCGAGGATTCCCTGGAGCGAACGAAAGTTGGTCTGCAGGTATTCCGCCGGTGCGTCGAACTCACGAAGGTTCTCCACGCGCGCGTCGCGCCAGCGGTAGATGGACTGCTTGTCGTCCCCAACCACCGTTACCCTGTCGAATCTGCCGCCGGAGAGAATCCTCACCAGCTCGTTCTGCGCCAGGCTCGTGTCCTGGAACTCGTCGACCAGAATATGCTCGAAGTGCGACGCATAGCGTTTCGCCAGTTGCTCGCGCCGCCCGAGCTCTTCGACGACGATACGTATCAAGTCGTTGAAGTCGAGCAGCTTTCGTTTCTTTAGCTCCCGCGCGTACCCGTTCCACACCGCTGCCACCATTTCGACATACCGCCGGTACTCGGGCAGGTCCGACTGGTTCACCCCCTCGACCAGTTTGCCGGGGGTCCACAGCATTCCCCGCCCCTCGTCGACGATGTCCATCGCGTGGTCGAAAAGGCGGCCCAGGTCCCTGGGTGACGGCATGTCGTCGGCGTAGTCCGCCGGCAGCCCCACCATCCTCCCGCTCTCGAACTCGCGCCGCTGAGCCAACCGGATGCGGGCGAGCTCTACTTCGGTCGCCACGCCGACTTCGGGCTCGATGCCGAAGGCCGCCGCGTTCTCCTTGATGATCCGGTGTGCGAACTGGTGAAAATTGATGATCCACGCGCCGTAGAGCCCGCGCAGCACCTGCTCGTCCCGGGTGTGGAGCACTTCCCTGAAAATCCGCTCGTGCATTTCACCCGCCGCTTTCTTGGTGAAAGTGAGCGCGAGCAGTCGATCAGGCGGAATGCCGTCTTCGAACACGAATTTGAGGTAGCGAGCGACGAGAAGGCGGGTCTTGCCGGTCCCCGGGCCGGCGAGCACCTTGACCGTGCTGTCGATGGGCATTTCGATGACTTTCTTTTTTTCGGAATTCAGTTCCACGTATCGCTCCGGCCGCACACGCGTCTGAACGGGCAGTATCCGCACACGTTCTTGGCTACGTCGACCCGCTCGAACTCAGCGCGCTCCGAGAATATCTCCTCTGCGTGCGCCGCGGCTTGCCGGACGGCCGCCTCCACCTCGTCCTGCAGGAGGTAGTACGCCGGCTTGCGTTTCTTCCTGGCTTCGGGGGGCACGTCCTCTTCCCGCTCGCGGATGTACAACGTGACGGTGAACGGATCCGCCGCGGGCGGAATCACAACGTGCTTGAAGGCCGCCGGCCATTCCTTGCTTTGCTGCCGGTAGCCCCAAACGTAGAACGGCACTTGCCAGTTGGCGTCCTCGGGGTTATCGGCGGCGGCGAGAACTTTTCCCCGCAGGTTGTCCGCCGTTTTGTTGAACTTGCCGGTCTTGTAGTCAATCAGCGTTACACCCTCGGCCACGGAGTGCTCCACCCGGTCCCGCCGCCCCCGGAATTCCCAACCATCACAGGTGAACTCGAAGTTTTCCTCGATGTCCCTGACCGTGTAATCATGCGACTCGCTGCGGTCCAGCCGGAGCGCGGTCTTCACGTACACGTACAAGTGAAAACGCAGCGCCCGCCCGATCAGCGAACTCGGCGGGACGGTGCCGTCCTCGTGGATTTCCTCGTCGATCATACCGTAGATGGCGTCGTCGCTGATACCGCCGTGAAGTTTCTCCTTCGTGGGGAACGCCCGGCCGATGTTTGCCATGACATTATGGAATATCCCTCCAAGCTTCGCCGGGATGCTGTCATCGTCGGGAAGGCGCAGCACCCGCTGGTAAAAGAAGCGGCGGCGGCACTTGAAAAAACTCCCGAACGACGACTGGCTGAGGGTGAAGCGTTTTACGGCGAAGGGCTCGGCCGGCGGCGGGGAGAGGTTCCACAGGGGACCCACTGCGTTAAGGGGGGCAAGCCGCTCCGCGAGCCCCGCCGGCGCGCCGGCACCGGTCCAGGCCCAGGCAAAACGGATCTGTGGCGGGGTCCTCTCGTTCGCCGGCGTATCGTGATACGCCTCCCTCGGCCAGGCGTTCGCGAGAACCGTTGCCGGAGCCGGTTTCGCCTGGCCGGCGAACATCTTTGGCGCCGACACGTAGAGCACCTCCCGGGCACGGGTTAACGCGAGATGCAGCAAGTGGTATTCCCCGCGAAGATGTGCGTCCGGCGGCCGCGCGCCGTATACCTCGACGGGCCGGTCTGGCAGCGCCTTCGCCAGGGCGCCGGCGAGCGCCGCGGTGGGCATCAGGCCGTCACGCATCATCACGGATGGAAACAACAGCTCTGAGCACCCGAGCAACACGACCGCGCGAAAGTAACGGCCCTTCATTTCGCGGCACGAGTAGAAACCAACTTCCTCCGCGGACGGCATCGCGGTGTCCGATCTCGTCTCGAAGAGACGGCTGACCCTCATGAACTCACCGAGGGTGGCGTTGCCACGTGTCGCCTCCAGCGCAGCGCAGTAGTTTTGCCACCGCTCTGCCAGGACCGAGAGAAAGGCGTACACCAATTCATCTCCCGTTTCATCGCCGTACGATTCACACGCCGGCAACAGCAGGCGATGCACGACGTACCGCATGCGCTCACCCGGTGGTATCGAGTCCAACTCGACAGCCACCGATTGCAGGTACCGCCGCAAGGTGTCACGGTCGCCCTCCGGGCTTACACCTCGCCCGCTCGCCTTCAAGCACCGGTCCCGAAAATGCCGGTAAAAGGGAGACGTCGCAAACGCTTCCATGGCGGCCGGCTCGCGTGCCGCCTCGATGAGGAGAAAGAGCGATCGCACGAATCCACGAAATTCGCTTGCGGGCGGGCGGCCCGTGTCCAGCGGCACGCCGCGCTGCTCGAAAGCGGCCCGCAGCAGCGGTTCGTAGCGCCTCTTGTCGTTGGCAACGACGGCGATATCGCGGGGGCGGCACCGCCCCCGCGCGATGAGGTCGCGCACGCGCTCCGCCGCGGTGTACACCTCGTCGACTTCGTCTTCGGCAACCTCCAACCGCACGTCCGCAGCGGTGCCGGCGGCGGACGCCTCCGGTGGCGGGTCGAACAGCGGTCCCAACGACTTCGCCCGCCCCGGTGACCGATCGACGGACGGGCCGCGCGCGGAAAGGGCCTGTAACGGCAGGTATTCCTTTGCATCCGTTCCCAGCGTCTCGCGGGTGAGCGCCTCGACGGCTTGGCCAAGCGGACCGGCCGCCAGGCAAGCGCCTGCGAGCGCGATGGTCCGGGAGCGGTAACGTTCGGGGAACTCGCTCATGAGGTACCGTTCGTGCGTTCCCCGGAAGCCGAAGAACGGGCCCATCGGATCGCCGAATATGTTGAGTGCGGCGTCCCCGTTCGGTTCGACCAGCGCGTTGAGGAGGGCAAACTGACCGGCATCGATGTCCTGAAAGTCATCGACCAGCCACACCCGGGCGCGGCGAAACGGGTGGGCGCTAGGCAGCGCCGCACACGCTCCCGCGGCGACCCAGGACATGTCATAAAAGGTTACACATCCCGTCGCCGACAGCCCGGCCAGGTAGCGTTCGTAGAGTGCGAGCGCGTCCACGAGCCGTGCTCCCCGGGCCGAAGACTTGAGCGCCGCCAGCGCGTCCTCTTTGATACCGTTCTGCACGAGCAGATGAAACAGAGCGATGAGGTCACGCTGAAAGATTTCGGATTCGTTTATGGTCTTGTAGTCGCTCTTGAAGTCCGATGCGTAGCGGTCGAGGATCTGCCGGACCAGAAGCGCCTCCTCGATTCCCTCCACGATACGCGGGGCCTTCCATCCGGAGGCGGCCACTATCTCGCGGGCCAGTGTAAAGTGTGTCAGCACCGGCGAAATTCCGGCGTTCGACGTGCCGGTCGCGATGAGGTCGCGGGTGATCCGTTTGAGTTGTTCCCTGGAATAGGTGAGGATAAACGCTCCCGAGCCGGCACGGGCGAGGGCCCGGTAGCGCTCGATCACGAGACGGGTCTTGCCGCTGCCCGGAGGGCCCAAGACCCGCAGGTGTCCGGCCGGATGATCTACGACCGTTCTGGCAACATCGTCGCGAGGAACATCCATGTGTGGCCCCCGGCCTGGTTCACTACCCGTTACTCCACCGCGGCACCGGCTTGCCGGTCGATTCTCCCACGCGGCGCCTCGTGTTGCGTCGCCCCGGGCGGGGGCGCAGCAGTCATTGTAACAGACGATCCGGCGCTGCGAAATGATTCCCGTCGTCCACGGATCCCGGTCGGTCTATTCGTCCGGCTCCGTGGTACCGTCCTGCTGCCGCTTCAGGTAGGTTTCCAGGCGCTTTCGAAGCTCCTCCTCGAAACCGGCCGGCCTCGGGTCGTAAAGGCGCGTGGCTCGAAGTGCATCGGGGAAGTAGTTCTCTTTTACGAACCCCCCGGGATAATCATGGGGATACTTGTAGTCCTTGCCGTGGCCCAGGTCCTTCATGAACCGTGTGGGCGCGTTGCGGATGTGCATGGGGACCGGGTAGGGAGGGTGGCCGTGCACGAGGGCGGCCGCGCTCTTGTACGCGATGTATGACGCGTTGCTTCGAGGCGCCAGCGCCAGGTAGATGACCGCCTGCGCCAGCGCAAGCTTGCACTCGGGGTAACCGTTGAACGCCACGGCGTCCCGCGTGGCGATGGCGAGAACAAGCGCTCGCGGGTCGGCGTTACCGACGTCTTCCGACGCGAACACCACGAGGCGCCGCGCGATGAAGAGCGGATCCTCCCCCGCCTCACACATGCGGGCCAGCCAGTAGAGGGACGCGTCCACGGCTCCACCGCGCAGGCTCTTGTGCAACGCCGAAATCAGGTCGTAGTGGGACTCGCCCGCCTTGTCCGAGCTCACAAGTCGCCTCTGCATGGCGTCTTCCACGTGAGAGCGGGTGAGCTCGCGTTTGCCCATGGCGCCGGCCAGTACCGACGCCGCGTAGTCGAGCGCGTTCAGCGCGGCCCTCACGTCGCCCTGGGCGATATCGGCCACGTAGGCGAGGACTCCGTCGTCCGCTTCGATGTCGCGGTCGCCAAGACCCCGTTCCACGTCCGCCAGCGCCCGCTTGACCAGCTCGAGCACCTGGCTTTTCTCGAGCGCCTTGAGAACGAGAACCCGGGAGCGCGACAGGAGCGGGCCTATGATCTCGAAGCTCGGGTTTTCGGTGGTCGCGCCGATGAAGACGATCGTTCCATCTTCGATATGGGGCAGGAAAGCGTCCTGCTGGGCTTTGTTGAAACGGTGGATTTCATCGACAAACATGAGCAGGGGCGTGCCGTCGACCGTGCGGAGTTTTCTCGCGTCGTTGATAACGCGTTTGACCTCCGCGATACCCGAAGTCACCGCGCTGAAGATCACGAAGCGGCATTTCACGCCGCGCGCGATGATCCGTGCCAGCGTCGTCTTGCCGCAGCCCGGCGGTCCCCATAGAATCAGCGATTGTTTCAGCTCTCCCCGTTCGATCGCACGGCGAAGAAGGGTGCCCGGCCCGACGATGTCCTCTTGCCCGATGAACTCGTCCAGCGAGCGGGGCCGCATCCGCTCGGAGAGCGGTCTGGATTTGTCAACTGGATCCGAGAACGGGAGTTCCATACGACCTCACGTGTTGCAGTCCTGATCCAACTCAGGAATAGTTCGGCTTGCGGTCGAAGGAGTGATTGGCTTCGATAAAACGGACCGTCCCCGACTTGAGGCGCATGACGACCGAATGGGTCACGGCGCCTCCGTGGCGGTATTGAACCCCGCGGAGAATATCGCTGCGGGTCACACCCGTCGCGGCAAACATCAACGTTTCACCCGTGAGGAGATCGTCCATACCGAGGACGTCCGTCTTGCTCAGGTTTCGGCGTCCGAGCGCTGCCTCTTCTTTTTCGTCCAGCGCAATGAATCTGCCCTGGAAGTCGCCACCCACGCACTTGAGTGCCGCCGCCGAGAGCACACCCTCGTCGGCGCCACCGGCACCCATCAACACGTCGACGCCGCTGCCAGCGATGGCCGCCGCCATGGCTGCCGCGATATCTCCGTGCTTGATCAATTGAATGCGCGCTCCCGTCGCCCTGACTTTCTCTATTAGTTCTGCGTGGCGCTCACGATTGAGGATAGACACGGTGAGATCCTCGACGTAGGTCCTCTTGGCGTCGGCAATGTTCACCAGGTTTTCCAAAGGGCTGGCGTTGATATCGATGCGGCCGGCTGCTTCCGGCCCGACGGCAATCTTGTCCATGTAGTCTACGGGCGCGTCGAAAAAGCCGCCCTTTCTCGCCACGGCGATTACAGAGATGGCATTTGACCGCCCCATGGCCACCGAGTCAATGCACTCCAGCGGGTCTAACGCGACGTCGACCTCGGGACGATCGCCTTCCCCGACGATCTTGCCCTTGGACAACTCGTGGTTCGGGTCTCGCTCCCCGATGACAATCGTACCCTTGATTTTGACGGATTTGATAGCGATGGCCATCGCTTCGCAGGCGGCACGATCCGCCTCGACGCCACTCCCCTTTCCCATCCAGCGGGAGGATGCCAAAGCTGCCGCCTCGGTCACACGGACCAGCTCGAGAGCCAGATTTCTTTCCATCTATGGAGTCTTTACCCTTCGGCCGTGGTGCTCGTGCGTTCGCCTTCGCCTTCACCACGTCCATGAGCGCGGCGCGTTTCGCGGCGAGCCGCGCGCCCCGTCGGGCAGGGCCGCCGCCGGCTGGTCGCCCACGCCCAGCAC
>JBHHVD010000070.1:0-16872 GCA_046754105.1 Candidatus Krumholzibacteriia bacterium
GGTCTGTCCCGGGTAGAGCGTCGACCTGGTGCTGCGGTCGTTCCACGCCAGCAAGTCGGACATGGAAACGCGGAAGCGCTTGCTGATCGAATAGAACGTATCGCCCTTCTTGACCACGTATTTGTGCCTGACGTGATCCGTCGTCGTCGGTTTGGGCGCTTTGCCGGTCGAGGCGACCTTGGAGACCTCGAACGACTCGGGTACGTAGATTACGAGTTTCTGCCCCGGGTAGATGTACGAGCGGTATGCGAGATCATTCCATCGCCGGATCTTTCTGGCACTCGTGCGGAAGACCTCGGCAATCGCTCCCAGGGTGTCTCGATCCTTGACCCGGTAGACAACGCGCTTGTGGTTGGCTGGCGGCGTGTACTTCTTGGCGTAATTCTCCAGCGCTTTCTTGTTGAGCTTGCGTCGCTTGGTCTTGTACGTGGGTCGGCTGCTCGCCGTCTCACTGAAGGATCCCTTGAGCGGCACGATAAGACTCTTGCCCTCTCGAATGCGGTGGGCGTTTCGTATTCCGTTCAACTGCTTCAGGGCGGATATCGATGTGCCGTAACGGCCGGCGATAACCGACAGCGTCTCGCCCTTGCGAATACGATGTTTCCTCCAGGTGACCCGGTCCCCCGGCGGGATGGCGGATAGCTTCTCGGCGCACACCTTACCCGCGCCCGCGGGTACTTTAACCAGAATTTCCGTCTTGGGCGGCGTGCTCCAGCGGTGCAAGGCCGGATTGAGCTCGCGCAATACGTCCATGGTAGTGCCGGCCGATTCTGCGATCACTTTTAGATCCGTTGCGTCTCCTATTTTCACTTCGTCGAACTGGATGCTCGGAACGTCCGGAATCGTGAAGCCGTATTTCTCCGGGTCGCGCAGTATGTACAGTGTTGCGAGAAACTTTGGAAAATAGCGTTCAGTCTGTTTCGGAAGCCGCAGCTTCCAGAAATTCGTCGATTTGTGCCGTGCCACGGCCCGAGCGACCCTGTATTCGCCGCAGTTGTAGGAGGCGAGGGCAAGCGGCCACGAGTTCCATATCGAGTAGAGGTCCTTGAGATAGTTGCCGGCGGCGTACGTCGAGGCGACGATGTCGCGCCGCTCGTCGTACCACCAATTGACGCGCAGACCGTAGATACGGGCCGTTCCGGAGATGAACTGCCAAGGACCGACCGCGCGGGCCCTCGAGCGCGCTTTGAGACTGAAGCCGCTCTCGATCAAGGGGACGCAGATCAATTCGCGGGGCAGGTCGAGTTCGGTCAGGATACGCTCGACCGTCGGGCGGTAGAGCTCCAGCCGGTACAGGTAGCGCGCGAAGCGCTCTTTGCCGGGTCCGGTAAAATACCGCAGCCAGAACTCGATACGATCGTTCGAGATCACGGGGAACACCGTGTCGCTGAACGCGAAGTCGCTCATCTCGACCTGGCTGCTGTCGATCTCGGGCCAACTCTGCAGGGACAGGGCGAGGCTGTCGATAACGCTGGGTCCGGGGCGCGCGTAGGCCTTGACGATACCCAGGGAATCCAGGGCCTGAAGGCTCTTCAGGACCTGCTCGAACTCCGGCTCGGAACGAATTGCAGGATAATTCTTTGCGATCGATTCCAGCTGGCCAGCCAGGGAATCACGAATCGTGAGGAAGTCGGCGACGTCGCCGAAATCGAACAAGGCGGCGGCGGAGTCAACACCGCTCTGGAACCGGCCCAGGCTCTCCCCGTCGCGGCGCGAGTTTTCCGCGGCCCGCTGGCGGGCCTCATCCAGGCTCCGGCCCGTATTGACGTGCCGGGAGACGCCGCCCCCCGACGAGCAGCCCCAAGCCACAAGCGCATACAAGCACAGCACGGCGATGTTTTTTCGCATAACTTACTCTCTCCGTTGTTGTTCTAGAGTATAAGCGTGTTTCCCAGGGATATGCCTCGGTAAGGTTTGGTCACTACGCGTATTTTCAGCAAAATGCAAGCCAAAAGTGGTGCGGCCGGGCCGAGCGTCGCTGCGGCCGTCTTAGGGATGCATAATGATTTGGGTGGTAGGATTCAAGCCAAATATTGTATAATAGCTTACAGCACATATAGATCAGAAGGTATCAGACATGCGCAGCCTGGAGAGAGACTATACATACCTTCTCCACAACCTCATCCCCCAGCACCGGCTGACACCGGACCGGCGAAAACGAATCGAAAGGGCCGTACGCGCGGGAAATCCCCGGGAATTGCGGCTCGAGTCGGTTCTCGCGCTGGAGGAACTCTGCCGCACGGACTATTTCCAACGGCGGCCGATCCGGACGGAGAACGATTCCGTTATTTTGACGTACGTCAGAGATAACGGGTTCTACCAATTACGCTTGCAGCTGCCGGCGACGGAGTGGCGTGCGATGGGCATAGAGGACGCCGAGCGTGGCGCGAGGGCCGGGGCCGGCGGGGGAGGGGGCACGGCGACCGTAGATATCCTGCCCGAGGTTATCCGGACGTTGTCCATAAACGACCACCGCGAGTCCACCGTGGACCGTTTGCAGGCGGTGATCGGCCTGCTACCGGAATGGCTGCGCCTCCCCGGCGGGCGGCTGATTCTCGACCAGGGACGTTTCGGCGATCGGCCGGGGCGCGGCGTGACGACGGTGCCCCGCAAGACCATTCTCAAGAACCCCGTGTACGCCCGCTGTCACCGGTCCGACGGGGTCGAATTCATCGATGCCGAGGCCGCGCACACGCTGGGGGTCGGGGACCTCGACGACGGGGGCCGCGGGGTGGGGCATCGGGCGGCGGTGGCGCCGGTGACCGCGCTGGGAGAATTCTGCGGGGTTTTCGAGTTGTGGGTCCCCGAGGGCGAGGAAGAGACCGATGTGCTGGGGCGCATCCACGTGGCCCGGCGCATGTTCGAACAGATTATCGAGAATGCCGCCCGCTTGAAGACCATGACGTCGGTGGACAAGCTGACGCAGATCTACAACCGGGGATTCTACGACAAGCAGGTCCAGATCGAGATCGAGCGCGCGACGCGATCGGCCGGCAAGGTGTCGATGCTGATCCTGGACATCGACGATTTCAAGAGCATCAACGATTCCATGGGGCACCAGAAGGGTGATGAGGCGTTGGCCCTGGTGGCCAACCTCGTCTCCGCCAACCTGAGAAAAATTGACCTGCCCTTCCGGTACGGCGGGGAGGAGTTCGTTGTCTTGCTGCCGGGCACGGCCGAGGTCGAGGCGATTCATACCGCCGAGCGACTGCGAACCGTCATCGAAGAATCGAAAGCGTTCCGCTCTCGAGATGGTCAGCCCCGTCCGCTTCGTGTTAGTATCGGGGCAGCCGTGTTTCCCGATCACGCGCGCACGGAGGAAGAGCTGTTTCTCAAAGCCGACTCGGCGTTGTATCGGGCGAAGCGCAAGGGAAAGAACCGGGTGGAGTTTTACCGGGAATCATAACCAGGGTCACGGGTGTGGTGGGTGTGAGGAGGACGGACTGTGGTATGGGGACTCGCCGCCGCGTTGGCGGCAGGGCTTCTGCAGGACCCACGGGTTCTGCCGGTGGCCCTTTTTTTTCTGGTGCGTGACGCGCTGGCCCGCGGATGCGGGCGAAGCGAGCGCTTGTTGGCGTTGGTCGCCGTGGGCCTCTTCTGGAGCTACGGAGCGATTTCGGCGGCGGGACTCGTCGAGCGCACGAACACGTTCAACGCGTGGCTGGCGGCGAACGCAGGTGAAGCTACGCTCGACGGATGGATATCGAGCTTCCCGGCGCACGGCTTCGGGCGCACGAGTTTCGAATTCACGACAGCGGTCGATGGAGTGCAGCTGCGGGTCCTCGTCTCCGCCCAGGATTTCGTCGTCGGCTACGGGGACAGCGCGCGCATAGGGACCAAACCGGGCACGGGGAGGAGGTCGAACGCGGCGTACCTGCGCGGACGGGGCTGTGCGGGAGCGGTACGCGCCCTGCCCGGAGGCGTGCGCACCCTTGCAGGTCGTGGCGGCAACCCGATCGTACGCGAAGTGTTCGCACCGCTTCACGAGCAAATTCGGCGCAGGGCGACCGCCGGTATCGGGTCACGGGCGGGCGTGCCACTGGCGCTTCTGCTCGCCGAGCGCGGCTTTATCGACCGGCGCCTGCGCGAAACGTTCATCGTCCTGGGCATCTCGCACCTGCTGGCCTTGAGCGGGCTGCACCTGGGGTTTGTAGCCGGCGCGCTGGTGCTGGTACTGAAATGGACCCGCCTGCGCAACCGGATGGCGCTGATGGCCATTCTGACGTTCTACGTGGCGACCGTGGGACCCGTGCTGTCCTTGCAGCGCGCGCTGGTGATGGCCCTGATACTCATCGCGGCCTCCGACGCCCACAGGCCGCTGTGCCCCATGACCTCCCTGGCCGACGCGTTCGTGCTGATACTTCTCGTTCGCCCGCACGCGTTGTTCTCCGTTGGTTTCCAACTGTCGTTTCTGGCCACGTTTTCTGTGCTGCTGTGTGTCCAGCGGCTGCGCAGACCCGAACGGGCCGGAAGGCTGGGGCGCGTGTGGCATTTCGTACGGTCGACGGTGTGGGTCAGCGTCGTGGTGCAGGTCTTTCTTGCACCGGTCATCCTGCACTATTTCGGCCGGATCAGTCTCGTGGCGCCGTTCGCCACCGTGATCTTCGTGTTGCCCGTTGCGACTCTGTTGTTGTCGTCGGCGCTGGCCACGGTGGCGGCGCTTGTTTGCCTGCCGGCGGGCACCATGCTGTTCGCGCTGGTGGATCATCTGACCGAGGCGTTCAATGCGTCCCTCGTAACGGCTGCCGGCCTGGCACCGATTCCCGCCGCGCTGCCGGTACCGGCGTTTGCGATGTACTACGTCGGTCTCGCGCTCCTGTGGTCGTCACGACGGCGGGCGTGGCTTCGTATCGCCGGCCTCGCGTTGGCCGCCGCCGCCTTTTTTGCGGGGGGCGCGACACACAACGATTTTTGATGCGGGGGGCGGAACAAGGTGCTATATTAGCCCTTTCTCGAGAGGCATGTGGGAGGGAATCTTGACCCAAGAACGGTGCAACGTGGCCGTCCTGGCCTCGGGGACCGGTACCAATTTCCAGGCTATAGTTGAAGCGTGCAGACCCGACGATCGCCCCGCCCGGGTGGTGTGTCTGATCACCGATAACGCGGAGGCGGGCGCGCTCGAAATCGCTCGCCGATTCGACGTTGCGAGCCACGTCGTCGACCCGTGTACGAACAAGGCGCGTTTGCCGGAGGCGGCCGAGGAGAGAATCGTTTCGCTCTGTGAGGAGCACAGCGCGGACCTCGTGGCGCTGGCGGGATTCATGCGCATTCTGGCCGGGCCGCTTTTGTCTCGATTCGAGGGCAGGATCATGAATGTCCACCCGTCCCTCTTGCCGAGTTTCAAGGGCCTGCACGGCGCCCGGCAAGCGCTGGAGTACGGTGTCAAGGTGGCGGGTTGTACAGTTCATTTCGTCGACCGCAGTGTCGACGGCGGCGCTATCATCTTACAGGCGCCCGTCGGCGTGGACGACGACGACGACGAGGAAAGCCTTCTGAAGAAGATTCACGAGATGGAGCATCGCATCTACGTCAGAGCGATAGAGCTCTTTGCCGAGGGCCGGTTGCGAGTGAACGACCGGCGCGTAGTGGTGACCGATTAGCCCGCCGCTCAGGCGGGACGAAAGACAGGAGAAGAAGGAGCCCATGTCGAACGTACTGATGAGGACCCAGGACCACGGACTCGAGCCGGACATTTGCGGCAAAGTCCGGGACGTTTTCGATCTGGGAGACAGGCTCCTGATCGTGACCACCGACCGTGTAAGCGCCTACGACGTGATCCTCCCGGACCCCGTGCCCGGTAAGGGGATTGTTCTGACGCAGATGACGCTCGGCTGGTACGACCGCTTCGGTGGCGGGCTGAAGACCCACTTTGTGACGGCGGAGCCGGACGAGTACCCGGCGCCCTTTACGGGGCGGGCCGAGTTGGCGGGGCGCAGCATGCTGGTCCGCAAGGCCGAGCGTTTCGATGTCGAATGCGTGGTTCGCGGGTACCTCGCCGGTTCGGGCTGGAGGGAATACAAGCACGACGGCACGGTTTGCGGAATCGAGCTTGCCCGAGGACTGAACGAAGCAGAGAGGTTGCCGGAACCGATCTTTACACCGGCGACGAAGGCGGACGACGGGCACGACGAAAACATCTCATTCGAGCAGATGACGGAGATCGTCCCGGCTGACGTCTCGCGCACGTTGCGCGAGAAGAGCCTCGAGATTTACCAGGCCGCCCACGAGCACGCCCGCGAGAGAGGAATCATCGTGGCGGACACGAAGTTCGAGTTCGGGAGGATTGACGGGGAGATCACGCTGATCGACGAGATGCTCTCTCCGGATTCATCACGCTTCTGGCCGCTGGATTCGTACGAGCCCGGCCGCCCGCAGTTCAGTTTCGACAAGCAGTACGTGCGGGATCACCTCGATGCGACGGGCTGGGACCACAGCCCGCCAGCGCCCTCGCTGCCGGGTGAGATAGTCAGCAAGACGGTCGAACGATACCGGGAGGCGTGCCGGAGGCTCTTTCCCGACCTCGACCTGGAGAAATACCTGTGAAAAGCAATCCGATCAAGACCGCAATCCTCAGTGTTACGGACAAGGCTCACCTGCTCGAGCTGGCCGGAGTCTTGAAAAACCGGGGTGTGCGCATTCTCGCATCCTCGGGGACGCAAAAGCACCTGGCCGCTGAGGGGATCGAGGCGGAAGAAATATCGAGCTATACGGGGAGCAAAGAGTTGCTGGACGGACGTGTCAAGACGCTGCATCCGAAGATTCACGCGGGTATTCTCGCCAACCGCGGCATCGCGGCGCATAACGCGCAGCTCCGGGAAGAAGGCATCGATCCCATTGATCTGGTCGTCGTCAACCTCTACCCATTCACCGAGAAGTATCGGGGGGGGAATCTCGACGAACAAGAGATGTGCGAGTTTATCGATATCGGTGGAATCACACTGCTTCGGGCCGCGGCGAAGAATTTCCACCATGTAACGGTAGTCACCGATCCGGCGGACTACGAGGTGGTGGGGAACGAGATCGAGGCGACGGGGGCGACGTCGCTCGAAACGCGCCGGCGTCTGGCGCGGGATGCGTTCTCGGTGACCGGAGGCTACGATGCGGCGATCGGCGCGTTCTTCGACGGCAACCTGGGGGCAGCCGGCACGCCGGCAAGGATCAATCTCGCGTTGGAAAAGGTGGCCGACCTGCGCTACGGGGAAAACCCGCACCAGGCCGGCGCCGTGTACCGAACCCTGGAACGGTCCGCAGTGATTTCCATGGAGAAGCACCAGGGGAAGGAGCTGTCGTTCAACAACTACCTGGATCTGGTCGGGGCGTTTGCGATCGCTCGTGACCTTGGCGCCGGGAGCGTTGCCATTATCAAACATACAAATCCATGCGGCGCCGCGTGGTGCGGTGACGTGGCGCTATCGTACCGGCGCGCCTTGCGTACCGATCCGGTCAGCGCGTTCGGGGGCATCGTTGCGGTCAACGGCAGGGTCGACGGAGAACTGGCCGGCGAATTGAAGCAGCTGTTCCTCGAAGTGGTGGTGGCCCGGGAGTTCGGCGAGGGCGCCCTCGAAGTCCTGGCCAAGAAGAAGAACCTGCGGGTGGTGACGGTGCCCGAGGCGTTCTGGCAGGAGCCTGCCGGCGGACGTTTCGGCCTGCTCACCGAGGGGTTTTACCTGGCGCAGGACGCCGATGCCGGATTCCCCGAGCTGAAAGCGCCCGAGGCGGTAACGAAACGCGGCCCGTCTCGGGAGGAATCGCGGGCGATGCACATGGCGTGGATCGTTGCCAAGCACGTCAAGTCGAACGCGATCGTGATTGCGGACCACGAGGGCACGGTCGGGATCGGGGCCGGCCAGATGAGCCGCGTGGACTCATCGCACATCGCCGCGCGCAAGGCCGGTGACGCGGATTTCTCGCTGGCGGGAAAAGTGGCGGCATCGGATGCGTTTTTCCCGTTTGCCGACGGCGTAACCACCCTGGCGAGTGCCGGTATCACAGCGGTCATCCAGCCGGGAGGATCCATTCGTGACAAAGAGGTGATCGACGCCGCCAACGAGGCCGGGGTCGCCATGCTATTCACCCGCCGAAGACATTTCCGGCACATTTGAAACGGACGTCACATTGCCCGAAAACGGAATTGCCATACTCGACTATGGTTCTCAATACACCCAACTCATCGCACGCCGCATCCGTTCCAAGAGAGTCTATTCCCGAATCCTTCCGTTCTCCGCTCCCGCCGAGCGCGTGCTAACGCCCCAGACGCGGGGTATTATTCTCTCCGGAGGCCCGTCGAGTGTTTTTGGAGACGACGCGCCCGGACTACCGGCGTGGTTCGATGACGTCGCGGTACCGGTCCTCGGCATCTGCTACGGCATGCAACTGATCGCGCAGCGCGGCGGCGCGAAGGTGGACAGCTCCGACGCCGGAGAATACGGACACACCGAAATAGAGGTTTCCGATCAGAGCGGCGTGCTGGCGGGTACTTCACCTCGTTTCAAAGTGTGGATGAGTCACGGGGACAGGATCCTCGAGGCGCCGCGCGGATACCGGGTATTGGCGTCTTCGCAGGACAGCCCCGCCGCGGCCTTCGCCGACGCGAAGGGGCGGGAGTTTGGAGTCCAGTTCCACCCGGAGGTGCACCACACCGAGCACGGCGACAAGATTCTCGAGAATTTTATTTTTGATATCTGCGGCTGCGCGCCCGATTGGCGCCCCGGCAGCGTCATCGACACGACGATAGACGAGATCCGTCGAACGGTGGGACAGGGAAGGATCGTCTGCGCTGTAAGCGGCGGCGTGGACAGCTCGGTCGCGGCGTGCTTCGTGGACCGGGCGGTTGGAGGGAACCTCGTGTGCGTGTTCGTCGACAACGGTTTCCTGAGGGAGGGGGAAGCGGCGGAGGTACGCGCGATGCTGGAGAGCCAGCTGTCGGCGCCGCCGGTCTTCGTGGACGCCGGGGCTCGCTTTCTCGAACGCCTGCGGGGTATCACGGACCCCGAAGAAAAGCGACGGCGTATCGGCAATTTGTTCATCGATGTTTTCGAGGAAGTCAGCCGCGACAGGGGACCTTTCGAGTTCCTTGCCCAGGGGACCCTGTACCCCGATCGTATCGAGAGCGTGGCGACGTCCGGACCGTCCGCGACGATAAAGACGCACCACAACGTCGGCGGGCTGCCGGAAAAGCTCAATTTCAAACTCGTGGAACCGCTCGGTGATCTGTTCAAGGATGAGGTTAGGGAACTTGGCGCGGAACTCGGACTGCCGGCTGCGCAGCTGGCGAGGCATCCGTTTCCTGGCCCGGGACTTGCTGTCAGGGTCCTGGGAGAAGTGACTGCGGAAAGACTGACCGTCCTGCGACAGGCGGACAAGATGTTCATAGACGGCCTGAGAACGTGGAATCTCTACGATGAGGTGTGGCAGGCAGGCGCCATTCTGCTGCCCGTGCAGAGCGTCGGCGTCATGGGTGACGCCCGCACGTACGAGAACGCGGTGGTGCTCAGAGCCGTGACCAGCACGGACGGCATGACGGCGGATTGGGCAAGACTGGACAATGCCTTCTTGCAGGAAGTCGCCAGCGGCATTATTAATTCTGTGACGGGGATCAACCGGGTTGTGTACGATGTCAGCTCCAAACCGCCGAGTACGATCGAGTGGGAATGACCTCGGAGGAACGTTATCGTCGACGGCCTGAACATCACGTCCTCGCGGACGAAGATGGGAGACGTTGCGTCCATGCCGCGCAGAGTGCTCCCCCTCGTGCTGGTTTTCCTCTTTGTGGTGAGACCGGTTCCGTGCTCATCCGCCACCTCCGACGCCCTTGAACTCCTCGTTAAACGCGCCCCGCAAAGCCTGCGGGGAGAAGTCATCGATCTGGACGACACCTGGACCGGGGCCCGGCTGCTGGCCCATTTCGGGGAGAGCGAGCGGGCGTATGGCCTGCTGCGTAAAGTGCCCGCGGCGACGGAGCACGCCTACGCGGAGGGCTTCCAGGCGAGACTGCTGGCCGAGATCGGCTTGTACGAGCGGGCCGACAGCGTGCTCGCGCTGCAGGCCTATTCCGGGGGCCTCGAGACCTACTACACCCTGTGCATGCAGCGGGCACGGCTCAACACGCTTGCGGGACGATACGAGAGGGCCCTGCGCTTCATAGCGCTGGTCGACAGCCTCGACATACCCGCCTTCGAACCGTACGTGGATTTCATCGCGCTCGATGCATTGACACAAACCGGGCGCTTCGACGAGGCATGTGCGGTTGGTGAGAGGCGTCTTGCCAAGGGTATCCCGCTGTCCCTCTCACCACAATTCGAGCAGTACCTGTTGGACGCGTTTCTCGGCGCCGGCAAACTCGACAAGGCACGCCGCTTCATCAAGGTTTTGAAGAGCCGTCGGAGTCGATCGCGGACCATGGCCCCGCTCCTGGTTCGTGAGGTCGACTTGATGCTGGAGCTTCAGGACACGCTGCAGGCCGTGCAATCGGCGTTTGATATCGCCCGGCATCGGAGCACCCGCCACGTGGCTCTCGACGCCGTGGAGCGAATCACGAGCGTCGTGCCGCTGGCCGTGGTGGGAGAGGACGCGCTGCTCAGGTTTTGCGACGTCTTGCTGAAGGGTGCCGATCTGGCCGGCGCGGACCGGGTGACCTCGGAGCTGAGAAACCGCGAGCTCAACAAGTCGCAGCGAGAACGCAGAACCCTGTTTCTGGCGGATCTGTACTACAAGGAGAAACGCTACAGCAAATCGTTCGGTCTGATCCGGAACAAGTTCGCAAGCCCCTCACTGGAACGGTCGGCGATGCTGATGAGGGCGAGAATCTACCGTAAGACAGGACAGACGGTGCGCTCTGCGGACACGTACGTCGACTTCGCCACTCGCTATCCGTACGATGCCAAGGCGGCGGAATCACTGCTGGTCGCGGCGGACCTCTACATGCGCTCGGCGAACCGTAAGAAGTCGCTAGAACTGCTCAACCGCATCAACGCGACGTACCCCAGCCACCGGTACGCGAGGGTCGCCACGCAGAAACTCGCCGTGTATTACATGAGCCGCAAGCACTACTCTCGCGGTGTGGGCATTCTGGAGAAAGCGCTCGAGCGCACGGGCAGGAAGAGCGAGGATCTGCTTTTTTATCTGGCCGACGCGTACGGGCGTATGGGAAAGCCGGAGAAGCGCAGCCAACTCTTGTCCGAACTCGAAGCGTTGAATCCCGAGTCGTTTTATCTCGAACCGCACATCGCGAGTTCTTACACGCTGCCCATCATGACCGGTGCGGGAACGGTGGCGCTCGGGGGCGACCGCGGGCTGTTGGAATTTCTAAAGAACGTGTTCAACCGCCGGGAGCGGAGTTACGATCTCGTGCGCGAAGCGTTGCCCACGCTCAAAAAGAGCAACCGGCTCGAAAACAGCGCCGTTTATCTGCAGCGTGGGCGATTGTTCCTGCAAATGGGTTTCAGGGACTGGGCGGAGTTGGAGTTACAGGTGCTCGAGTCACGCCGGTTGCCCGCGCGCGTGTCCTTCGAGTTGGGGGTCCTGTACGACGATTTCGCAATGCACTGGAAAAGCGTTCGCGCGTTCCAACGTGTCTATTACGCGCTCAAGAGCGAGACCCGGCGCGCGCTGGGCGCCCAGTTCAAGATCCTGATGTATCCAGTGCCCTATCCCGCGTTGGTGTTCGAGAATTGCTCGCGCTACGATATTCCTCCGCACCTCGTGTACGCGATGATGCGGCGCGAGAGCCGTTTCGACCTCAACGCCGTCTCGCGGGCCGGCGCCGTCGGGCTCATGCAGCTGATGCCGCAAACCGGCGAAGAAGTCGCCAGCCGTCTGGGGTTTCCCGATGGAGTCCAGAACAATCTGCTCAGCCCCGAAATCAACCTGACCTTTGGGATCTGGTACGCTTCACATTTGCTCACACGATCCGGTGATGACCCGCTGATGATGCTTTCCGCTTATAACGCCGGCTTCGGAAACGCCAGGCGCTGGTTCGGCGGCAAGCGCGAAGGCGCGGCGGTAGTGGACGACATCGATTACCGGGAGACGAGGGACTATATCAAGGCGATCGTGGAGGCCGCGCGCGTCTATCACCGCTTCTACTTCGACGTTCATTCTGCTTCCGGGACTCCTTCACAGTGACGACGTGACCATGCCGCCAGCGCCCGTCGACGCGTCGCAAATTGCACGTCGCGCGCGTCCCCGCGCGCTGGAGCGATCCGTCCCCGGCGGTTCCATCCGTGGCGAGGCAGCAAACTGCGTCGTGACTCCGGGCCGGTGGGGTCGCGGGAAGGGATTTCCTGCCCCGCGGAGCCCCGCCCCGGCGCTGCGACACGGCGATGCGCACCCGGGGCCTTGGCCCTATATTTGCTACGTTCGCACCGGTATAGGCAACATCCCATGTTTCGTAACAGGTGCATAATCTGTTGTCGATAAAGGAGTAGGAATACTCCCGTGCCTGTGGGCGGCGGTTCTGACGTCCGGCTCTTTCGGCCGGCCGCCGTGTACTCTATTCAGGGGTTGACCATGTTTCTCAAGCGATTCTTCAACTTCATTCCAAGAAATGACTATTCCCGTGCGCTGGACCTCTTCAACGAGGGGCATTACCACAAGGCGCTAAAGATGTTCGAGCGTTTGCTAGCGGACCGGAAGCAGGATGACAACCTCGACGTGGCGACGGTCGAGCTCTTTGCCTGTGAGGCCCACGTGGCGTTGAGCCGCGAGCAGAACAACTCCGGTAACGCCTCCGGGGCGTTGCAGGAAATGGAGAAGGCGGTGGCGCTCAAGCCGGGCTTCGCCGACCTTCGTTTCAATCTCGGCAACCTGTATATGGACGCCGGCCGCTACGACGATGCCAGAAAGAACTTCTCGACCGCGCTGGAGATCAACCCCAAGTTCTTCAAGGCGTCGGTGAGCCTGGCGCGAGCGCTCTTCACCGGTGGCGATTCCGCGGGGGCCGGGAGCGCCATCGATCAGGCGGGTGAAAACTGCCCGAATTTCTACAAGGACAACCTCAACGAGTTGGCACAAATGCTTCGGGTTCACAAAGATGACGATGCGGTGCGGCGCGCGTTTCACGCCATACTCGAAGAGAGGCCGAGCTCCGCGCAGATCAGCCGTGAGGTGGCGATCGAGGCCATCCAGAACGGCAATTACGAAGAAGCGATCCGGGAGTTGAAAAAGGCCATAGCGCTCAAGCCGGACTATCCAGACCTGCACAACTACCTGGGGATCGCGTACGGCAACAGCGGCATGTCGGACGATGCCATCGAGGAATTCGAGGTAGCCTTGAAAATCAACCCATACTATCTCAAAGCACGCCTGAATCTGGCGCTGGCCCTGTACGAGGGCGAGCGTTACCTCGAGGCGCAAAACCACATCGAGCGCGTGTTGAGCGTCAAGCCGGATAACCAACTGGCGAACAACCTGCTGGACGAATTGAGAGCCGTCACGGACAAAAGGTAGCTATTCATGGCAAAGAGCCAACCATTCGTCGATTACTACCGGGTGCTGCAAGTGTGGCCGACGGCGTCCGAAGAACAGATCAAGAAGGCCTATTTCAAGCTTGCAAAGCTTCACCACCCCGACGTTGCCAAGGGCTCGGGCGAGGACGAGAAGTCATCGGTGGATTTCAAGCTGATAAACGAGGCCTACGCGGCTCTCAGCGACCCAACCAAGCGGCGCGAGTTTGACGAGAGCCTCAAGCGACACGGGGGTGGTGGTGGGCAGGCCGTGCAGGAAAAGGACGTCCGATCCGCACAGCTGGCCTACGAGCAGGCGAGAACCGCGATGAAACACAACCGTTACGACAAGGCGGTCGTGCTGCTCAAGAGCGCCGTCAAATACGACGGGTCGAACCCTGCCTATCACAGCTGGTATGGATTCGCGCTCGCCGCGTTGAACACTCGGCTGCACGAGGCGAGGGACGTGTGCAAGAAGGCCCTCGAAATGGAATTCTATAACGCCGACTATCACGCCAACCTCGGCTTCGTCTATCACCAGGCGGGTCTCAAGAGCACGGCCAACGAATGTTTCCGCGAAGCCATGAAATGGGACCCTGAGCACCCGATCGCGACCAAATACCTGCATTCGTCGGAAGCACCGAACGGGAGCGGGATCAATAACGTGGTGCGCAGCGTCGTGTCGCTCGTCGGCGGTGTATTCGGCAAGAAAACACCCACGGAAACATAGCGTCCGCAACGTCTTCTCCATGTGAAATCTGCGGTTGACAACGCCCACAGGGTCCTTGTTTAATCCCTGCTGGAGCGGCGACATGATTCACAGAGAGCTGGCCTTTTACCCCGAGACCGAACGAACCCGGGATCTGATTTATTCCGAGTACACGAGCTGCAACCGCAGCATTCACGTCCTCATGCAGGACGCCGGTCTTCCCAACTATCGTTTTCTGCTCGACGCCTACAGGGAACTGGTACGCCGGTACGCGTCCGTGTCCAGGCTCGAGTCGGCCACGGCCTTTCTCGCCGAGCTGGCGGTGCGCCTCGAGGAACTGTCGCTCGCGGCGAATTTCAACGTGGCGGACCTGCGGGCGACAGGCTTTTACGTGCTGGTGAGAGCCACCGACGCGTACTACCTGATGACCTCGAAGGATGACGGGGTTTACCTCCACGCCGGCGGTGAGTTGCTGGGCCTTGCAGACCTTCCGGAGGACCAGGTGGAGCGGCTCCATTTCGCCGGCGGCGGGTTGCAGGAGGAGCTGTTTCCGCAGCGGCTCCGCGATTGCTTTCTGCTCTTCCGACTCGACCGCGATTGTGTCCCGGGGCGGGACATCCTCCTTGGCTGCGGGGAGGAGGCGAAGAGCGCCGTCATCGAGGCGTTGAATGATCCTGGGCGGGCGCCGCGCGGGCGCGACAGCGTCTCGTCGAAATTCATCACGCACAAGATTCTCTCCGTCCGTTTCGAACGCCACCTTGGGGTAGCCGAGGGGCCGCGGCGGCGGTTGTGGCCGGCCGCCTGGGCCTTGCGTAAGGAGCGAGTCGCCGTGGCCGGAGCCCTGGCCGCCCTTGTCGTCGTCGCGGGGTTGTGGGCGGGTGGCCGGTTGGGCGGGTCGCCGGGCGAGGACGGTGGGCCTGGAGGAGTGATTACGCGGCCGGAGAAGGCAGAAAGCGCGAACATCGCCCCGGAACCGGTGGAGGTCCCTCTCGCGTGGGAGACCGTGCGGTTGGCCGAGCGCTGGCGGCACAAGCGGGCGGAGGGTGTGACCTCGTCGCCGGTCGGCTACGCCAACCGGGTTATTTATGGAGCGCGCGACGGCGGTGTGTACGCGGTCGACGGGGGATCCGGCGAGGTTGCGTGGACTGCGAAGGGGGCGCGAGGCATTGGCGCGACGCCGGCGATCGGCGGCACGGCCGTGGTGGTAGCGGACTACGGCGGACAAGTGAGGGCGTTGGACGCGGGTACGGGTGATGAGAGATGGCGCGCGAAACTGGGACAACGGATCGTCAGCTCACCGGCGATTATGGATGATCGCGTGCTCGTCGGATGCTATGATGCGTATGCGTACTGCCTGGGTATGAAGGATGGGCGGGTGCTGTGGCGGCGCAAGACGGGCGGACGCATACGGGGTTCGATCGGCGCTGCGGGCGACATGTTCTACGTGCCGTCCTACGACGGGTACGTATACGCCCTGGCTGCCACGACTGGCGAGGTCCGCTGGCGGCGACGGTTGGGCGGTAGTATTGCGAGCGCGGCGGTCGCGCACGGCCAGTGGGTCATCGTAGGCGCACCCGGGGGCGAGGTATACGCGCTCGCGGCGGAAAACGGGTCGGTCCGGTGGAGTTACCGGACAGGTGGAGCCGTGAAGTCATGGGCAGCCGTAGCGGGCGGCCGGGTGTATGTCGGGTCGAACGACCGGTCCGTCTATTGCCTGAACCTGGCCGACGGAAAGCTCATTTGGAAGTACGAAACCGGAGACGTCGTGTTGTCGCGGCCGGCCGTTCACGAGGGCCTGGTGTTCGTCGGGTCCTACGACGGTCACATGTATTGTCTCGACGCCGTGAAGGGGACGTTGATCGATCGCTTCCAGAGCGGTGGCGCGATTTATTCCTCGCCGCTGATCGAGGGCGGCGCGGTGTACTTCGGCACGAACCGGGGATCTTTTGTTTGTCTATCGCCGGGTAAAGGGCCCGGCGGCCGGGGGCGTCAGCCATAGGAGGTTGTACCCGATGCCCATGGGTGTAATAAAGTTCTTCAACGACCGCAAGGGATACGGATTCATCCAGAATGACCAGAACGAAAGTATCTACGTTCACCATTCATCGATCAAGAACGACGGCTACAGAACCCTCCAGGAGGGTCAGGAAGTCTGGTTCGACGTGCGCGAGAGCCATCGCGGCATGGAAGCGGTAAACGTCCACAAGATATAGCCCTTCGTCACCCCTTTCCCCGTCGGTTCGGGCCGCGGGCTTCCCGGCTCCAACCCTTGCCAATTCATGCGTTATTTGTTAGGTTGCAGGCGACTCTAACGGCGTACCGACCATGAGAAAGCGCATCCTCAGCAAATTATTCAAACCCAAGTCGGAGCGGGATTTCAACCGCCACCGCGGTTCGGTGGCGGAGATCAACCGTTTCGCGGAATCATTCGCCGGCTTCGGTGAGGCGGACTTTGCGGCCAAGACGGGGGAGTTCAAGCAGCGCATCGCCGACGGGACGGGCCTGGGGGACATCCTGCCCGAGGCCTACGGCCTCGTCAAGGCGGGGTGCCGCTGGCTCGTCGGCCAATCGTGGGATGTTTGTGGCATCGAAGTCACATGGGAAATGGTGCCGTACGACGTACAGCTCGTGGGCGGCATCGTCCTGCAGGAGGGTGGAATCGCGGAAATGGCGACGGGCGAGGGTAAGACGCTGGTCGCGACGATGCCGATGTACCTCAAC
>JBHHVD010000071.1:0-16681 GCA_046754105.1 Candidatus Krumholzibacteriia bacterium
GGTGAGCATGTCGGCGTCGAGGTCGAGGGCGGATGCCACCGAGCCGCGCACCGTGTTGGGAATGTCGTGGAATTTCAAATCGAGAAAGAGCCGCGCGCCGGCCTCCTTCACCAGCCGGCAGACCCGCGGGCCCTCGCGCGTGAAGAGCACCGGGCCCACCTTGAACCAGCCGGCGTGTGGCGAGAGTGTTTCCACGAGCGCGGCGGCTGCGTCATAGCCGTCGACGTCGAGTGCGACGATCAGCTTCTGGGAGGCGGTCTTCGCGTCCACTCAGACCGTTCCCCGCCGCATCCACTCGGGGTGACCCTCGAATGCGGACACCACGTTCATGGCCAGCTCCGGGTCGACGAAGAGCGCCGTGCCGACCTGGATCGCCGAGGCGCCGGCGAGGAAGAACTTGCGGGCGTCCTCGACACTGGAGATGCCGCCGATCCCCATGACGGGGATCGAAACCGCCTGCGCCACTTCCCAGACTTTTTGCAGCGCGACGGGCAGGATCCCGGGCCCCGAGTACCCCCCGCTGCCGCGGTCGAAGACGGGCCGTCCCGTGTCGAGATCGAAATCCACGCCGACCACGGTGTTGATGGCGGAAATGCCGTCGGCGCCGCCGGCTTCGGCCGCCCGGGCGACGGCGCCGATGTCGGTCACGTTCGGGGTGATCTTGACCAGTAGCGCCCGCTCGGGCACGCGCGTTTTTACGATGCTGGTAATTTCTTGCACGAACTCGGGGTTGCGCCCGTGGTCGAGGGCCTCTTCGTCGATATTGGGACAGCTCAGGTTGAGCTCGACGCCGTGATAGCCGTCGAGCGGCGAGAGTCTCTCCGCGATCTCTACGAACTCCTCGGCGCGCTCGGCGGCGATACTGACGATGACGCCCACGCCTCGGTCACGCAGCCGCGGGAGCTTGTCCGTTATATAGTGGTCGAGCCCGACGTTTTCGAGGCCGATGCTGTTGAGGGCGCCGGTGGGCACTTCGTGGATCCGCGGCGGGGGATTGCCGGCACGCGGCCGCAGCGTAATGGTCTTGGTCACCACCCCCCCCAGCTCCTCGATGCGGACGAGCGGCGAATACTCCTCACCATACCCGCAGATACCGGAGGCGATGAAGACGGGATTCTTGAAACACACCGGCCCGATGCGCACACTCGTATCGGATGTCGTCTTCTTGCTCATCTCTCAATCCTACGCCGTCGGCAGCTGTTCCCACAGCAGTGTTTCCGCGTCGAACACCGGGCCGTCGCTGCACACCGTGCGGTACGCCGTGCCCCCGTTCTCCCTCACCGGCACCACGCACGAACGGCACGCG
Organism: Candidatus Krumholzibacteriia bacterium; assembly: GCA_046754105.1. GTDB lineage: Bacteria > Krumholzibacteriota > Krumholzibacteriia > WVZY01 > WVZY01 > JAZGDW01. The sequence continues at coordinate 1,307 of JBHHVD010000071.1, forward strand.
CCCATCGCGCACGCCATCCGGTTCTCCAGCGATACGTAGTGCGGCAGTCCCCGTCGCGCGGCGAATCCGGCGGCCGCCTTCAACATCGGGTTGGGTCCGCACGAGAAGACGACGTCGGCGGGCGCGCGCTCGATCTCCCGCTCCGCCAGCTCCACCACCGTGCCGGCGTGCCCGTAACTGCCGTCATCCGATGAGAACGCCACGGCCCTCGTATCCCAGTCGAAGCGGTCGAGAAAGAGGTCTTCGCGGCTCCGCGCCCCGTAGAGCAGCCGGTACGATTCGCAATCCCGCGCCTCGCGCCGGCGCCCGTAATAGTATAGAGGCGCCAGGCCCACCCCGCCGCCGAGTGCCAGCACACGCCGGCCCGGCATCCTCGGAAACGACCGGCCCAGCGGGCCGATCAGGTCCAGCTCTGCACCGACGTCGAGGTCGCGTATGACGCGCGTGCCCTCACCCTTCTCCACGATGATCAGCGAGATGGTGTCGTCATTACAGTCGAGAACGCTGAACGGGCGGCGCAGAAAAAACCGCCCCCCGGCAGGAACCATCACGTGGATGAACGACCCCGGTCCGGGCACCGGCATCGTCTCCGGCCGTGACAGGGAAAGCAGGTAGTACCGCCGGCTCAGGGGCCGGTTGTCGGCCACCCGCGCGCGGTAATGACCGGCGGGCATGTTGTGTCGTGTGGAATCCATGACGTCCTCTTCGGCGGTGATGCCCGGGCCTGCGCCCGGCTCATACGCGCCTTCCGGCGACCGCGTTCCGGCGACCGCACGACGGCTCGCGTTACGGCTCGCTCTTTTGCGCGCTATCGAGACTGTCCGCCGGCACGGGCGGCCCCTCCACGCCCCGTACGGGCTCCAGTCCCAGGTAGCGGCGGGCGAATTCCGCCTGCTGCGAGTCGGGATAGCGGGTTACCACAAGCAGGTAGGCCGCTCTTGCCTTTTCCTCGTCTTCGAGCAGCGAGTCGTAAATGTAGGCGATGGCGTACGCCGCCTTCGGCGCATATTCGCTTTGCGGGTACTGGTCCAGGATCACCTGGTAGTCCACCAGCGCCTTTTCGTGGTCGGCAAACTGAAACAGCTGGACTTCGGCCAGGTCGAACTGAACGCCCGCCTTGTCCTCGCCCTCGCCCTTGTCGAGCGACGCCTTGAGTTTTTGCAGCTTGGTGATGCTCACGCTGCGGCGAATCGCTTCTTCCGCGTAGGGCGACTTGCTGTACTGCCTCGGTACCTGATCGAACCTGGCCTTGGCCACGTCGAGGCTGTCGAGCTTTTCCTGGTACAACACGCCGAGCCGGTACGACGCCTCCGCACTGAAAATCGAGCGCTTGTACCTCGCCGTCACCGTCTCGAACATGGCGATCGCCGCCGGCAGCGAGTCCACGCCCGAGAGCGCCTGGGCCTTGAACACCAACTGTGACGCGAGGGCCAGGTCGTCCACGTCGTACTTCTCCAGCTGCCGGAAGGTCCTCAGCGCGGCCTTGTAGCGGCCGATCTTCACCTGCGCCTCGGAGAGCCGGGTCAGGAAACGGATCCGGTTCGGGGTGGAGAGCTTGACACCGGCGAGGTTGCGAAAAACGGTGAGGCTCTTCTCGTAGTCGCCCCGCTCGAGATAGAGGCTTGCGATCTCGAGGTCTGCGTCGAGACGATACGTGCTGTTCGGATGGTCGGCGGCGAGGATCTCCAGGTACTGCAGCGCTTCGGGTTCGCGGTCGATGCGGACCAGGCTGGTCCCGAGCAAAAACAGTATCTCGTCGGCGTATTTTGTTTTGGGGTTGCGCTTGAACACACGCTCGAGGGCTGGCACCGCCCGCGCGGGGTCGTCCTTGGCCACGTATATCTTGCCCTGGAAGAGCTGCGCCTCGTCGATCAGTTTGCTCTCGGGAAAGTCGGCCTGCAGTTCATCGAGGCGGGCGATGGCTTCGTCGTAGTCCGACTTGCGGTAATACGCCTTGCCCATTAGCAGGATCGCGTCGTCCACCCATTTGCTATCCGGGTAGTTGGCGATCAAGGCCTCGCATTTCTCGATCACTTCGTCGTAGGCGCTGTGGGCCGCGCGATTGACCGAACCGTCGGGTGCGCGCGGCGTCTCCTCCGCGGAGCGGTAGGCTTTGCGTGCGTTGTAGAACGTATTGAAAAAGGCGCAGCCGGTGCCAAGCGTCACTACGGCAGCCGCAAGGACGAACCCGGCGCCCCGAGCGCGCCGGTCGAGTATTCGCTGTACCCTCCGCATCGTCTCCCGCTTACACCTGCTGAAAGGCCGCCGTGACCAGCCGGCCGTCGACGAACGTGTGTTTCACCCTCCCGGTCAGCGTGCGGCCGACAAAGGGCGAGTTGGTCGATCGGGAGTGCAAGTCACCCTCCCGCACCAGCCATTCCTCGTCCGGGTCGAACAGGGTCAGATCCGCCGCCTGGCCGACCGCCAGCGTACCACACGCGATCCCCAGCACGCGCGCCGGACGGTCGGTGATCAGCGAGAGCGCGCCTGCGAGATCGAAGTGGCCCGGCTTGACCAGGTGGGTCATGAGGACGGAGAACGTGGTCTCGAGGCCGACCGCGCCCGGCGGCGCGTTTTCGAACTCCACCTGCTTCTCGTGCGCCGCGTGCGGCGCGTGGTCGGAAGCGACGCAATCGATCGTGCCGTCCTTCAGCGCCTCGATCAGCGCCTCCCGGTCCTCGGCGCCCCGAATCGGTGGGTTGATCTTGAGCCGCGTGTCGTAGGATTCCAGGTCCTTGTCCTCGAAGCACAGGTAGTGCGGCGCCGTCTCGGCCGTCACCGGCAAACCCCTCTGCTTGGCGTTCCGGATGAGCTGCGCCGAGCCCCGTGTTGACAGGTGCGCGGCGTGGAACCGCGAGCGCACGCTCTCCAGCACCAGCAGGTCGCGTGCGAGGCATATCTCCTCGCTGTGGGACGGGATCCCGCGCAGGCCCAGCTTGGTCGAGTAGTACCCCTCGTGCATTACCCCACCCGCGCTGGCCGAGCGATCTTCGCAGTGCTCGATAAAAGGAATGTTGAAGTTGGCACAGTACTCGAGAACACTTCGCACCATGCGCGCGTTGGCCACCGGGTCGCCGTCGTCGCTGACCGCCACCGCCCCCGCGTCGACCAGCGAGTGAAACTCGGTGAGCCTCTCTCCCTTGCGGCCTACCGTCGCCGCCGCGATCGGATACACCTTGGCGAAACCGGCGATCGCTGCTTTCTTGAGAATGAATTCGACGACGCTGTTGTCGTCGATCGCCGGGTCGGTATTGGGCATGCATGCCACCGAGGTGAAGCCGCCCGCGGCCGCGGCCCGCGTCCCGGTGAGGATCGTCTCCTTGTACTCGTACCCGGGTTCGCGCAGGTGGACGTGGATATCCACAAACCCCGGCGCCAGGTGGAGCCCGCCACCGTCGTAGCCGGTCATCGAGGCGATCTGCGGATCGCCCGGCTCGACAAACGCGATCTTCCCCTGTCGTACGCCGACGTGACCGCGGCGTGCCTTTTTCTTTTCCGGGTCGACAACGATGACGTTGTGGATTACGTATTCCGATTCTTCATTCCAGTTTGTCAGGTCCGGCATCGTTTTCCCTTAACGGTGTGTGTCTCGCTATCCAACCTTTGATTGAGCCTGGGGCATGTCCGCCTCTTCGTCGCTGACCGCGGGCTGGCGCTGCGCGCCCTCGAGGATAAGGTACAGCACCGCCATGCGCACCGCCACGCCGTTGGTGACCTGCTGCAGGATCACGGCACGGTCGCTGTCGGCGACTTCCTGGCTGATCTCGACACCGCGGTTGATCGGCCCGGGGTGCATGATGAACGCTTCGGGTTTCATGCGGGCCACGACGCCGCGGTCGATCCCGTAGACCTCCGCGTACTCGGCCACGCTTGGGAAGAGGCTTACCTTTTGACGCTCGAGCTGGATCCGCAGCACGTTCACCGCGTCTGCGTCTTCGACCGCTCGCCGCAAGTCGTGCTCCACCTCGACACCGAGGCCGGCGATTCCCGGCGGCATCATGGTCGGCGGCCCGCACAGGGTGACGTGCGCGCCGAGCGTGACGAGCCCGAAGATGTTCGATCGGGCCACGCGGCTGTGCGTGACGTCGCCGACGATCACGATCTTCTTGCCCGCAACGTCACCGAGTTTCTCGCGCAGCGTGAAGATGTCCAGCAGTCCCTGAGTGGGATGCTCGTGCGCGCCGTCGCCCGCGTTGACGACCGACGCATCGAGCAGGCCTGCCAGGAAATGTGGCGCGCCCGCCGCGCTATGGCGGATGACGATGAGATCGATTTTCATCGCCTGCAGGTTTTCCGCCGTGTCCCGCAGGGTTTCCCCCTTGACGACGCTGCTCGACATTCTGGAAATGTTTACGGTATCGGCGCTGAGCCTTTTTTCGGCGAGCTCGAAACTGGCGCGGGTGCGCGTGCTGGGTTCGAAGAAGAGGTTGACGACGGTCTTGCCTCGCAGGGCGGGCACCTTTTTGACGGGCCGCTCGGAAATCTCCTTGAACGACGCCGCCGAGTCGAGAATCAGGTTGATCGCATCGGCGCTCATGCCTTCGAGACCCAGAAGATCTTTTCTGTCGAGATTCATGAAACTTTCTCCCCGAGGATTACCTCGTCGCAATTGTCCAGCTCGGTCAGGTGTACCTCTACCATTTCCGATTCGGAGGTCGGCACGTTTTTGCCAACGTAGTCCGCTTTGATGGGAAACTCGCGGTGGCCGCGATCGACCAGGACGGCGAGCTGTATCTGTTTTGGGCGGCCGAAATCGATCAGCTCGTCGAGCGCGGCGCGCACGGTGCGGCCCGTGTAGAGAACGTCGTCGACCAGCACCACCACCTTGTCGTGGATGTCCTCTTGGATCTCCGTCGTGCCCACGACGGGGTTGCTGGTCTTTACCTGGAAATCATCGCGGTAGAGTGTGATGTCGAGCGCGCCGACGGGAACCTTCTGATCCTCGATGCTCTCGAGGTACTCGGCGATGCGCTGGGCCAGGTACACGCCCCTGCGGCGTATGCCCACGACGATGATGTGGTTCACACCGAGGTTGCGCTCGACGATCTCGTGCGCGACCCGCTTGACGGCGCGGCGCACCTGGTCGGCGTCCATGATCGTGGACTTGGTTCTAAACCCCAACTTCTTCCTTCCGGAGAGGGGTATACGGCTGGCGGGAGCACGGCGGAGGGCAAAAAAATCCCCCCGGGGTGTGCAGGCGGGGGTGAGCGCTTTTCATGTTCGCTGCCCTTTCCTGGCCTCCCGGACCAGATTAAAAGGAAACACTTTCAATACATACTACGCGCGAAACCCGGCCGGGGCAAGGTCTTTTTTGGGCTGCGTGCGGGGCGGGGTCTTTTTCTTGGCGTCCTGCGGGGGCGGGGCCTTTTCATCGCTTCCCCCCGGGGCTCGGGCAGGCGCCGGGAGCGAAGCGTTCGAAGGGTTTGACCGCCGTCCGGATTTCCTCTATGCTCCCTGTGCCAGGGTATAATTGGTATTTACGCGCATTACCCGCCGCCCGACACCCCCCTCTGCCGACCGCCGGCGGACCCAGCCCACATCGCCGACCGGCGCGTAGTAAAGGAGCCAAATGGTTACCGACCAGAAGATCACACGTGCCGCCAGGACGGCCCTCACCCAGTGTCTGGGCGTCGAGGCCGGAGAGAAGCTGCTGATCGTCTCCAACCCGGAGCTGCAGCGAATTGGCGAGGCCCTATACACGGAGGGTGTCAAGCTGGGGGCCGAGGCCGCCCTGCTCTACTATCCCAAGGGCACGCTCAACGGCGAAGAGCCGCCGCCCCTGATCGCGGGCGCGATGTCCAAGTCCGACGTGGTCGTCGCCCCGACGGTGGCCAGCATCACCCACACCACGGCGCGGCGCAAGGCGTGCCGCGCGGGCGCCCGCGTGGCGACCATGCCCGGCATCACCGAGGAGTTCTTCGTGCGGGGCTTGAGCGCCGACTACGACGACTTGATCCGGCTTACCGACCAGGTCTATCAGCGGCTCGACGCCGCGCGCGTGGCGCACGTCACCTCTCCGTCCGGATGCAACCTGGTCCTGGACATTCGCAACCACGCCAAGGTCAGCGACGGCAACCTCAAGGTCAAGGGCTCGTTCTCGAACCTCCCAACCGGCGAGGCCGAGCTGGCGCCGCGAACGGCCCGCGGCACCCTCGTCGCCGACTTGTGCGGCGAGTACATCACCGAGCCGACGGAGTTGGTGATCGACAAGGGCTACATCGTAAAATACCAGGGCAACCCCTCCGGCCGCCGCTTCCGTCGTCTCGTCGAGCGGAGCGTGGCAATCGATGGCAACAACAACGCCTCGTTCATCGCCGAGTTCGCCATCGGCACCAACAAGAAGGCGAAACTGACCGGCGTCGTCCTCGAGGACGAAAAAGTCTATGGCACCTGCCACGTGGCATTCGGGGACAATACGAGCTATCCCGGGGGCAAGAATCCCAGTACCCTGCACATGGACGTCGTCGTCAAGAAACCGACCATCGCGCTCGACGGGCGCACGATCATGAAGAACGGCAAGCTGACCCTGTAATACCGTGACGCGCTCCCCGCAACTCGCGCTGGACTTCGCGCCGGCGGGCCCGCAAGGCGCCGGCGGCTTCACCCCCACGCGACCGCTCGCGAAACACCGCTACTGCAACGGCCTGCTTCGAAAACTCCACTATGTGAGACGGTTCTTTCCGGAATTCGGAGACAGGACGCTGCGCGTCGGTTTGACCCGCGCGGCCAGCGGCATGGCGGTGGCGGGCGGGAACGAAGTGTGGTTCAACCCGGCACAGGCCTCCCTGCACACGATCGCGCACGAGTTCGTCCACCTGCTGCAGGGCGCCGCCGGCGTGCCGGCGGGGGAACGCGCCTGCGATCTGTTCTCGCTCGCGCGGGACTGGACGCTCAACGACAGCGTGCCGTGTTACGTCCGGGTGCCGGCACAATTTCAGGATATGTGGGGAAATATCGCTCCGCGCAACGCGCAGCTGATCTGCGATGTGGCTCGACGTGCGGTCGAGCTGAGGGGCGCGGGCCTCAGGACCTACGTGGCGCATTTCGAGAAAACCCTCTGCGACCTTGCTCTGGATCCGGGCGGCGTTTGACTCGCCGGCACGCGAGGATTGTTTGAGCCGGAGTGCCCCCGTCCGTACGCGGCCGACTCAGCACGAGGCGCCGTTCGGGACGGCGTCTAGAGGTGGATCAGTTTCTCGTCGCCCCAGGTGGAAATCCGCTTGATCATCTCGAGGGGAATGACCTGCTCGACGGACGTTCGCGATTCCTGCTTGACCGAAGAGAACGACAGGGTGACATAGTCGGCGCCCACGCGATCCAGCTTGGCCACGTAGGTTTGAAAGGTCAGGCCCTTGCCAAGAGCCGTAAGCTTGTAGCTCTCGGGGTTGACGACCGTTACGTTGCTGCCCACCCATTCCTCGATCAGAGCCCTGAAATTTTCTCCTGCCATGACGTTCTCCTTTCACCGTGTCGGGTCCGTAATTGGTTCCCATCCATTATAGCACATTCCGCCGCGAATCGTCCGGCGCGCCTGCGCGTCACTTTCCTTCCATGCCGCCGAGCACGTGCTTGAAGATCGCCTGGCAGCGATCCGAAACCTCCTGCGCCGTTCGCGTCGCCTTGTCCGCCGTCGCCTTGGCGTAGCCCTTGTCGGCGAGCGCCGGCAGGTTGATCCGCACGTTGAGCAGCGCGCCGCCCGCGGCCGCTTCCAGTGATTTCGCCGCCACACCCGCGTCGCTGATCGAGTTCCGGTTGCCCTTTCTCGCCACGGTCTCGAGCGTGTCCAGGTAATCGTGGCAACGGTCGAGCACCGACAGCGGCACCTCCACGGCCCGCTTCGTCGCCGCCTCGACCGCGGCATCCCGGCGGCGCTGCTCTTCGCCCGTTTTCCTGGCCAGCCTCGTCGCGGCCATGACCTCGTCGAAGGCCCGCGAGTCGTCGTCTACGGCCTTCAGGAAAAAGTCCTTCACCGCCTGCGAGCGGACCGCCGCCTCCTTCATTTCCTCATCAAACTCCTCGTAGCCCTTCTTGCCGGCCGTCAGATTGGCGACCATGCTTCCCAGCGCGCCGGCGAGCGCGCCCATGAGCGCGGCGACACTGCCGCCGCCCGGCACGGGCGAGTCCCGCGAGGTTTCGTGGACAAAACCGTCCAGTGTGCCGCCGGCAAGCGCCGCCTGCCCGGCGACCCGGTACTCGATGATCTTCTGCCGGGGGTCGAAGGGGCTTATGTCCTCGAGCCCGAGCGACTGGATGGCCGTCTGGATCAGGTCGCTCTCCGGCACGCCGGCCGACCGTCCCTGCAGGGCGAGGTAGTGCCGGCCCGCGTGCAGCATCGCTTCCAGGGGAATGAGCCCGACCAGCTCGCTCCCCGTGACACGCACCCCGCGCGTTTCCGCCTGCCGCTTCACTTCGTCGAAGGCGGCCGCGGGAGGGGTTACCTCCATGTTCACCAGGTTGATGGACACCTGCGCCTGCTTGTATTCGTCTATGTACCACCCGACGGCCTTACACGCTTTGAGTGTGCCGGGCACCTTCACCGCCTTGCCCTGGGTGTCGCGGATGATCTTGCCGTTGCCGTCGCGCTTGGCGCGGCCCGCCTCGCGAATGGCGAGCGCGATATCGTGGGCGAGCTTGCGATCGCGGGTGTTCAGGTTGACGTTGTAGGCGATCAGAAAATCCCTCGCCCCGATCACGGTCGCGCCGCTGCGGGCGTTGAGCTCGGCCGGGCCGAAGTCCGGTTTCCAGTGCGGCTGCGTCATCTTCTCCGCGAGACCCTCGTATTCGCCGGCGCGAACGTCGGCGAGGTTGCGGCGGTCGTCGCTGGTGGCCGCGTGCTCGTAGAGATACACGGGAATGCCGAGCTCCTCCCCGACGCGCCGGCCGAGGTCTTTTGCCAGTTCGACACATTCCTCCCTCGTCACGCCGCGGACGGGAATGAAGGGGCAGACGTCCGTGGCACCCATTCGCGCGTGGGCGCCCGAGTGCTTGCTCATGTCGATCAGCCGCGACGCCGTCTCGATCGCGGCGAAGGCCGCCGCGACCGCCGCGTCGTAATCGGCGACGAACGTCACCACGGTCCGGTTCGTGTCCTTGCCGGGGTCGACGTCGAGCAGGTACGCGCCGTCGGCGCCTTCGATCGCCGCCGCGATCGCGTCGATGATTCCCCGATCCCGTCCCTCGCTGAAATTCGGTACGCATTCGACCAGGCGCATCCACCAACCTCCATAGACAAAAAAGCTCTCCCGAGACTCGCTCGGAAGAGCATATCACACACCCCCGTCCAACCGGAAGAGGGCTGATCCGCCCACCGCGTTCCTCCGGCTACTCGCGGCCGCCCACTCCGTTGGTTCCCGTCAACAGGTCCTCGACTTCCTGGAGATCCGCTTCTTCATAGTCGTCGAACCAGCAGGCGTCCGGGTCGCGCTCGAAGATCAAGATGCGCGAATTGTCCTCGTCGCGTGCCGCCCGCAGGTACTTGAAGATGACGTGGGTCTCCGTCAATCCCGCGATTTCGATCTTGCCCGTGGCGTGCGACATGACCAGGCGCGCACGCTTGGCGAGCCCCGAGCTTCTCGTTCGCGCCTGCTCGAAGATCTCGTACGATTTCTCCACCGGCACGCTGAAGGTGTGATTACCCAGGGTCGGCCGGCACTGAAACACGTAGTACGGGGGCACGCCGATATAGGAGAGTTTGTTGAAAAGCTCGGAGAGCACCTCGGGGTCGTCGTTGATGCCCGCTATCATCGGCGTCTGGTTGACCGTAACGGCTCCGGCCTGCCGCAGAAGCCCGAGGCCCTCGACGGCTACGCCGGTCAGTTCCACGGGATGATTGACGTGGACCATAATATAGATACGCTTCTCGAAGCTGCTGTACCTGGCGAGCATCTCGAGCAGGGAGGGGTCCTTCGTGATGCGCATGGGATTGAACACCGGCATCTTGGTGCCGATGCGTATGATCTCGACGTGATCGATCTCGCGCAGTTGTTTAATGATTCTCTCCAGCCGGCCCGTTGACATGATCAGGGGATCGCCGCCCGTAAGGAGCACGTTCGATATCTCCTCGTGGGCCCGGATGTAATCGATGCCATCTGAAACGTCTCTTACGACTTCGTCGTTGTCGTCCATGAACAGGCGCTTGCGAAAGCAAAACCGGCAGTACGCACCGCACACGTCATTTACCAACAGCAGCGCCGTCGAACGGTACTTGTGCTCCACGCCCGGCGCCACCGTATACTCCGACTCCTGGGAGGCGTCGAGACGGCCCCATTCCTCCAACTCGCTCTCGTCGGGGATGACCAGTCTTCGTATCGGGTCGTTCGGGTCTTCCCAGTCGATCAGCGACGTATAGTACTCGTTGGTGCGAAAGGCGAATTTCTCCGCGACCTTGCGAAGGCTTGATTTTTCATCGCTCGAGAGACCGTCGAGTTTATCGATGCGTGTGATGTACTTAGGTTTTGGCATGTCTCACCTCCCAGACTCGTGAACGTACCGGTGCGGCGGAGTGGCAATTCGGCCAGCGGCTCAAAAGGTCGGTGCTTCGAAAAACGACAGGAATCGTATCGCTAGAATTTCTTGTGCCGGGCACGAATCGCGCTAGAACGCGTGTGACCCTATCAGGCGTGATCAGCTACAGCGATGTGAATAGAAGCCACCTATAGAAAGATAGCTGATTTTTGTTCGAAGTGCAAGCGCTATCGGCGTAGCGTGGCGCTATCGCGCGCGAAGTGACGCGCGTAAACCTAAACGCTGCCTGCAAATCCACGAGTCTCGGGATTACCGGTATTGGGTAGCGCCGCCAAAGAAATACCGCACGCCGATCGCGGCGTTTGGATTGAACTCCGTATCCGGCACGATGTCGAGCAGCGGCACCAGTTCGAGAAAAACATCGAGCGGCGAGTTCGCCACGAGGTACGTCAAGCCGACGGGAAAGCGGATCCCGAAGCTGTCGTTGTCGTCGAACTTCAGCCGCGCGCCGATGCCGAAGTGAACCGCCATCCTGCCCTGGTCGACGTGAATGAGATCGAAGCGGTGGGCCAGGTAATCGGCGTGCAGGTGCAGCGCGTTCTGGTTGCTGAAGGACCACGCCACCGCGCCGTCCACCGCCGTCGTGGACGACAACCACATCTTGCCGCTGATACCGGTCGGTTCTCCGAGCATGATCCCCAGGCCGAAATCATCCTGCGCCGCCCGGCCGGGCGCCGCGAACGTCGCGGCGGCGATGGTACATACCAGCAATATGCGTCTCATCATGGCTCCTTTCGATCCGGGGTCCCGTCAGGAGAAAGGCATATACCACCAGCCCGTCGCCGTCCACTATTTTATGCGCGTCGTGCGCCCGCAGGTCTTGCACGAGACGTGCGACCCCTTGAAGGCGGGGGAAAGCTGCAGGAGCTTGCCGCAGGCGCAAGCGAATGTTTCCCAACCGCTTCCCTTGCGGGTGTACTCGAGGTGGCGTGGGGCGCTGGAGCCGCCCCCGTCCGGCGTGGCGGTCCCGCTCGCCTCGGTGGCGGCGCCGACCATGGCCCCGATGGCAGCCAGCTCGGCCACCGGCACCTCGTTCTCGCGGCCGCACTTGGGGCAGGCGATCTTCTTGTCCGGCAGGTCCGGCGGCAGCTTCATCTTGAGACCGCACGCGCACACGACGAAGGCGTAATTGTTGACCGCCCGCATGAGGTCCATGACGTCGCGCGTCCCGGCCTTGCCGCCCGTATCCGCCTCGGCGGTGGGCTGCCGGATCTGCACGCGCTCTTGCTTGTGCAGGTGGGCGGCGGGAATCAGCGGCGTCGGCTTGCCGTGCGTCCTGGAGAAAGCCTTCTGATAGGTGTAGTAGTCGGCGCCCTTCGACATGTAGCGCAGGATCTTGATGCGCTCCTCGATCGGCGGGTGCGTGCTGCCCAGCGCGGAGAGCTTCTGCCCCTTTTTCAAGATGGGGCTGTGGATGTACATCGGTGCCGTCACCTGGTTGGCGCTTTCCAGCGGAATACTGCCGGCGGAAATCTTCTCCAGCGCGGACGCAAGTCCGTCGGGGTAGCGCGTGAGCTGGACTGCGGTCGCGTCGGCCAGGTATTCTCTCTTTCTGGAAATGGCGAGGTAGAGCAGGCGGGCGAAGATCGGCGCGAGGATGGCGAGCACGATCGCGGCCACCACCAGGATCAATTGCAACTGCGGGCTGCCGCCGCCGGGAGACTTGCTTCGATAGCGCCTCGACCCGGAAGGCATGAACCACCAGCTGCGAAGAAACACCTGCGACAAGAGAACGATGCTGCCCAGCATGATGCCCGCCACCGTCATCAGCTGCGAGTCCCGGTTGACGAGGTGCGCCATCTCGTGCGCGATAACTCCCTGCAGCTCGTCGCGGTTGAGCCGCGACAGGAGGCCGGCGGTCACGGCCACCGCGCTCTTTTCCGGCTTGATGCCGATGGCGAGCGCGTTCGGCGCCGGCTCGTCGATGATGTACACCTTGGGCATCGCCGGCAGGCCCGAGGCGATTTTCATTTCCTCGACGACGTTGAACAGTCTCGGGTGGACGTCCCGGGTCACTTCGCGCGCGCCGCTTACCTTGAGAAGGATGCCGCTGGCGGAGTTGAGGCTCACGAGCGTCATCCCCATCCAGATACCGACGGCGATCACGACGCCGATGACGCCGCCGCGCTCCGGATCGAAGACGTTACCGATCAGGAATCCGAGCAGCACCAGCAACACCGCCATCCCCACGAACAGCGTCATGGACTTGCGTCGATTCTGGCGTATCAGCTCCCACATCATGGCAATCGCCCCCGCGAGTTCTCGCGCGTGAACCTGGCTGGTGAACCTAGCTGGTGAAACTGACCTTGGGCACGGCGCGTTCGCCGGCGTCCTCGATTTCGAAGAACTCTTCCTGCGTAAAGTTGAACGTGCCGGCGATGATGTTCGACGGAAACATCTGGATCTTGTTGTTGAAGAACAGCACCGAGTCGTTGTAACTCTGGCGCGAAAAAGCGATCTTGTTCTCCGTCGAGGTCAGCTCTTCCTGCAGCGCCAGAAAGTTCTGGTTCGCCTTGAGGTCCGGGTAGTTCTCGACCACCAGCATGAACTTGCTCAGCGCCCCGCCCAGCTCGCCTTCGGCCGCCGATTTCTCACCCACGGAGTTGGCGCCCATCGCCCGGCTGCGGGCGTTGGTGACGCTGTCGAGTGTTTCCCGCTCGTGCGTCATGTAGCCCTTGGCGGTCTCCACCAGGTTGGGAATGAGATCGTGCCGCCGCTTGAGCTGCACGTCGATCTGCGACCACGCGTTCTTGACGCGGTTGCGCAGCCGCACCAGCGCGTTGAAAATGCCGATGAAGTAGAACAGCGCCAACGCGATGATCCCGAGCAGAATCCAGATCATTTCCTCCTCCTTTGTGAGGGCGCGCTCACTCCGGCGCCGCAGCGGGCCCATCGCCCGCGGGGCCGGGGAGCGGTGTTGGGGACGGTCATCATACCTGGCTCTTGTCCCCGAATATTTGATGCAGCAATATGAAAACCCGGTTGTCGACGGGGAACGTGCCCATGTTGATCACAGCGAGCAGCTCGCCGCGGTCGAACCACAGCCCGTGGTGGTCCGGGCATTTGTCCAGGCGCACTTTCTTTTCCGTACCGTAGTCGACCTTGTGCAGTTGCTTGCGGCATATCGGACATCGAACCTTCTTTTCCTTTCCCTGGACGTCCGCCGCCAGGCTCTTCATCAGCTCGTCCTTATTGGCCGCATCGGCGAGCAGCAGCTCCAGTTCCCCGGCGTCCAGCCACACCCCGCCGCAGGCGAGACAGTGATCGATCTCGACGCCCTCCACCTCCAGCACGACCAGGGGATAGTTGCAGCCGGGGCATTTCAAAACGAGCTCCTTTGTCTCGGGGAACGGGGAAAGTCGCTAACAGGATAGCAAAACCGCTGCCAAGGGGAAGCTCGAAGTCGACCCGACTGGTATACCTACCCGGGACGGGGTCGCCTTATTCGACCATGCAACTTAACTAACTATGTGACATATGGTTAAACGATGCCGTCGCCTGGCGCAAACCGCATGCGTATCACAACACCGCTTCGAAGCCCTCGAACTGCGGGTGTCCGACGATCGTCGCTTCGGTCGAGTGCGTCCGGCCGTGCGCGCGCTTGAATGCGTCGGACTTCGTCCACGCCGTGAACGCCTCGCGCGAGTCCCATTGCGAGTGAGACGCGTACAGCGTGATCTCGTCCGTGCTGGGGCCGCGCAGGAGGTGAAACTCGCGGAAGCCCGGCACGTCGTCGAGGTACGACTGGCGGTTGCGCCATACCTCCTCGAACGCCGATTCCCGGCCCCGTGCGACCTTGAAACGGTTCATCGCAATATACACGTACTTCCTCCTTGGCGCGCGCGGCGGCACCCGTCCGCGGAACGGATCAGTCGATCGCTCCCGAGTAGATGTCCATCACGGTGTGCAGAAACTTGATGGCCGCATCCCGCGGGCGCTGGAACGAATTGCGTCCGATGATCGAGCCGAAGCCGCCGCCGTCGCGAATCGCTCGGATGTCGTTGAAGAACGGCTCGTCACCCTGCTTGCTGCCGCCCGAGAAGATGACGACCCTCCGGCCGTCGAAGGCACTCTGGACGACGTGCTTGACACGGTCTGCGACGGTGCCGATCGGCACGTCCTGTCCTTCGTACACCTTGCGTGCCGCGTCCTGTTCGATGTGATCGCTGGGCAGCTTTACTTTAATGACGTGGGCGCCCATTTGCGAGGCGATCTGTGCTGCGTACGCGACCACGTCGATACCCGTCTCACCGGCCTTGCTCAAGCTGGTGCCGCGCGGGTAGGACCACACGACGACGGCGAGCCCGGCGTCCTTGGCCTCGGCGGCCAGCTCGCGCAGCTGCTCGAACATATCCCGCCACATGGCCGACCCCGGGTAGATCGTAAACCCGATCGCCGCACACCCCAGCCGCAACGCGTCCTGCACGTCGCTCGTGAGGGCGGGAACGGGGTCCTTCTCACCGGTGAGCGAGTCGTGGTTGTTCACCTTGAGGATCAACGGCAGCTCCGCCGCGTAGCGGTCGGCGACGGCCGCGATCGATCCGAACGGCGCCGCGTAGGCGTTGCAGCCCGCGTCGACGGCGAGCTCGGCGTGGTAGAACGGATCGTACCCGAGCGGGTTCTCGGCGAAGCTCCGGGCCGGACCGTGCTCGAAGCCCTGGTCCACCGGCAGCACCACGAGCTTGCCGGTGCCGGCCAGCCGTCCGTGATTGAGGATCCGCGCAAGGTTGGCCCGGGTGCCCGGGTTGTCCGCCGGATAATTATCCAGTATTTTTCGCACCGCTTCAGTCATGGTCCCCTCTCCTTGTGGATCTTGGAAGATTCGTGTTTTCTCGGCGCGGCAACGCGCCG
>JBHHVD010000072.1:0-16513 GCA_046754105.1 Candidatus Krumholzibacteriia bacterium
TCTGGAAATTCGTCGGGATACCTGACGCGGATCTCCTTTTCCTCCCGGAGCCCCATGCCGGGCAGCCCCTCCCGGAACTCGGCCAGCAGGTTCTCGCCGGAGAGGTCCACCGGGTAGTTGCGGCTCATCGCCTTGTCGTCGACGGTACCGTCATCCAGCAGGGGGCCGTAGTCGATCAGCACCAGGTCGCCCGCCTGGACCTCTCGGTCCACGACGCGCAGCGTGACCATCCGCTCGCGCATGTGCTCGAGGGCTTCGTCGACCCGCGCGTCATCGACGGGCCTGGGGGCGACCTTTACCTTCAGGCCCCGGTAGCCGTCGATCTCGACCTCGGGGCGGACCTCGACCGTCACGTCCATCGTGATGTCGACACCCTGCTCGGCTTTCACGTTCTCGAACTTGGGCTCGCCCACGGGGGTTATGCCCTCTCGAACCAGCGCCTGTTCGTAGACCTGGGGCAGCAGGTTACGAACGGCATCGCTGTGGATCACCTGGCTGTAGTTCTTCTCCACATACTTCGCCGGCACCTTACCCTTGCGAAAACCGGGCACCTTCAGGTCGCGCCGCAGCTCCACCTTGATCCGCGCCTTCTCCTCTTCGAGCTCCTCTTTCGGTATCGTGAACGAAAGAACACGCCGGCACTGGCTCGGGCTCTTCACCTCGACGGCAAATTTTCGGTCTCTGTCCGGCGTTCTTGCCAAGTCTCTTGCCATCTTCATCTCCGTTTGTATGGTGCGAGAGGGGGGATTCGAACCCCCACGAGAATATCTCACTGGATCCTAAATCCAGCGCGTCTGCCAGTTCCGCCACTCTCGCGTGCGTTGACAGCGCTGCCTGGTTCGCCGGTGCGCGGGCTATGGTACGAACCGCCCAAAAAAAGGGTCAAGCCTTTTCGCCACTCGGCCGCGCCGGTCCACTCACCGCTGGTCCGGCACCGCGTCCGGAATCGGGCGCCCCGCCGGCGCCACCAGCGCCACCGGCGCGTACGTGCAAGGACGGGGCCCGGCTCTAGTTCAGACGCTCCAGGACGGCATCCGTATAACCGGAGGTCTTGATGCCGCTGCTCGTGGACAGTGACGGAATCTTGCCGGAGGACAGCGCCGCGTGCATCGCCCTGTCGATCCGCGCGGCAGCGGACGAGAGCCCGATCTCGTCGAGGAGCATTTGCAGCGCGCTGATCGTCGCAAGCGGGCAGACGACACCCCGCCCGGCGTGTTTCGGCGCCGAACCGTGGATAGGCTCGAACATGCTGACCCGCCCCGGGTGGATGTTGCCCGACGCCGCCAGACCCAGCCCGCCCTGAACGGCGGCGCCAAGGTCGGTGATGATGTCGCCCATCATATTGCCCACGACCGCGACATCGAACCACTCGGGATTCTTTATCATCCACATGCACGCCGCGTCGATGTAGGCGTGATCCCTCTCGATGTCGGCGTACTCGGCCCCGACTTCGTCGAAGGTGCGGCTCCACAGTTCCTGCGCGGGCAGCGCATTGCGTTTGTCGATCAGCGTTACCTTCTTGTCCTTGTTTCGCTTTCTCGCCAGTTCGAACGCGTAGCGAACGGCGCGCTCCACCCCTTTGCGGGTCATAATCATTTCCTGCACGGCCACTTCGTCCGGCGTGCCCTTTTTGAATTGTCCGCCGATTCCCATGTAGAGCCCTTCGGTGTTCTCGCGGACGAACACCATGTCGACGTCGTCGGGGGTCTTGTTCTTGATCGGGGTCAAGGCCTCGGCGTAGAGCTTGATCGGCCGCAGGTTGACGTAGAGATCGAGGGTCCAGCGGACGCCACCGACAATCGCTCTTTCCAGGACTCCGATCTCGACCCGCGGGTCACCGATGGCGCCGAGCAGGATGGCATCCATCTCCGCATACTCGGCGAATACGCTCTCCGGCATGAGCTCGCCGGTCTTCAGATAATGCTCCGCCCCAAACGGGTAGGATACGGTTTCGAACTTGAGACCTTCGAGTTCTTCGACCTTCTTGAGTACCCGGAGCGCCTCGTCGACGACTTCCGGTCCGACGCCATCGCCGGGTATGACAGCCAGCTTGTGCATGACACCTCTTTCTTTGCTGAACGTTCCTCTCGCCTAACCCATCCGCGCCGGTCCTGTCAGCGAACAGCCCAACCGTGCTCGCTATCGCTCCGCGCGGTCGGGCGCCCGTTCGCTGCCACCCGCGCGAAACTGCATCGCCTATGCGTTCGGGTTCTCGAGCACCATCGCGATCCCCTGGCCGCCGCCGATACACGCGCTGGCGATGCCGTAACGTTTGCCCGTCCGGTTGAGCTCCAAAGACAACGTCAGCAGCAGCCGAGCGCCCGTGGCCCCCAGCGGGTGGCCGAGCGCGATGGCGCCGCCGTTGACGTTGACCTTGTCCCGGTCCAGCCCCAGCTCCTTCTCCACGGCCAGGTACTGTGCCGAGAACGCCTCGTTGATCTCGAAGAGGTCGATCTCTTCGAGAGCCTTGCCCGTTTTCTCCAGGAGCCCGCGGATCGCGCCCACGGGGCCGATACCCATGATCTCCGGGTCGACGCCCACCGTGTGCCACCCGGCGATCTCGGCGAGCGGCTTGTGGCCGTCGCGCTCCGCCACGTCCCCGTCCGCAACGACGACGCAGGCGGCACCGTCCACCATGCCGCTGGCGTTGCCGGCGGTCACAAACCCGTCCTTGCCGAAGGCCGGCTTGAGCTTTCCGAGCCCCTCCATCGTCGCACCCTCGTAGAGGTGATCGTCGGTGTCGATCGAGATCGTTCCCGCCCTCCGGTCCTTGATCTCCACCGGGGCGATCTCCTCTTTGAAACGTCCGCTGGCGATGGCCTTCGCGCCGAGCTGGTTGCTGCGAAGCGCGAACTCGTCCTGATCCTCGCGGGGGATGCCCCGATCGCGCGCCAGCTTCTCCGCCGTCTGCGCCATGAGCAGATCGCAGTACGAGTCCTTCAGCGCCTCGAAGAGCGAATCCTCGAGCCGGGCGTGTCCGAGCCGGATGCCGGTACGGCCCTCGCGAATCACAAAGGGAGCCTGGCTCATGTTTTCCATGCCGCCGCACAGCGTGTACGAGGCACCGTCACCGATCAGGTGCGCGCCTTCGACCGCGGCCTGGATGCCCGAACCGCACAGGCGGTTGACGGTCAAGGCGGGGACTTCCTTGGGCACACCGGCCTTGAGACCGACGTGCCGTGCGCCGTAAATGGCGTCGCCGCTGGTCTGCAACGCGTTGCCCATGACGACGTGATCGATCTTCCCGGGCGCTACACCGGTCTTCTCCATCGCCGCACGTGCCGCCACCGCGCCGAGCCCGATGGCGGATACGCGGTTGAACTTTCCGCCGCGCTCTCCGGTTCCCGTCTTACCGCCTACCCACTCCGCCATCGGCGTGCGTGCGCCGCCGAGTATCACAAATCGTTTGCTCATGTCGTCTCCCTTTACGTGTAGGCCGCCACTCCCGTCAGCGCGTGTCCGATGATCAACGTGTGAATATCGTAGGTTCCCTCGTAGGTATCGACCGATTCGAGATTGCACATGTGCCGCATGCTTTGGTACTCACCGCTGATGCCATTGGCTCCCAGGATGGTGCGCGTCTCGCGCGCGATTTCGAGCGCTTTGCGCACGTTGTTGCGCTTGGCCATGGATATGTGCTGGAAATCAGCCAGCCCCTTGTCCTTGAGCCGGCCGAGTTGCAGCGCCAGAAGCTGTGCGAGAGATATCTCGGTCGCGACGTCGGCAAGCTTTCGCTGCGTCAGCTGGTAGGCGGCAATCGGCTTGTCGAACTGGATGCGCTCCCTCGCGTACTCCAGAGCTTCGTGACAGCACGCCATCGCCGCGCCCACCGCACCCCACGCGATACCGTAGCGAGCCTGGCTGAGACACATTAGCGGGCTCTTGAGCCCTTTCGACTTCGGCAGCAAGTTGGCTTTCGGTATGCGGCAATCGCTGAAAATCAACTCGCTCGTATCGCTCGCGCGTAGCGAGAGCTTGTACGGAACTTCTCTTGCCTCGAACCCGCCGCGGTCCTTCTCGACGATGAAGCCCCGGATCTCGCCGTCGAGTTTGGCCCATACAACGGAGACGTCAGCGAGGCTGCCGTTGGTGATCCACATCTTGGCCCCGTTTATGACGTAGTCGCCACCGTCTTCGACGGCGGTCGTGATCATGCCGCCCGGATTGCTGCCGAAATCGGGCTCGGTCAACCCGAAACAGCCGATCGAGTCCGCCCTGGCCAGGCGCGGCAGCCAGTGGTCCTTGTGCTCCTTGCTCCCGAACTCGTGAATGGGATACATGACGAGCGCCGACTGCACCGATGCAAAACTGCGAAAGCCTGAGTCGCCGCGTTCGAGTTCCTGCATCATGAGCCCGTAGGCGACGTTGTTCAGGCCCGCGCATTCGTAGCCCTGAATCGTCGCCCCGAAAACCCCGAGCTTTGCGAGTGGCTTGATCAACTCCGCTGGAAAGGTGCCGCTCTCGTAGTGCTCGGTGATGACGGGCAGCACTTGCTCTTCGATGAAACTCCTCACCGTGTCCCGCACGAGCCGTTCGTCGTCGCTCAGCTGGCTGTCGACGAGCATATAATCGAATCCATCGTACCGTTTCATGTTACTTTCCCCTGAAATCGGGCTTGCGTTTTTCCATAAACGCCCCGAGGCCTTCTTTCATATCCGAGCTTGCGCACAGCACTCCGAAGGTGGTCGCTTCGAGAATGCAGGCGTCGTCGAAATCCAGATCGAACCCGCGGTCGATGACCTCCATCGCCGCGGCAAGCGCCAGCGGTCCCTTTGCGAGCAGGGTGTCCGCCGTGGCCTTTGCCGCGTCCATCAATTCCCCGTGCGCGACGACCTGGGAGACGAGCCCGATACGCAGCGCCTCCGCCGCGTCGATGATGCGTCCCGTGAGCACCAGGTCCAGCGCCATACCCTTGCCCACGATGCGCGCCAGCCGCTGCGTACCCGCGTACCCCGGGATGATCCCCAGGTTAACCTCCGGCTGACCGAACTTCGCCTTGTCCGAAGCGATGCGAATCGTACATGCCATCGACAGCTCGCAGCCGCCGCCCAGTGCAAACCCGTTCACCGCCGCGATCGACGGTTTGCCCAGCGTCTCGAGGCGCCGGAGAATCCCCTGCCCCCGGCGCGCGGTTACGGTGCCGCTCATGGGATCCTGCCGGGCCAGCTCGGATATATCCGCCCCCGCGACGAACGCCTTGTCCCCCGAACCGGTGAGGACCAACACGCCCACCGCCGGGTCCGCGGCGACGTCGGCGATGACCGCATCGAGATCCGACATGAGCTGGCCGTTGAGCGCGTTCAATACGTCGGGCCGGTTGAGCGTCGCATACGCAACCCGGTCCTTCTTTTCCAAGAGAATATGTTCCAGTGCCACTTCCGTCCTCCTTGATCGATAAGACTCCTGGGAGCCGTCCCATCGCGGGTCCTGTCAGCGAACAGCCCGCCCGTGCTCGTACGCCGCGCGCGGGCGGGCGCCCGTTCGCTGCCACCCGCGATGGGCAACCCCGCGACCCTCGACAACCGCCGAACCCACCCGTGCTTGGGGAAAACCCGTTCGCTATCACCCGTGTCGGGCCAACGGTCACCGTCGAGCGCCTACTTCGTGTAGTCGTAGAACCCCTTGCCGGCTTTCTTACCCCAGTGTCCGGCCAGCACCATGCGCTTCATCAGCGGCGGAGCGGCGAAACGCGGATCCTTGAATTCGTCGAACATGATATTGGCGATATAATACGTCGTGTCGATGCCCACGAAATCCAGCAGGGTCAACGGGCCCATCGGGTAGCCGCAACCGAGCTGCATAGCCTTGTCGATGTCCTCGCGGCTGACCCGGCCTTCTTCGAACATACGCACCGCCTCGAGCAGGTACGGAACCAGCAGCTTGTTGACGACGAAGGCCGTCGTGTCGGGACAGGTAATCGGCTCTTTGCGAAGCGACGACACGAACTCGCGCGCCTGGGCGACGGCCGAGTCCGACGTGGCGATGGTCTTGACCACCTCGACGAGTTTCATGACCGGCACGGGGTTGAAAAAGTGCAGGCCGAGGACCTTGTCCGGCCGCTTCGTTGCGGCCGCCAGCTCGATCACGCACACGGACGACGTGTTGGTGGCGAGCAACGTGTCCGGCCCCGTGATCTCGTCCAGCTTGCTGAATATCTTCTTTTTCTCTTCTACGTTCTCGATGACCGCCTCGATCACGAGGTCGCAGTCCTTGAGGTCCTCCAGTTTCGCGCTGCCCTGAAGGTTATCCCGGGTCTGGGCCGCCTGCTCCTCGGTGATCTTGCCCTTGGCAATGCCCTTGTCGATGGTCTTGCTGATGCGGTCGAGGCCCTTCTTGAGGACGGCGTCGTTCACCTCGACCACCACGGTTTTGTACCCGGACTGGGCGGCGACCTGCGCGATACCGGAGCCCATCAGCCCGCAACCCACAACGCCTATGGTTTTCATTTTGATGTTCCCTCCTTTGGATTTCCCTGTTTTCGGGCGGCCGCCCCTTGTGGCGTCCGCGCATCGCGGTTCCAACGATCGCCCCGCCCAGGCACCAGCCGGTCGGGGCCGTCGCCAACCCGGCCCGCACCGGACCGTGGGGGCGCAGAGCCTAGTTCTTGTCAATGAGGAGTGACATTCCGAGGCCGCCGCTTACGCATAGCGTCGCCAACCCGGTCTGCGCTTCCCGGCGGTTCATCTCGTGAAGAAGCGTCACGACGATCCGCGCGCCGGTCGCGCCGATCGGGTGACCCAGACTTATCGCACCACCCCGAACGTTCACCCGCTCGTGGTCCAGCTCCAGATCCCGCAGACAGGCCAGCACTTGCACGGCAAAGGCCTCGTTCAACTCGACCAGCCCGACGTCGTCCAGCGTGAGGTCGTTTCGCTGCAGGATCTCACGCGTCGCCGGAACCGGTCCGATGCCCATGCGCCGGGGATCGACGCCGACCATCGTATGATCGCGCACAAAACCGAGCGGCTTCTTGCCAAGGCGCGCCACCTCTTCTTCCGAGACGAGGAGTAGCGCCGCGGCCGCGTCCGTAATGCCACTCGCGTTCCCCGCCGTCACCGTTCCGTCCTTGCTGAACACCGGCGCGAGTTTGGCCAGTCCTTCCATCGTTACGCCGCTGCGAGGGTGTTCGTCTTCGCACACTTCAACGGTGCTGCCTCGGCCATCGGTGGCGGTGACGGGCAGGATCTCCTCTGCGAACAAACCGTCTTTCCGCGCTCCTTCCACACGGCGCTGACTCGAGATCGCGTAGCGGTCCTGCTCCTCCCGGCCGATCCCGTACTCTTCGGCCAGCACCTCCGCCGTCTCCCCCATCAGCAACTCGGAAAGCGGGTCCATGAACCCGTCCCGGTACATGCCGTCAATGAGCTGCGCGTGACCCAGGCGGTAACCGAACCGTGCCCCGTCGAGAAGAAACGGCACCCGCGTCATGTTCTCCGTGCCCCCGGCAACCACGCAGGATGCGCGCCCGGCCGAGATCGCGTCGCAGGCCAGCGCGATCGCTTTGAGACCACTCGCGCATGCCATGTTCACGGTGTAAGCGGGGACTTCTTGCGGAATGCCCGCCCGGTACGCGATCTGCCGCGCCGGATTGGGGCCGCCGCCCGCCTGACGGGCGTTACCGAATATGAGCTGGTCGACGTCGCCGGCAGCGGCTCCCGCCCGCTCCAGGAGCCCGGTCACGATCGAGACCCCGAGGTCCACCGCCGATAGAAGACGGAACGCGCCCAGGAACTTGCCGATCGGCGTCCGCTTCGCCTCGATGATCGCGACGCGCGGGGTTTTCACCCATCCCTCCACTCGAATGTTTTAACGAATTATAAATCAATGACTTGCTCGGGCTCAGGGTACCCGAGGCGGGTCGTTTCGTCAACAAAAAAGTCTGGGCGGAAACACGGTATCGGAACCAGATTTGCATCCTTTGTTCGTGCGAGTTGTTGCAAGAATCCGGGCGCGCGCACACGGAGTCGATGACCGATGGGACACCCTTACAACTCACTAATTTCAAGTAGCTTACGGCGCTGCTCTTCCGCCGCGCGATTCCTCGCCGGCGGGGCGGCGCTGCTGGTGCTTTTATCGGCGGTACCGGGGGCCGGCCGCGCCGGTGGCTCGGGGCCCGGGGGGTGTGCCCGCGAGCTCGCCCGCATGAAGGCCGCCCTCGAAGATCTTCTCGCCACCCAGGACGCCGATGGCAACATCGCCTTCTATAGCGAGAACGATCTCTTTTTTAAGTACCCGCTGATTGCGTCGGTCGGTCTGCACGTCTATCGGGTCGATCGCGACGCCGCGTTCCTGCGCCAGGTCTTCGACGTCTCGACGCGTTACGCCACGTACTTGCTGTCGCGGTACGACGCGGACGGGGACTTCCTGCTCGAAAGAAGCACATGGGGCAACGACCACCCGCGCGAGGGCGAACTGGAGGGCGTGGGGTTCAACGCCGTTTATGCGCTCGACATGCTGGCACTCTCGCGCGCTGCCGTCGAACTGGGCACGCCGGTGGACGCATTGTACTGGTACCAGGGGATGCGAACGGTCAGCACTCAGCTCATAAACCAAACCTACGATCCACGATCCCGGTTCTTTCTGCCGGTGAGCAACGACCTGCAACGGAAAGAAAGCTTGTATTCGGCGTTGTCGGTGCTGCCCGTGTACTTCAACCGGCAACTCGGCGACAACCTGGCCGGATCGGTCATCCTCAATTACGTGCTCAAGAAACCGGAGCCGGAGGTGGACTCGCCCTTGCGCTACTTGCAGTGGGACGCCGACGTCGGTGCGCGCGGTGTCGACCACTTGATGCGTTCCGTCCTGATGTTGGGAGCGCTGGACTGGAACGGCCACGCGGACGACGCGCAACGCTTCGCCGACGGGATGCGCCGGTACATCGGCTCCAACGGAGGCGGCGCCTACGCGGCCCCGGCCGAGGAGGATTACGCCGACTACCTCGCGTGTATCATCGCGGGTGGCGGACACGCCACGCTGTTCCCGCGTCACTCGGAATTGGCCCTGCTCGAGTCGCTGGCCGGGATCGACGGCGTACTCGACGCCAAACGGAAGGCCCAACTGCACGAGGGCATAGCCGTCATTCGGGATTTTCTCGTGCGAGACGGCGCTCCGGATCCGGGCGACGGGGCGACGGTCGAGGCGGCGATGCGTCAGGTGTACTGGGCCATCTCGGCGATGCGCGCGAAATGGCGCACGAGGACGCTGTTCACGCCCCCTCACCACGAGCGCGTCCCCGGCTTTGACCTCTACGCGGCATTTTCCGATCTTCTCGACGACGTGGTGGCGACTCTGGCCGACGTGGAGATGAGGATGTCCAGGGCGAGGTCGGCGGAGCGTGGATTCGAAATCACGGCGACACTCATGAACGAAACAGCTACGCCCTCAGGTAACGTCAGCATCAAGTTCGGCCTCTCGGCGCGTGCACAGGATATCGGCGTCAAATCGATCACCGTCACCCACGCGCAGACGACCGAGCCCCTCGTTGATTCGCCGGTGACACTGGCCGGCGGGGCGGCGGTGAGCGAATACTGGTTTCACGTCCCGTTACCCGCGCAGAGCGTGGCCACCGTCGTCCCCATCCGGCTGACGGTGGAAGTCCAGTTCACAGGAGGACCGCGGCTGCGTTATCACTTCACGCGCGGCGTCTACGTGACCGCGCCCGTCACGTACTCGGTGTCATTTCCCCAGGGGACCATTCTCAAAGGAGGACAGGTACCGCTCGAACTCAACCTGTCGAAACACGTGCAGCGCCGACTGGTCATCAACGCAGAGTGGTACAGTCCCGCAGGTCTGCGTCTCAAGGAGGGAAGCTCCCTGCGGTTGATGATGCCGGAGGACCGCGACGCCGCGGTCGTGAAAATGAACGTGCTGGTACCGACCCCGTGCCGGCCGGGCGCGTTCCCCTTTTTGCTGAAACTGTTTGCCAACGGCGAGGACCGGGGAACGCTCGCCGCCAACATGTTCAAACACTACCAGTGGATATTCCTCGGGCCGCTGCCGGCGGGCGGCGACGCGCTTCGAACCACCTACCCGCCCGAGCAGAACGTGAACCTGCGGGAGAGTTACCGGGGGCCCCGGGGCCCCGTCTCCTGGGCCGCCCTGCCCCACTCGGCGTACGCGCAAAACGGCGAGATCGACCTGACGGGTCTCGTTCCCGACGGCTCGATGAACTTCTTGTACACCGTTATCGCGGCGGCCGCCGCCAAGCGAACCGTCATCGCGTTCCAGACCGGCGCCCCCGCCGCACTCTTCGTGAACGGTGCCGAAGTAGCCGCGTTTCCTGAACCTGACGTGAACGTTCAGCGCGTTTCGATCGACCTGCGGGAAGGAATGAACAACATTCTCGTAAAGTTCCACGCCACCGGATCGAACAAGCTGTTCTTCCAACTCGGCGAAGAGGAAGATCTCACCTCCGATGAATTCAGCAACAACCTGTGGGAACTTGTGGATGGTTACCAGGAGCTGCACGACCGCGGCACGGCAAACACGACCGAGAGCCAGCAAGTCGTGACGCTGACCTACCGGGACCTCGGCGCGAATTCCGTCGCCGTCATTGGCAGCTTCAACGGCTGGTCACCGGTCAACTCCGGTATGCGCCGCGCGGGTAACGGCAACTGGGAGATCAGCCTTCACCTTTCGCCGGGGCGCTACTCGTACCGCTTTCTGGTCAACAACGATGAGCAGGTGCTCGATCCCCACTCCGCCTACGACGAGCCCGACGGGTACGGGGGCAAGAACTCGGTCCTGGTCGTTCGCAAACCGTGAGTCGTGTGACATCCTGTCGTACTTTTGCTCGAGACGGCGAACGAGGTATGACGTCGACACCGTCAAGACGGCGGCCACTACCACTACCACCACCCGCCACCCGCGGCGCCTGCCGTCCCACGAAGCGTGCATACCGGCCGCGATCAGCCCGCACACGGGGATCGAGGCGTAGTACACGTAGCGCAGCTCCAGCCAGTGCTTCGGCAAGGCGATGAAGCAAAACGGGAGGGTCGCCAGCACAACCCACGCGGAGAGGATGCGCAGGCACCGGCCGCCCCACACCAGCACGGCGGCCACCAGGACCAGGACGACGGAACCGAAGAACAACTGCAGGTACCCCGCGACCCGGCCCACGACTTGCAGCGCGTCCGGAAGTGCAGACCCGGTCTGGCTCCCCTGGAGCGGAAACACGGCGAAGCCCAAATACCGCAGCAGGTACTGGGGCACGTCGAGCAGGGCCGCGCCCACGCTCCGGTAGGCCGCGAAATGGCCCGCCGCCATCGCCACGACCCCGCCCCACACGACGACCGGGCTCAGGATCCACAACGCGGCCCTTCGCCCCGCGGAACGATAGCCCCCGAGCCGCACCGCCACCAGCAGCAGAAACGGCGTCACCAGGCCGGCCTCGTGAAAGGCCGCCGCCGCCGCCGTCACCGCCACAATCACGGCCAACCGCCCGTTGCCGCGCCGGGATGCGGCCGCTTCCGCCCCGCGATCCATCCAGCGCACGGCGAGGGCGAGGGCGAGCAACGACAGCAGGACCGACATGAGTGGCCCGCTGGTGCTAGCCCACATCACCTGTTTGCCGTAGTGCCCCAACCCGATGAGGAAAAGACCGCCGGCCAGGAGCGCCGTCGGCCTCGCGAACCCGAAACCGATCAACACACCCACGGCGAGCACGGAAACCAACACGTGCAGCAGATAGTTGAACAGCAGATAACGCCCTCCGTTCGATCCGAACATCCGGTGCTCCGCGTAGAAAAGCGCGATCGCGCCAGGCCGGTAGAACGCGAACCGCTCGCTCGGCACGAACACGGCGGTCAGCAGAGGGTGGGAGGTTACGTGCTCGACAAAGACCAGGTCGTCGCCGCGAAGCGAATTGTCAAAGGAGGGTGAATAGAGGGCGACCGACAGCGCGAGGTAGAAGAGGTAGAGGAAATGCTCCTTCTTGAACATTCGGGTTTCAGGATTGCCCGTCGATCGAGCGCCGGAGACCGGCCACGAGCTCGTCGGCTTTGTGACCCTCGTCCGCGGTTGCGAGCTCTTTGTAACGGGTAAGCGCGTCGAGCGCCGCCCGAAACTCTTCGCTCATCGCGCTTACGATGCCAAGATTGAAAAAAACACCGGGGAAGTCGGGATCGATTCCGGCTGCAATCTCATAGTGCAGGCGTGCGGGCCGAAGCTCGCCGTTCTCGAAATAGAGGTTGCCGACGTTGTAGTGTGACTCGAAGTGGCGAGGATCGTGTTTGAGCGCGTTCTTGAAACAATCAAAGGCCTCGGCCCCACGGCGGCCGCTCGTGAGCATCACACCGAGGTTGCAGTACGCGTCCGCCGTGCAGTCACCATCCTCGATCGCCTTGCGGTATGCCTCGGCCGCCCGGCGATCCCCACGTTCGTCCAGCATCAGCGCTTCGTCGAAAGCGCTCATGCCCGTCGGCAGCGGCACGACGATACCCGCTCCCGGACGGGAGAACAGGCTCATCTGCCCCTGCTGCTCCATTCGTGTGCCGGTTGCCCGCCTTTTCTTGACACGCTCGAAACCGAACCTGCGCACGCCGTCCGAGGGGAAACGGATCACATTATCTGTCTTCTTTCCGGGCCTCACCATTTCGTGCCGTTCCGGCTAGGCGCTCCGGCGTTTCTTCGCCTTTGCCCTCGCCGCGTTCTTGCGAACCGCCTTCTTCGCGGTCTTCTTCACCGTTTTCTTCTTGCCGATCGCTTTGACCATCGGCTTCTTCTGTTTCTTCGCCTGCTCGATGCTCTGCTTGAGGGCCGTCATGATATCCACAACCGGTTTTTCCTCTTCTTCGACGGTGACGATTTCCTTGCCCTTGACCTTGGCGTCGATCATTTCGCGTAGCGCCCCGTGGTAACGGTCTTTCATCTCGATCTTGCCGAGCGTGGTCGCCATTTTGTCCACGAGACTCCTGGCGAGTTTTAATTCTTCCTTGTCCGCGCCGCTATCACTCACCAGCGGAACGTCCTTCATACGGCGTATTTCCTCGGGGTACCGGATCCGGTGTAGCAAGATCCCGCCCTCGTGTGGTGCTACGAGCACGACGTCTTCACGGTCACGCAGCACGACCTTGCCGATTCCGACCCTGCCGCTGTCGCGAAGCGCCGCGCCGAGCAGCGCGTAGGTCTTCGCCGCCACCTCGCCGTCCGGTCCCGCGAAATACGGCGACTCGAAGAGGGTCGGATGAATCTCTCCGGCGTCGACGAAGCCCTCGATCTCGATCACCTTCGTGCTCTTGAGCTTTACCCTTTCCACGTCGTCCTTCTCGAATACGACGTACTGGTCCGGCTCGTACTGGAACCCCTTGACGATTTGTTCCGCCGATACCGTCTTGTCGCACTTGCGGCATTTCTTGTCGTACCCGACGCGACCGCTGCAGTCCCTGTGCAGCTGGTTGAAGCGGACGGTCTGGGCCGTATCCACGGCGTTGTAGATGCGGATGGGAATGGTGACCAGCGAAAAACGAATATGGCCCTTCCAGATGGATCTAAGTGGTTTCATGTCAGGCTCCAAGCACGGTCAATGGGACGAAGACAACTCTCACACCAGATCGGGGCGCAGTCGCACGAACACCGGTTCTCTCAGCGTCCCGTTACGCGTTCGCGACGCGTATTGCACTTCGCACAGCAATTTGGGCTCCAGCCAAACGGTCTGCGCGTCGTCGGGGGGTTTTTCTTCGACCGGTCTCCGAGCTTGTTTGACCTTCTCGAGCGCCGTCAAGATGTTTTTGAGAGAGCGATCGTCGAATCCCGTTCCCACCTTACCTACATATTCTAATACGTCTCCGCGCCGTTCGGCAATATGGAGCGCGCCGAAGGTGTCGCCACGCGTTCCCCTTCCCATGGTATAACCGATTATGATGCAATCGGTTGTCTGGCGCGACTTGACTTTGAGCCATTGCCGCGAGCGCCGGCCCGCTGCGTACGTGCTCAGGCGCTCCTTCGCCATGATGCCTTCGAGGCCCATCTCCGCCGCTGCCCGGAAGAGCTGCGGTCCTTCCGCCACCGCTTCGCTCACACGGTATGGCGTCCCTTTGCGCACGGCATCCGCCATCCACTCACGGCGCCGGACGAGCGGCTCGGCCACGATGGGACGCCCGTCGAGGTATAGGCAATCGAAGACGTAGCACACGGCCGGGCTGCGGGTGCTGGCGCGGTGGATGGCCCCGTCGCTGCGCTGCTGGATACGCTTTATGACCTTTGAGAAACTGGGATGTCCTTCACCCTCGAGACATACGATTTCGGTGTCGAACAGTGCCGTGTTGGCGTGGAACGCCCCGTCGGAGACCGCGAGTTCGGGAAAGAGGTGGGTGATGTCCCGCTGCCTGCGGCTGCGGATGGTCAGTGCGCCGTCGTCGAGCGAGACGAGCGCGCGGATACCGTCCCACTTGACCTCGTAGAGGTACTGATCGGAGTCGGGGGTTTCGCGGGTGAGCGTGGCCAGCATGGGCTCGACGAGGTCTGAGAGCCAGTCGACCTGCGGCGTGTCCACGCGCTCGAGCAACCAGTCCTTGCCGCGGGTCCGGTGCATTCGGTATTCGGCGTTCACCTCGGGGCTCTGCAAACGAAAATAGAATCCGTCCTTCTTTTCCTTGGTAATCTCGTAGCGCCCCTGCGCGAAGACCCACATGTGACCGCCGCCGTATTCCCCCTTCGGGATCTTGCCTTCGAAGGCCAGGTACTCGAGCGGGTGGTCCTCGACGTTGACAGCGAGCCGCTTGATGCCGGGGCGCGGCGGCAGCCCTTTCGGCACCGCCCACGAGCGCAGCACTCCCTCGTGCTCGAGGCGCAGGTCGTAGTGGAGGCGCGAGGCATGGTGACGGTGTACGACGAAGGCGCGGCCGGAGCCGGCGGCGTTGGCGGGGGCCGGTTCCGGGGTTTTGGGAAAGCTTCGCTTATCCGCGTACCGTGCGAGCGCATCGGGCGTCTTGTAACGCTCGGAGCGGGTGGTTTTGCGGGCTACTTTTCGTTTTGGTTTGCGCTGCGTGTGCAGCTCGGCGGCGTAAGCGCCGATCGCCTCCCACGGATCTCCGACTGAGATCACCGCCCCGGGGACGGAACGGATGTTGAGATCGGCCGGGTCGTCCACGGAATCGAGGGCGTCCCACGACAGCGGCGCGGACACGGGCGCACCGGGCAGTCCGCGCACGCTGTACGGCGCGACGATGGTCTGAAACCGCCGGTTGCGATAAATGTCCACCAGTACCCGCCCCTTGCGCGCGTCCTTCTTGATGTGCAGCGTCGTGCGGTCGCCGGTTTCGGCTACGAATCCCCTGGCGATGACCTGCGCCGCCTCGAAAACGGGTTTGAAATCGTACCGGGGCTCGATCGGGATCACGACGTGGAGGCCCTTGCGACCGGTGGTCTTGACGAACGGGTGATACCCGAACCCCTCGATGTGCGTGCGCAGTTGGTGCGCCAGCGCCGCCACCCCCCTGAACCCGAAATCCTCCGGAGGGTCGAGATCGAAAACGATGTAATCGGGGCAGTCGTAGTTGGGCTTGCGGTAGTGGGTCTGGTGCAGCTCGATGCAGGCCAGGTTGGCCAGCCACACGAGAGAGGCCGCCTCGGTCAACAACATGTAGTCGATCTTCTTCTCATCGCCGAGCGAGACGTAGTCGATCCACTCCGGCGCCCACTGCGGGCGCCGCTTCTGGTAAAACGTCTCTCCCGTTATGCCGTCCGGGTAGCGGACCAGAGTCAGGGGGCGCCCCTTGACGTGGGCGAGGATCGTCGGCGCGACGGTGAGGTAATACTCGATGAGCTCGGCCTTGACCACGCCATCGCCGGGAAAGAGCACTTTCTTGAGATTGGACAGCTCGATCCGGCGCTTGCCGACCTTGGTAACCTGGGAAGTCCTAGCCATGTTTTATTTTAGCACGTTTCGGCTCCCAGCGGTAGCGTTCGAGCGGCACTCGCCCTCCCGCCTCGAACACCACGCCCTCGGCCTCGAGCAGGATCCGCTGCAGCTCGTCGTGGTCCGAGGCGGAACGCGGACTGATCCCGCCGCGCGCGTTGATGACCCGGTGCCAGGGGACGCCGCTTCGTCCCGGCAGGGCGTGCAGCGCGTAGCCGACCTGGCGCGCGTGCCCAGCGAGCCCGGAGAGTGCGGCCACCTGCCCGTAGGTCGCCACACGGCCGCGGGGGATGCGCCGTACGGTGGCGTAAATGCGGCGGTAGCTCTCCCCAGCCCGAACGTGCCGCGCGACTCCTGTACTGGTGTGTCTCATGAGGCATCCGCATCATCCTACCAGGTACCCGGCCGCGCTGCCAGCCCCCAGCGGCCGCCATGGTATACTCCCGGCAGCAAAAACCCGGGAGACTGCGATGACACTCTATGCCGGCACGAGCGGCTACAGTTATAAGGAATGGAAAGGGAGTTTTTACCCGCAGAAGCTGCCGGCGGACGAGATGCTTCGCCACTACGCCACCCAGCTCCCCGCCGTGGAAATCAACAACACCTTCTACCGCCTGCCGAAGGCGAGCGTCGTAGAAACCTGGGCCGCGCAGGTGC
>JBHHVD010000073.1:0-16463 GCA_046754105.1 Candidatus Krumholzibacteriia bacterium
CCCGGAAGGCGCCCGGACAGAAGTATTACATTAAGGAACTGGCGCAGCCGGCCCCGGCGCCCGACGGTTTCGGCGCGGCCCCAACGTTGTCCGCCGCGGCGGCCGATACGTTCAACCTCGGGTGGTTCAGCTTTGACGTCGCCGGTGCCGGCAACCTGCAGGGATGGACGACGGTCGATTTGACCGGGCAGCCGATCTTCTGGCACGCCGCCTCGGGCAGCGGTGAGTTGACCGGCGGCACCTTCGGCAACCTGCTGCCGCTCGAAGGCAACGTGTCGATGTGGTGTGGCCAGGACATCAGCTCCGCGGTCCCGTTCTGTGGGTATGCATCGCTCCCCGGTTACGGAAACAGCTGGGACCAGGTCCTGCAGAGCACGACACTGCCCGGTGACAGCGCGCGTATTAGTTACAAGATTTTCTGGGACTCCGAGTCCGGTTACGACGGGACCTCCGTCGAGTACTCGGGTGACGGGGGCCTGACCTGGACCCGGCTGCCGGTCGGCAACGACACCGGGGTTCCGGACTTCTACGACCGGGGCCCGACTACGCTGTCCGAGAGTTTTAGCTTCGGCGGTTTGAACACGATCGACATCCGTTATCGTTTCGTTTCCGACGGCGCGTGGTCGGACGAGGACGGGCTGTGGCCGACCGATGGCGGCGTGCTGCTCGATAGCATCACCGTCACCACGTGGGCGGCGGGTGTGCAGGCGAGCACCAATTTTGAGGATTTCGAGGGGGCCGCCGAGGGGGACCAGACCGCCGGCATATGGACGGCCTCGCCCGCACCTGCATACGGGGACTTCGGTTCGCTCTACAGCGGCTCCACGGTACTCCAGGAGGATCCGTGCCTTTCGAATGTCTCTTTTTTCTGGGGCTGGTTCACCGACCCCACGATCGCCAATTACAATTGCCACGCGCCCGACCCGCGACCGGATGTCGGGGTCATGCCGTTCGGCACTCCGGACGCCCTCTACCTGACCAATGAAATCTGGTCCCCGCCACTCGACAACATCGGTGCGGGAAACGACTACCGGCTCGAGTTCCTGACCTACCGCGATCTCCCGCTCGACAACCTCCAGTTCTATGTGTGGAGCGTGACGGACATCGATACCAGCGGTTGTCCCCAGAGCTGGAACACCAACGGCTTCGTGTTCTTCGGAGGCCAGAAGGACTGGGTCAGGACCTCCTTCGACGTGGGTGTGCATGTGAATCCCAACTCGCCCCAGCTTCAGATCGCGATCGGCGCGCGCGATATGTGCGGCGTGTGGTGCAACATCTTCGGCACCGCCTCATGTCACAGCCACGCGCCGTTGATCGATGAGGTTCACCTGAAGCGTATTAACACGATCGGCCCTCAGTTCGTGGTCCGTCACATCGATCTTTTCCAGGACAACTTCGCCTCGGACGGCACCCTGACCGGTACGGCGCGAGCGGACGCCGCAAACGATATCGCCCTCGCTGCGAGTCCCACGATCCTCCCGGGCGATTCGGTGACGATGGACATCACCGACGTCGGCCTCGACCCGTTCACCGGTGAAGGTCCGGCGGCTTACGCCTACGTCGCCGTGTGGCCGCAGGGCCAGGCCGGCAAGACCGGGGCCGATATCGAGGCCCCGGAGACCCGCGCGAACCTCACGGCCGCGGGCGGCAAGCGCTACCCGCTCGTCGCCGGCCCGGTGATCGACGGCGTGCAGTGGTACGCCTTCCGTATGGACACCGTGGTCACCAACGGCGGCGCGCCGCTGGCCGACCGCTTTGCGATCGACCTCAATGACAACCTCTTCACACCCGGGGACACCATCTGTTATTTCTTTTGGGCGAACGACGGCCTCAATAACAACACGTATTTCCACCGCACCCTCGGCGGCCAGGGCGAGAACCATGTCACGCAGGACATCAACGAGGCGGCGGCATCGCCGATGGAGTTCACGATCCTCCCCGCCGGCGGCTTCGTCCGCGGCGGTGATATCCTCTACGTGGACGACACCGATGACCGCGGCGGTCCGGCACAGCTCTTCTTCGACACGGCCTTCGACTGGCTGCAAATCGGCGACAGGATCGACCGTTACGACGTCCTCGGCCCGTCCTCCGGTGTCTCGAACAGTCTCGGTGCCCGCGTGCGGAGCGTGGCGACGCAGATCATGGGGCCGTACAGAATCCTCATATGGAACTCGGGGAATCTTTCCTCGAACCTCATCAACGACGGCGGCACGGTCACCGGCGGCGGTAGCACGGATAAGTCACCGGACTTTTCCCTGATCTTTCAGTTTCTGGATGCGCACACGAACAACCCGGGCTTCTACTACAGCGCCGACGACGGTGCCTTCGACTGGGCAACAGTCCTCGCCGGTGCGGCGGCCGTGAATACACGGTCGACCTACATGAACTTCAACCTGGACCCGGCGGCTCCGAAGGGCAACCACAAGAATGCCGGCGAGCCGATCTCGCCGACGCTCGACGCGGTGGGTCCGATCGGTACCTGGGCCTCGGACCAGCTCGTGGCCTACGGGGGTTGTCCGGGAATCAATGACTTCGACCTCCTGCAGGCGACGGGACTTTCCGTCGCCGAGTTCATGAACCTGGCCACGGGCAAGGCCTACGTCTTGAGCCAAACGACGCCGAACTCGGCCGGCAGCAATGCGCGCGTGGTGCTCTCCGGATATAGTTATCACTATGTTCGCGACCTCGGTCCCCCGGGCAGCGTCCCGGCGCGTGTGGTTCACCTGGAGCACATTATCCAGTTCCTCGCTGACCTGCCCGGCATCCCGACCGGATTCGAGCCGCAGCAGTATGCGAATGTCTTGAAGCCCAATTACCCGAACCCGTTCAACCCCACGACGGCGATCGGCTACGAGATCAAGGACCCGGGCCACGTGTCGCTGGCGGTCTACAACGCGGCCGGACAACTGGTGAGAACCCTGGTCAACGAAGTGCAAACGCCACGGGCAGGGGGCTTCGAGGTAACGTGGGACGGCACGAACGACACCGGCCAGGCCGTCTCCTCGGGGGTGTACTTCTACAAGCTCGCGGCCGGCGGACTCACGCAGACGAGGAAACTGGTGTTGTTGAAATAGGCGCGGGGGACGACGTCGTCCCCGATCCTTACGCGTCCGGCCCCGCGTGGCAGGGGCACGTGGCTTGGCCCGGTTTTTTGCGCGCCTGTTCCGGATCCCGTGGGCGAGCGCCCGAAATCCGGCCGGACGCGTGCCTGTCCGGCGCGACGCGCCGGACAGGCGTTCCAAATGCCGGCGTTACACCGAGGCCTGGCACAGCCAGAGGATGGCGCCCGGAGGTTTGACGTTTACCGTTCAGGACCGGGCGTCGTCGGATCGTTGGGATCAACGTGCGGATCGCCGGTATTTACCGTATACTCTATCGTCGCCCACAGTCCATGTACCTGAACCCAAGCACCGGAGAAATTGCCTGTGATTTTAACCTCCAACGTGCTGATCTCGTCTCGCGTCAACAAGCCGAGATTGGGGATTTTATACACCCTGATGCCGTCGAAATCCGCATAAAAGTAGAACTGTCTCCAACCTACGGAAACACCATCTATATAGGCTTCTACTATATAGGTGGTGGACGTCTTGCCGCGCAATTCGACGTTTAAACGCGTTCCTATTCTGACCTCGGTCACCGCGACCTCGCCTTGTACGAAGGGAAGATCGGTGAACCCGTAGCGATCGCTTCCGAAAGCCCCGAGCGTGGAATAAACCGATCCCCCATCCACCGCGACACGATCATCGATGAGGCTGAAGTGGTTCGGGGAATTCGGCGGCAACACGCCCCAATTCATCGTTCCAATATCCTCGTTCGGATCAAGATAGTCAGATTCGTACTGAACGGCCAACGACGGGCCGGAGAAGTCATCCTGCGGCGATGTCGTTACGTTCGGGCCGGCGATCTCATTCGAACTCGTGATGTCGTCTGAGTTGCACGCGGCCAAAAGCAGACAGAGGATTCCTCCGACTGCAATGACACGAGTGATGTGGTTTGCTTTCATGTTTCCTCCTCGTGAAGGTACGCAGTGATCTTGCGCGTGGCCCGCGCTTCAAAGCTGCCTGGCTACGTACCATACGAACGGACTCGGGCGGGAAATTACGACGCGAACGTCCCCCGCCCGTACTGCTTTTGGCGAGAAATGTCCGCAGAGTGCGTGATGCCGTGTGGTCCGGGCAGGGTGCCCGCGGTTAGTCGGAGGGTCCAAGCGGTCTCTGGCTTGGTTTACTGCTTCCCGCGGTCTTTATCGAATAGGCAGCCCAGTAGAACGGATGGCGCACCTCGTTTTTGCTGCCCATCATCGCCCGTCGCGTATCGCACAGTACCTTGACCGGCTGGGCGGCATATCCCGGCTCGGCGAGAAAGCGCGCCATGGAGGCCTTCGCCATGTCGTCTCGGATGTCCCAGAACGTCTGAACCACATTTGCGACTCCCGCATCGAGAAAGGCGTCGACGAGAGTGGGTGCGGCGCCCGCCTGGCCGATGAACGGCGCCGCGCTCGAGCAGCCGGATAGCACGGCGAGATGGCAATCACTCATGTCTCTGCTTCGGATATCAAGGACATCGAGATAGTTCGCGTCGGGACCGACGTCGTCCGGGCTCGGGGCCAGTGGAATCAGCCATGAGTACGGCGAGTCGGGCGCGTGACAAATATGGGTTGCCAGGTAAAGGACCTCGGCCTCGCTCATCGCCGTCATGACCCTCGCCCTGGTGGCGCCGTCTCCGCAAATGACGCTTGTTGGATTCGCGGCCGATGCGGCCTCCGCCGAGCTCGCCGGAAGCGGGCGCACGGCCTGGGAGCAGGAGAGCGTCGGGTCCGCGATGGCGACGCCGCGTGCCTCTCGCTTTTCCGAAACCGCTTTCGGCGGATTGACATGCCGCACGTACACGACGTCGTGCTCCTGCAGCAACGGGACATATGTGCCCGAAGATCCGATGTTGAGAGTCTCGAAGGGGAAACGCATCAGGAAACCTTCGGTCGAGATGCGTAGCGTGGAACGCTTGTTCGTATTCGCCAACACGCCTGGCGGCAACAGGATGGCGCCGAGTTCGGTCAGGTTCCGAACGAGCACGGGGGCCGGCGGTAACGACGCATCGCCCGGATCATTCGCGAGCATTTCCCATGTCTCCCCGGCCAGTGCGGCGAGGTCCGCGGGCGGCATCGCCAGCGCCTCGCGTGTGATGCCGCCCGGTCCGCAGGTCCACCGCCACACCTCGTCGCGGTGGATGGCGTAGACCAGGTGAACGGCCCCCGCGTTGGCCGCTCGTGCACGAAGGGCGTGTTCCCTTGCCGTAGAGAGAACCGGCACGGAACGGTCCGGCGATGTCAGGATATGTTCTCCGATAGCGTCCCCACGCGGGCCTGCCCCCAGGAGGCGATACAGCCCCCGCCAGTAGAACTCGACGCCGTATCCCAGTTCGTCGTCATCCCGGACAATATCGTGCAGTAAGTGGCGCAACTCGTCGCGCACACGCAGTATCATGTACCCATGAAAACTGGCGTCCGTCGATACCAGGAATCGCTCCAGCTGCCCAAGTGCATCACCGAGCTCCCGTGACGCGCGGGTTGTATCGCGCTCGGCAAACGCCAGCTGCACGCGCAGCACGTCCCGCCGCGCCCACTCGCGGCGCAGTTCGGATCGATCCGGCGCCGTCTCCTCGAAGTCAGCGATCGACCGCCATGCGGACGCGGCATCCCGGAGCTTGTAGTGTGCGGTCGCTTGCGTCAGATACAGGTGTGGCATGAAAAGGGAGTCGTTTGTGCCTGAGGAAAGAGCAAGCGCGTCGTCGATGATGGGCAATGCATCCCCCGGTGAGCCGCCTTCGCACAATCCGTCCGCGAAGCGCCACAGAAGCTCGATGTAGTCGCTCAGCTGCACCTCTTTCATGGGTTGCCTGATCTCGTCGAACTCACGCCGCGCCTCGTCGAACCGTCCCACCGCCATGAGGTAACGCATGTTGAGCCGGCGCAGTCGCAGCGTCCAAACGTTTCTCACTTCCGGGGCGGTCGGTTTCTGAAGCCGCATGATCGCTTTGCCATGTGCACGCATGTTGCCGACCGCTTCCCACACGCCGAGTTCTGCGTGCATTCTCATCAGCGCCACAACAAACCGCAGCTCGTAGAACCCTCCCTTATAATCACGGCATAGGTCGATCGCCTGCTGGTACATGTGATGGGCCAGGGCCGTTCTGCCGAGTGACGCAACGTACGATGCGTAAAAGGAGGTGATCCGCGCGGCCTGCTGCGGCATGCGGTGCCAATGCGCGATGTCGAGCGCCGCGTCGTAGTAAGCCTTCATCGAATCGATCTCACCCAGGCTCCTCCAGTGGGAGCCCATCTGGCCCAACGCCTGGCAGGTCATCGTATGGTTGTCTGCCTCGCGAAACTTCTGGATTGCCTTACGGCCAAAATCCACGTAGCGGTCGTCCTCGCCGACGCCCTGGTATGACACCGCCACGCCCCAGAGCGAACTCGCCTCCGAACTGGGGAACCCCAGGGTATTGAAGTCGTGGGCGAGCCGCAGGTACTTGCCTCGCCTGTCGTCTGCAGACAGCGTCGTGTCAGCATCCAGCGCTCTCTTTTCCAGATTCAAGCTACGGTACGTCAGCGCTTCCGTCGTGGAAAGCGAATCAACGGCGAGCATGAGTCTCTTGAGGCCGGCATGATCATATACGGACCGCAGAACGTCGCCCAAGCGCAGTAAGAACGGCATCAAGACAGCGGCACGCCGCTCGTATCCACGTGGCGGACCATCGATCAGTCCCTGAAACAGATTGCGGCCGCTATCAATAAGAAAGCGCACACCGACTTTCTCAGCGTAGCGGTTCATCGTGCTGTCGTCGCTCGCCGTGAGGTGCTGCAACAAGGGTCGGGGAACGCCGGGTGCGTGTTGTTGGGCATCTCGGATTCGGGGATTCTCGGAAGTGCACGCCGCGATGAGAAGAAGGACGAGGGGCAGCAATTGTGTGTAGAGGTGGAACCGCGGACGCAACGCATGCATACGTCAGAATATCACATGAACGGACTCGCCGCACAAGAGGGCGTCGACCGGCCGGGGTGACGGCGGGCGTACGGACACAGGCAAGAATTACGAGAACAAAACAAACTAAACCCATTGACACAACACAAGTTAACACTTTTACCCGAGGGGTGTTCGTGGTACAATTGTTCTGGGAATGTTCGAAAGCCGGACGCCCTTGGGTAGAGGAGGCGGGCCAACGCGCTTCTGCTGCCGTAGTCTGCTCGCAGAGAGTGGTCGGGGTATGCCTTCATCCGACCAGCGGGCGCCGGCGAGTATGAAAAACCCGCTCTGCATCATTCGGGAAGGTCGTATTGGGGCATGAAGCCATCGCCGCGCGGCAATGTAGCAAGTTACGAGAAGGATCTCGCTGTCGTCCGCGCGATCGTGGATGGATCACTGGATGCGTGGCACAAGTTTCTGAAAACCTACACGGGCCTCGTCTATTCCGTGGTGAGGCGG
This sequence comes from Candidatus Krumholzibacteriia bacterium, assembly GCA_046754105.1. Lineage (GTDB taxonomy): Bacteria > Krumholzibacteriota > Krumholzibacteriia > WVZY01 > WVZY01 > JAZGDW01. The sequence continues at coordinate 7,482 of JBHHVD010000073.1, forward strand.
CACCTGGTTGCCGAAGACGAGGACGAGGTTCGGTCCGTATACGTCGACGTGTTGAAACGTCTCTACGATTCAGATATTGCAAAATTCGACGGCCGATCACCACTATCCCTTTGGCTGTCCTTGTATTCGCGCGGCCGGGCCGTGGATTACCTGAGGGCACGTTATGGGCGCCAGCGCGACCCCAAGGGTCTGGAACAGCTGAGTGAGACGGATCGTGAAGTGTTTCGGGTCTATTACGTCGACGCCATGAGCCTCGACGTTACGATGCACACGCTGGACTGGCTCGGCCACCGGCTCACGCCGAACGAGCTACTGGAGTCGATTCTTCGCATCGAGCGATCGGTGGATCGGCGGGTGCTGAGACGGTTGGACGAGGACCGATCGACGAGGCGGAACGGGAACCCGTCTCGTCGGTTATTGAAATATCTGGCGCAAGCACGAGCGGATTATGAGGAACGCGTCTACGAAACAGCCACTGACCGCGGCATTTCAGAGGAAGACATAGAGCGGAAGCTCGAGCAGCTGCGTACGCTCATCACGACCCTTACCCCGGAGGAGAGGCGCGTTGTCGAGATGCGGTTCGATAAGGGCATGCGAGCCAAGGAGATTTCCAACGCGCTGAGGCTAAGCGGCCAGCGGCGCGTGTATACGATTATCGAGCGGGTAGTCCGCAGATTACGTTCTGAAATGGACAGAGGAGGTGGTAACGGAAGGCCTGCGGCCGAACGTTAAGTGTATGACCCCCCACCCAACAAACGATCAAATTGCCTGTTTCCTCGTGCAGGGACTCCGTCAGGGTGAGGAAGAGCGGGTCAGGCTCCACTTGCGGGACTGCAGACAATGCCAGGCGCTCGCCGAATTCGGCTCGCGCATGCACGGGCAATTTATCGACGACCCCGACGCGTTTGCTTACAAGGACGAATTGGTGGAGGATGGCATGGCAGTGGCCAGAGCCGGAGCGATGGTCGAAGACGATCCGGGCCGCCGTGCGACATCCAGGTATTCCCGGGGCTGGATACGGTGGGCAGCCCCCGTGGCTGCGGCCGCGGCAATCCTGGCGATCGCGTGGCCGTTTGCGAGGCCTGGCCACGATGGCGTGGAGGATGTCCTCGTGGCTCCGCTCCGGGCAAGCATGATCGCCATGTCGAAGCGCGCATTGTTCGTTGTACCCGGCACGGAGACGGAAATCGGCCCGACGGTGAATACGTACCGGTCGGGCGGCGTGGCTGAGAACGATAAGGTGTCGGCCGCTCTGCTGAGTCTCGTAGAGCGATACAATGATGATCCGGGCGATCGCGACGTCGCCTATTGGGTGATGGGCGGATTCCTGGCGACGCGCCAATTCAACATCGCCGCCGACATCGCGAACGAGGCCCTCGAGCGGTTTCCCAAGGACTCCGAACTCGCCTCGTTGGCCGCGGTCATCGAGTACGCGCGCGGCAACTTCGAGATGTCGGAACGGTTGCTTCGGCAGGTTGTCGCCGCCGAGCCGGCGAACTGGGTGGCACAGCTCGATCTTGGAGTGGTCCTCATGGCTCAGGGGAGGCGTGACGAAGCTCGTGACGTTCTCCAGGCTGTAGAGCAGGGCGACAATAACGCGCTGTCCAGTCGCGCGAAGTGGATCATCGATGATAACGACTCGTAATCCGGGCAAGACACCCGTTACTCCTGTACGAACTTCAGCCCCATAACCTCCGCACCCTCCCAACGGCCAGATGCGGACTGCAATGGTCCGCGCTACCTCAGTAACACGGCCTTCCGGGTCAGGGTCTGGTTGCCCCCCTCGAGCCGGATGAAATAGGTGCCGCTTGCAACGGCTTTTCCGCCCGCATCGCGTCCGTCCCACGTCTCCACATACGGTCCTGCCGTTGCCCATCGATTCACCAGGGTCGTGACGAGCTTGCCCGCCGCGTCGTAGACCCGTAGCGAAATACGCGAGTCGCGCTCCACCATAAACTCGATCCGTGTCGATGGGTTGAACGGGTTAGGGTGGTTTTGCGACAGCGAGAACCCGAGCGACGGCGTACTCGCGACCGTTTCGAAAGAACCCACCGCTTCGCCCCCCTCGAGGATCTCGACTCGGTAACGGTACGTCGTCTTTGGCCCGGCCGACCAGTCGTTGAACACGAACCTGTTTTGGGATCGCGAAACGTTGGGGCTCGGGATCGTCTCGTAGGCCCCCGCCCCCGCGCGGCGGCGCACCACAAACGTAACGTCTGTGAACGCCGCATCCGCATCATCGAACAGGGTCCAGGTAACCTCAACGTGCGTGCCGGTCCAACGCGATGCGTATCCCTGCAGCGTGACCGGGACGATATCGGGGTTGCCGTGGTAGACCGTAGCCCGCCCTTCCTCCACCTGCGGATTGGACCAGCTGCGGATGCCGACGATGACGTCCGAGAAGTTATCGCCGTTCACGTCGCCGGCCCCGGCGATCGACCAGCCGAACCAGGCGAATGCCTGGTTGCTCTCGCCCGTCCACGTGGCCGCGGTCGCGAGCCCGCCGGCACCCCCGAGGTAACAGTAACCTCTGCCCTCTTCGGTCTCACCGTTGCTGTACCGGTTCGCCCCAACGACGACGTCCGAGTACCCGTCGACGTCCACGTCACCGGCGCTCGCAACGGACCGCCCGTAGTCTGCGCCCGCCTGGTTGCTCTCACCCGTCCAGTCCGCGTTGCCCGGCATGCCGAACGGCGCCAGACCGCTGCCGCTGCCGTGCCAGACGAACGCGCCGCCCTCTCCGGCCTGGCCGTTGCTCCACGCGTAGGCGCCGACGATGACGTCCGAGTAGGTGTCGTTGTTGACATCCCCGGCACCGGCGACCGATCCCCCGAAGAACGCATCCGCCTGGTTGCTCTCGGCCGTCCAGTCCGCGTTGGCAGGGATTCCGTTCGTGCCCAGGCCGCTCGCGCTCCCATACCACACGAACGCACGGCCCTCGTTGGACTCCCCGTTGTCGTAGCTGTCCGCCCCCACGATGACGTCCGAGTAGGTGTCGTTGTTGACGTCCCCGGCACTCGCCGCCGACACACCAAAGTTGGCCTGGGCCTGATCGCTCTCCGCCATCCAGTTCGCGTTGGCCGGCGTGCCGCTGGCCCCGAGACCGGCAGCGCTTCCGTGCCAGACGAAGACCGCCCCCTCGTTGGCCTCGCCGTTGTTAAACGCCCTCGCCCCCACGATGATATCCGAGTACGTGTCGTTATTGACGTCGCCGGCGGTCGCGACGCAACCGCCAAAGCTCGAGAACGCCTGGTTGCTCTCGGCGGTCCAGTCCGCGTTGGCCGGCGTGCCGCTGACCCCCAAACCGCCCGCGCCGCCGTACCACACAAAGACCCACCCTTCCGACGCCTCGCCGCTCGTGTAGGCGGGAGCGCCCACGATGATATCCGAGAAGTTGTCGTTATTGACATCGCCGGCACTCGCCACCGATGTGCCGAACCACGCATCGGCCTGGTTGCTCTCGCCGGCCCAGCTGGCCCCGGCGGGGAGTCCCGTGGGGCCGCCGTAATAGGCGAAAACGATTCCCTCGTTGCTTTCGCCGCTGTCGTAGAAGGGCGCACCGACGATGACGTCCGCATAGGTGTCATTGTTGACGTCGCCCGCGCCCGCCACCGACCAGCCGAAATTGCAGCTTGCCTGGTTACTTTCCACGCTCCACGGGGTGGCAAACAGCGGATCGACCGTGATCGGATACGTGCCCTCGTCATCGATGACGATCCCCAGCGTGTTCCCGTCCACGGTCAGGCGCGATGAGAGTGTCCGGCCGTCGGCATCCGTGACCACGAGCTTTCCGCAGGACATGACTTCCTCGTTGTCGCGTACAAACGACACGCTCTCATCCACCAACCGCGCCTCCAGGTCCCCCGACAGCCGTCCTTCGATGCGCACGGCGCCCTCGCCCGGCGGCGGTGCCGGGATGAAATATCCCTGCTCGATGCCCCGGGGGCGGTTTACGTACCACTCGGAGATATTGTGGCGCCGGTACTCGACGCGCCGCCCTTCGGCGGTGGGACGAACCGGTGCCAGCGGTTCGAGACGGTCCTCGCGCCCGAAGTGCGTTAGCGTAAACGTCATCCGCCAGTCACGGGCTCCCGTGCGGGGCATCATTTCCACCCCACGCTCCCGGAAATAGACCCGCAGGTTCGAGGCACGATTCGCCGCGTGCAGCGCCCCCGCCCGCTCCTGCCAGGTGATTTCGTATTCGCGTGCGCGGATGAACTCTTGTGCCCCCACCCACCAGGCGGAGGATGTGAGTACGTCCGTTGTCGTAGCCTCATCGGCCCGCGGGGCGGGCGCGGCGAGCAAGAGCAATACAAAAACGCCCGCGGCGGCAGCGCGCCGGGGCAGGTGATCGAAGAATCGCATGATGATCCTCCCTCGAGAGACGGTAGTGGGCGACCGTTTCGAAGATGGCGTGGCCGGGGAGTCGGGCGGAGGATGTGGCTAGCGGGAAGTCGGGCCGCGGGATTTGGTCGGTCCGAGCATATCACCACAGACCGGCCTTGTAAATACCCGCGTGGAATCGCCCGTGATCGCGAAGCTACACTTCGTACAATTCCGACTGCCACTCGAGGCCCAGCTCGCCCGGCGGGGCCATGTAGCCGAGGAGGGCGGAGGCGGCCACGACGGCGGGGCTTGCCAGGTAACCTTCGCCGCCGATGCCCATACGGTTTTGCCAGTTGCGGTTGAAGGATGTGATCGCGCGCTGACCCTCGGCGAGCGCGTCCTCGCCCTGGCCGAAACACGGGCCGCACCACGAGTCGCGGATCACCGCACCGGCGGCACGCAACACTTCCGCAATCGACTCACCGCCGAGGCGCGGCTCCGCGTCTTCGATGCGTTTCTTGACACCGCCCGACCCGGGAAAAACGACGAAGGTCGTCGCCGCCTTGTCGCGGCCCTTCTCGCGCGCGGCGCGAATGACGAGTGCCGCCTGCAGGAGGTCGTCGTAGCTGCCGTTGGTGCACGAGCCGATAAAGGCCTTGTCGAATCCGAGTTTTTCTTTTGCGACCTCTCCGGCGGGAAACGCGTTGCCCGGGCTGAACGGCCGCGCGATCATCGGTACCACCTCTTCGAGGTCGAGCGTCTCTTCGATCTCGTAGTGCGCGTCCTTGCCCGGTGCGATGCGAGGATAGGGGAGATCGCCCATTCCCTTCGCCTCGAACCACGCGCAGGTGATATCGTCCAGAGCGAAGATGCCGTTTTGCGCCTCTCCCTCGGCCATCATGTTGGCGATGGTATTGCGGTAGGCGATGGGCAGCTGCCCGTTCGCATCGACGAACTCGACCGACATGCCCTGCGACTGATTGGCGCCCCAGCGCTCGAGGAGTTTGAGGACGATGTCCTTGCCGCTCACCCACGGTTGCAGCGTGCCCGTGAACTGCACGCGCCGCGCCCTGGCCGGTGTGAAATACACGTATCCCGTCGCCCAGCCGAACCCCAGCGTCGTGGAACCCACACCGATGCCGACCGCCCCGTAGGCGCCGTAGGCCCGGCTGTGCGAGTCCGCTCCGGGAATGAACTGGCCGGGGTACACCATCCCCTGCTCGGGAAAGTAGAAATGAAAGATGCCGTCGCCGGGCGTGGCGTAATACGGTTTCTTGATACCGTGTAGTTTTGCGAACTCGCGGCCGATGGAGGTTTGCCTGTCGTCGGATTCCTTGCCGGTAAAAACGAAATGGTCGTTCGCAACGGCGATCTGCCGCGGATAGACCGTGTCGCCGCCGGTGATCTGGTTGAAGGTATGGATCGAAAAGGGGGCGGTGCCGTCGGAAGCCGGCAGCAGGTCGGCGTAGACGCGGATCGTCTCACCCGGCCGCACCCGTGCCTTCTTGTCCACGCGGTGCGCCCAGATGATCTGCTCCGTCGTGGTGAGCCCCGCGGCGGTTTTCGCATCGGGCCACTCGATCGCCGGCGCCGTCCGCACCGACTCGGCGAACTCGCGGCGGCCGGTCGCGAAGATGCCGCCCGAGCGCCGTAGCTCGTCTTCTTTTTCGGTCAGCGGCAGCGGCTGGTAGGTCTTGTCCTGGGTCACGTTCCTGAGCTCGCGCGTCTCGGGGTCGAACGACATGACATCCACGTCCCGCGCATCGGCGACCGCCTGCGGGCACTGCGCCACGTGCAGGCCCAGGTTGAGTGCGTTGCGGCGAAAAATATCGCCCATATTCTCGCCGCACACGACGACCATTTCGAGCCCCGCTTCGTCGGCGATCGCCTTTAGACCCGCCGGGCTCATCTCGCGCGAGGAACCGATGGCGAAACGGTCGCCGGCGATGATAAACGTCTCGCCCCGGTGCACGCGCTCGCGGAAATCCGGCATCAGGTACTTGAACGTGCCCTCTTTCCAGTACCTGTCCAACTCGTCGAGGCTCTCGGACACGCAGTAGCGGGCCGGCGTGATCTGGTCGGTGTCGATGGCGTCGAGCTTGTGCAGCGGCCGCTTGGGATCCCAGAAGACCAGCGCCTCGCCCTCGATAATCGCCGGCGCCCCCGCAGGCGCCCTGCCCCCGGCGGGGCGCGGCGCCTCGCCCGCCGCGACCGCTCCCCCGGGACCGGGCCCAGGCAGATCCGCGGGCCTTACGCCCTTTTTTAGCCGGGCGGGTTGTATGCTGTGAATCGTTTTCGGGGTCATGTTGAAATGGGGCGATTCCGGGAAACGCAGCGCTAAACCTACACCAAACGCCGCGTCCTTGCAACCGGCAACCGCCGGGGCCGATCGGCGGCACCATCTACCTTGAAGAATCGGGCCGGCGCGTTTACAATGGGGTACGTTATCCGCCACAGCAGCGGTCATCGCCGCGCTCCGCTCGCGGCGGGATCGCCGCCTCGAACAAAGGAACTCGATGTGTCTCGGACCGCGCACAAAAAAACCGCCCTCATCACCGGCGCCTCGTTCGGCATCGGCTACGAGCTGGCCCGGCAGTTCGGGCGCGCCGGGTACGACCTCGTCCTGGTCGCCCGCAACGAGGACAAACTGGACGAGGTCGCCGCCGAGCTCACGGGCGCATTCGGGATCGACGTGGGTGTCGTGCCCAAGGATCTCACCGCCGACCGCGCACCGGACAAGATCTTTGAAAAGCTCCATGCCAATTCCATCACTATCGACGTCCTGGTCAATAATGCCGGCTTCGGCACGCGGGGTCTTTTCTACAAGAACGAAATGGGCAAGGAGCTGGATATGATCCGGCTCAACATCATGGCACTCGTCCACCTGACCCGGCTCTTTCTGCCGTCGATGGTCGAGCGCGGAAACGGCAAGATCCTCAATGTGGCCTCCACGGCGGCCTTCCAGCCGGGGCCGCTGATGGCCGTCTACTACGCCACCAAGGCGTTCGTGGTGTCGTTCTCCGAGGCCGTCTCCAACGAGGTCGAGGGCACGGGGGTCACGGTCACCGCCCTGTGCCCGGGGCCGACCTATACCGAGTTCCAGAAGCGGGCCGGTATCGAGCAGTCCAAGCTCTTCGGGCGCGGTATGGTCATGACCGCCGAGGACGTCGCCGTCCAGGGCTACCAGGCGCTGATGGAAGGCAAAGGCGTCGTCATCACGGGTTTCAAGAACAAGCTGCTCGCCGGCAGCGTCCGCTTCGCCCCGCGCCGGTTGATCAAGAAAGTCGTTCGCTCCATGAACGAGAACCGCTGAGCGGCTCGCGCGAGCCGGCCGGGGTGCCGCGCCCCTGTCACCCGTTCCACGTATTCCACAAGGACGACCGCCGTGAAGACAACTTACCTGACTCATCTCGAATGCGGCATGTGCGGGCAGGCGCACGACGCCGGCACCGTGTGGAACCTGTGCTCGAGCTGTGACAAACCGCTGCTGGCACGCTACGACCTCGAGCGCGCGCGCCGCGAGCTGGACCGCGGCGACCTCGCCGGGCGGGTGCCGACCCTGTGGCGGTACGCGGAGTGGTTACCGGTAGCGGATGCCGAGTGCCGGTTGACGCTTGGCGAGGGCTTCACCCCCCTGGCCAGGGCGCGGCGGCTCGGAAGCTCCCTCCACTTCGACGGTCTCTATATAAAGGACGAGGGGCTGAATCCGACCGGCTCGTTCAAGGCGCGCGGGCTGGCATTGGCCGTATCACGCGCCCTCGAGTTGGGTATCCGGGCGCTCTCCATCCCGTCGGCCGGAAACGCCGCCGGCGCCATGAGCGCCTACGCCGCCGTGGCCGGTATCGAAGCGCACGTGTACATGCCGAGCGACGTGCCCCGGCCGTTCGTCGCCGAGTGCCGCGCGCTCGGCGCGGATGTCACGCTGATCGACGGTGTCATTACCGACTGCGGGCGGGCGGCCGCCGCGGACAACGAGAAGTTCCGGCGTTTCGACCTCTCCACCCTCAAGGAGCCCTATCGGATCGAGGGCAAGAAGACCATGGGCTACGAGGTCGCCGAGCAGATGAACTGGATCCTGCCCGATGTCATCGTATACCCCACCGGTGGCGGCACGGGGCTGATCGGCATGTGGAAGGCCTTCGCGGAGATGGAGGCGCTGGGTTGGATCGATTCGACGCGCCCGCGTATGGTCACCGTGCAATCGGACGGGTGTGCGCCGATGGTGCGCGCCTTCGAGAACGGGAATGAGTTCGCCGCCCCGTGGGAGGACGCCCGCACCGTCGCCGACGGGCTGCGCGTGCCGGCGGCCGTGGGTGATTTCTTGATCCTGCGCGCGCTCCGCGAGAGCGGAGGTACGGCCGTCGCCGTATCCGATGCGGAAATGATCGACGCCTGCAACCTCATGGGCGAGACCGAAGGTATCTTCGCGGCACCGGAAGGTGGGGCAACACTCGCCGCCTTTTCGAAGCTTCGCAAGAGCGGGTGGATAAAGGATGGGGAGAAGGTCGTTCTGTTCAACACGGGTAGCGGTCACAAGTATTCGTACCTGTGGGATGGAGATCGCTAGCCTCAATGCGTCAAAAGCATGTTTCGCGGAACACAGGCCGGGCGCGTAAGGACGGGGGTTGACGGCGAGTTCCGCAGCGCGCCGACCGC
>JBHHVD010000074.1:0-16292 GCA_046754105.1 Candidatus Krumholzibacteriia bacterium
TCGCGTCGCAGGCGGCACGATCCGCCTCTACGCCACTCCCCTTTCCCATACAGCGGGAGGATGCCAAAGCGGCCGCTTCGGTCACGCGGACCAGCTCAAGAGCCAGGTTTCTTTCCATCGACGGAGCCGTTATCCTTGGGCCGGCGTGCTCTCGTGTTCGTCTTCAGGCGCGTCGCCCGGTTTGCGCGCTTCGTTCAGTTCCTTGGCCATCTGGTATTGATGGAATGCGAAGACAAACGGAAAAAGAACGTAGGCAAGACCTATGGTCAGCGGGTAGACGATCACCGAAATGATCAGCGTGATCCAGAACCAGTTCCACTGCCCCAGGTAGAGGTAACCGAGGGGGCCGAGGAAAACCCAGCTCAAGATAAACCCCAGAAATCCGGCAAGGCCCGGACTCTTCTCGCCGACGATTGGCCGCAGCCGCGTCAGCTCGTTGCCCTCCAGGAAACTGGAAACCGAGGTACGAATCCGACGTCCGCAATGGACGCAGATTTCGGCCTTTTCGTCAATTTCCTTGCCGCAAAACCTGCAATACATACGTCTCACCCGTCTTGCCAGAATACCCATCGACGGAAACCCAATCCTCATCCCGATCTACGAGAAACGGGACTTGATTGTTACTCGGCCAGGGCCGAAAGATTCCGCCGGGCTGTGGTGTTATCCGGATCCAGGACTAACACCTTTTTCCACTGGGCCTTGGCTTCCGTTATCTTACCATTTTCCGCGAGGATAACGCCATAGTTATTCAGGTGGATTGTATTGCCGGGCTCGATCGCAAGCGCCCGTGCAATATAGGTGGTAGCCTTCTCGAGTTCACCCAGCGCCCGGAAACTCATCGCCAGGGTGCCGAACGCCTCGTCGAGACCGGGCCCGCCGGGTTCGGCACGCGGGTCGAAGGCGCTCCAAGCCGACCCGGCCGTTGGCTCGGTCGGGCGAGTCTCGAGCCAATCTTCCAGAAGACCGACCACTTCCTCGAATCGCTGCTCCTCGTACAGGGCCCGGCCGAGGTAGGTCCGGAAACTCCGGTTATCCGGGGCGCCAGAGAGCAGCGATTGCCACAGCGGCACCGCTTCACCGTATCGTTGGGCGCTCATCAGCACGGCGGCTCGATTGAATCGGTAGGCGTCGTTTCCGGGATCGAGCTCGAGCGCGCGGCCGAATTCGGACTCGGCGCTCCGATACTCACCAAGCCGCTTGAGCAACAGGCCGTAGTTGTTGTGAAATTTCGGCGTGTCCGCGCCGAGGTCAGCGGCCAGTTCGAAGAAACTTCGGGCGGCCTCGTCGTCCGTGCCGCTCAACCCGATACCCATCGCCTCCGCGTACATCGGGTTCCGCGGATCGAGCGAGCGCGCCGTCTCCCACTGGCCCAGCGCCTGGTCGCCGCGGCCGAGCTCGAACAGGGCGAGGCCGTAGTTGTAATGCGCCAGCGGGTCCCGGTTGCCGTAACGGACCGCCAGGTCGAATTCGGTCAGCGCGCGGCCCGTCCTGCCCATTTCCATCAGTATCGCGGCCAGGTCGAGGTGGATACCGGAGCCCCCGTAGTCCAGGCGCAGGGCGGCCTCGTACTGTGCGACGGCATCGTCGTGGGCACCGAGTTTCCAGTAGCACTTGCCGAGCATGGCGTATAGCTGCCCGTTTTTCACCTTCTTCTCGGCCAGCGGCCGCAGCAGTGCCGCCGCGGCCTGGTAATCACCGGCCTCCATGAGAGCCTGGGCTTTCGCTTTCTGGGTGTTGATGTGTTCAGGGGTGGTCGCGACGCGGGCATGGTCGCCGAATGTGGCGCAACCCGCCACGAGCAGGATAATAGTAGCCGTTAAACCAACACGTCGCATAGAGAACCGCTCGCGAGAGATCGGCGCCCCCCGGGCGGGGCGTCCGGGGTATGTGCCCCCCCTGAAGATACGACTTGGGGCCGGATCCAAAAAGGGCAAACTCCGGTTCGCGGGCGGCCCCCTGCCGGCCTACGATTGCCGCTGGCCGACGAGCCTTCTCTCGAGATTGGCCCGGAGTTTTCCCAGGTACTTGTTGCACCAGTTGGCCCGGGGCAGGAACGGGATAAAGGGCCGGCGGCGGATGCCCATCCGCGTCAGCTCGGACGCGGTGGCCGGGTGCTTCCTGTTTATCGCCCATGCGCGCTGTAGCACCTCGTAGGCCGAGCCGTTGTCCCCGCGGAGCCTGTAGACCTTGCCCAGGTTCACGTAGGGAATCGGGTTCGAGGGCATGGCGTTCACGGCCTGCTTGCAGTGCCGGACCGCGCGGTCATAGTCGCGGTTCACCTGCGCCAGGCAGAACCCGAAATACGACAGGTACAGGGCATTTCCGGGAGAAATCTGGAGCGACCGGACCAGAAAATCCAGCGCCTTGCGGTAATTGTTCCGCGCCATTCTCTCGAGAGCGAGGTTATAGAGCGCTTGCGATTCGAGTGTGCTGTCCTGGGCGTGCCGGGATGTTGCCTCCATGTTCAATTCCTTTCGAGAGGCGTCGTGTGGTGGCGTTGCAGGAAACCAAAAACCGTGCAACATGCCGCCAAAATGTTGCCAGACGTTGGACAACCACGTGGTGGGCAAAATACGTTCCACAAGCGGCTGGCGGTGGCGGTCGGCTCAGGCGATCGCCCGGGTGACGTCGTCGAGGAACATGAGGCCGATGAACTTGCCGCCCTCGACGATTCCCGCGACGGGCTGCTTGTTGCTCCGGAGCATATAGTACGCGTGAATGGCCGGCGTGCCGGCCTCGATCAGCGGGAATCCGGTGTGGACAAAGCGCTCCACGGTGTCCGCCCCCATTCCGTCGCCTCTCGCCCCCTCGAGGTCCGATGCCAACACCGCTCCCGAACGGGAACCCTCGCCGTCGGTGACCGGCAGTGCGGCCAGACCGGTGCCAGCCAGGAGCGCCAACGCGCCGTCCACGGTAATCGCCGTCGATGATATCGGAACTATCGGCGCGACGAAGTCCCTAACGCATCTCTTGTCCAGGCCGATCTTGACGCGGATCATTCTCTCCTCGCTTATCGCCCCGAAAAAAATAAAAACCGCAATCAAGGGCAGCATGATGAATCGCTGGTCCGCAAAACCGAGAAGGGCGAAGATAATCGCGATTATCTGCCCAACGCCCTTGGCGTATCGTGTCGCCCTGAGATAAGGCATCCGGATCGCCAACAGGCCCCGCAGGATGCGCCCACCATCCATCGGGAAGGCGGGGATCAGATTGAACGTGCCGAGAACGATGTTGATACCCAGCAGGTTGACGAGAAAATGCTCATCGGTGCCGATCGAAATATCCTGGAGCCACAGGATCACAAAGAAAAGCGCGGCGAGCACAAAATTCACCAGAGGGCCGGAAATCGCCACGATGATTTCCTGTCTCGGGTTTTCGGGAATGCGTTCCGCCCTCGCCATACCCCCGATGGGCAGAAGCACGATATCGTGGACCTGGATTCCGTAGCGGCGCACTTGCAGGCTGTGCCCGAATTCGTGGAGCACAACGCAGGCGAAGACGGCCATCACGAGCGATACCGCCCACACCGCTTCGCCCCACCCCCCAGTTCGCCAACCGTCTACGCCGAAAGCCAGGAGGATCAGCGGGAACGTAAAATGCACGCGGACGGGGATGCCGAAATAAGTGCCGAACTTTATTGTATATCTCATGCTGTCATCTGTCCTTACGGCACGGGTTCCTTGCGGACGCTTCCCCCCCGAGCAGCGGCGACCCGTCGGAGGACGACCGGGCGGGCGCCTTGTCCCGGCGACCGCAAACCCCTTTCATATAACATAATAATTGAAAAACGCGAACCAATATGTTACGATTCAACCTCAATTCACGCCGCGTAATCGCCCGCGATGGCCTGGAAGCCGCCCACGAAGCCGACTCGGAAGAATCACACCGTGATACGTACAATGATAAGGGCGCTGCTGCTGGCTGTTCCGGTGCTCGCCGCAGCGGGTGCTGAAGCGCTGGTCAAGTTCGACTTCGAGCAGAAGTACTTTGTAGAATTCGGGCCCGAGGTCAAAGACCACAGCCTCGTGCGCAGGAACGGCGTCTATCACCTCTTTTACCTGCGAGGCGATCCCGCCATCAATATCGGCCACGTCACGTCCACCGATCTCATCCATTGGAGTTTTGAGAATCCTGTACTCTCCGTCCAGCCGGGTACGTGGGACGAGCGCGCGATGTGGGCGCCCCAGGTGATCCAGGGCAACCGCGGCGAGTACATCATGTACTACACGGGGGTAAATCAGGCTTCCTCGCAGCAGACGGGCATCGCGATGTCGACCGACCTCTACGACTGGGTCAAGATCCCGTGGCCGGTCTACCATCCGGACCCGCTGACGTGGGCGGAGTGGAGTGAGACGACGTTCAGCCACGGCCGTGATCCTTTTGTCCTCGAACATCAAGGAACGTACTACCTGCTCAACACCGCCAAGACGTGGTTCAACAAGGGGGCAATCTCGTGTGCCACGTCGACCGACTTGTTCAACTGGCAAGACATAGGCCCGATGTACGTGCACGACTCGTGGCACGTGCTCGAATCGGTCCAGTGCATTGAACGCAATAATAAGTTCCATCTGTTCTTCACCGAGGAAACGCTCGGTGCAACGTCTCATATGGCTTCTGATTCATTGTTGAGCGGGTGGGATATCGGCACCCGGAATTTCATCGATTTTGGCCACGCGCCGGAGGTAACGTTGTTTGATGGGAACTACGTTTTCTCGCGCCACGCGGTCCACAACTACGGCGACGGAACGAATCAGTTCGTTATCCGTTTTGATACGTTGCTGTGGGTGGGCGACAGTCCCTTCGTATCCAAACCTTGGCCGCTGGCGCCGAACTGGTCAATGCCGGAGGGGTTCGCGTTCACGGTGCAACCGACGTTTCTCAACAACCCCGCCGCGCGCGGAGATACCGTGGACGTCGGCTTCACCGGGTTGAGTTGGCTGAGTTCTTTCGAGAACTACCAGGGTCCGCTCGGGCTGGGCAATCCCGGATCGTTCCTGGGCGACGGCGCTATCGGCACGCTGCGGTCGAAGACGTTCACGATCGTCGGCAATTCCATGAATCTCCTCGTCGGCGGCGGTGATTATGCCAACGACTGCTACGTGGCACTGGTCGACGCCAATACGCAACAGATACTTTTCAAGGAGACGGGCAAGGGCACGGATGCGATGGACCGGCGTTACTGGGACGTCAAGGTGCACAGGGGTGCGGACGTTTACATAGAGGTGGTGGACAATTCGACCGCCGCGTTTGGCCATATCAACGTGGATGACATAGAGGAGTCGTTCGAGTGGCTCAACGGATCGGCCTCGGGGGGGACGGGTGACCGCCTGCGGAAACCCGGGCTGCAGGTGAGCTCGGCGCCCCCGGGCGATGGGATCGGGCTGTTCCAGAACAGCCCGAACCCATTCAACCCCGTCACCCACATCTCCTACTACCTGCCCCGCTCCGGTCGCGCGACCGTTGACATATTCGACGTTCGTGGAAAACGTGTTCGCCGGCTGGCGTCCGCGGGCGCGGGTCCCGGTACGCACACCGTTCGTTGGGACGGCACTGGTGACCGTGGTGAGCCGCTCTCCACCGGCATCTATTTCTATCGTCTTCTGGTCGACGGCAGGAATATCGCCACTCGCAAGATGATGCTTCTCAAGTGAGACTGCGCGCCCGGTGCCCGCTCGATTCGTCCGCTTCCAGGAGATAGTAAGCCGCGGTCACCAGCACCTCGTTCAGGAAAGGGACCCGTCCCAGCGGGCCCGCCCCGATCACCGGCGCACCGTAGCGCAGCGCGAAGCTCGGACGGGAGAGGTAGAATCGTTTCCGGGTGACACGGAAACCGGCCTCCCTCACGTGTTTCTCGAAGCCGCGTATGGTAAGGCGAATCGAGCGCAGCCGCTTCACCTCCCGGTGCGCGCCCGAATCCCCCTTCGTTACAGGCAGAAACCATGGGTCCGGCAGAAGCTGCAAGTAGGGGAGCTTGTTGTACGGTATACGAACGAGCGTTGTCCTGGGTAGCAACTGCTGGTGCGCCCCGTACGGTGAGTAGTACGGCGGGAACACGACAAAGACCCGGCCGGATGGCGTCAGGTGCTCGCGCACGATGTCGAGGACCCGTACCGGCTCCGCAAGATGCTCCATCACGTCACGAAACATCACAAGGTCAAAGGCGCCTTCCCGATAGACTTTACCCGTATCGTCAAGAATATCTCCAACGAAGGTCTTCGCGGTTACGCCGTCCCTGCGGTTGAACCTCTCCGCGGTCGCCACGAGACGCTCTTCGATATCCATCATTACCACGCGGGCACCCGCGTGAAAAAACGCCGCGCCGCACCCTCCGTCCCCGCACCCTACCTCGAGCAGGTGGATTCCGTCGAGGTGGACACCCCAGGCCTCCAGCGTCGGAATCAGGTAGCGCTCGGCCAGCTTCGACTGGTAGTCGCGGTAGCGCTCGCTCCAATTCCCCCGCGAAACTTCACTCTTTACTGACAATGTCTCACCTATTAGATTGTGGTTATGAAAAGCTTCCTCGTGACGGCCGTTATCATATCACTATTTGCTGCGAATGCAATTGCGCAACCACAGCAAGACCCCGAGAGAGACAGCAACGAACGGCTCGGGGTTCGCATCGGCTACCTCGCAACCACGAGCGACCTGGAGAATAGTTTCGGGGATGGCGTTGACCTGGCCCTGCATTGGGTGCAGAAGATAAGAAACCCTTTCGCCATCGATTTCACGCTCGGCGTGTTCCTTCTCGGGGACACCGGGCGGGACGATATCACGCGATCGTTCATCTTTCCACCGCCCACCGGGGATATAAGCATGCGCGTGCTCACCTTTACCGCGGCCCCGGTACTGGCGTTTCCGGTCAACGATCGCACCGACTTTTACGTCAGCGCCGGAGTCGGCTTGTATACGATCAGCCTGCTCCTCGAATCGGGACTTTTTCAGGGAGAAACGTCCGACAACCACCTCGGTGTCAACGGCGGCTCCGGCCTCACGCGCCGCATAAGCACCAACTGGTACCTGGACCTCAACCTCCAGCTTCACAAGTTCTGGACGAGCACGAATTCCGATGACTTGTTCTTCGTGTACTCGGAAGGCGACCAGGACCCGCTGTTCTACAACGTGACCGTGGGTTTTCTCCTGCGGCTCTTTTGATTTCCCCGGGGACGGCCCGCATTACGGTCGTCCTTGCAGCGTGTCACTCCTCAACACGGACCTGAGTTGTTCCAGCATGCCCCGTGCTCTCTCGTCCCCCGGCGCCAGCGTCAGGTATTTCTGCAAGGCGGCTGCGGCCTCCCGCACCTGCTGGTTGTGCACGTGCGCCATAGCGAGGTTCTTGTAGCTGTTGGCGTAGCCGGGGTCGACGTCTATGGCTTTCTTGAAGATCTCGATCGCGCGGTCGGGGTCGCCGGCCTCGGCCAACGTGGCGCCCAGGTTGTTGTACGCCTTCGTGTAGCCGGGGTCGATTTCTATGACCTTCTCGAAATACTCCGCCGCCTTGTCGTATTGCTTGAGCTGACGGCAGGTAATCCCGAGATTGTTGTAGGCCTGGGTCATCGCCGGATCGAGCTCGACGGCCTTGCGGTACGCCTCGGCGGCCGGCTCGTACATCTGCACCCTGCGTAGGGATTGTCCGAGATCGTACTGCACGGTGGGCAGAGCCGGGTCGATCTTCAAGGCCCTGGAATAATCACTGATCGCCTTGAAATCGTTGTTCCGGGTCTTGTATATGACAGCCCGCTGAATGTAGGACTCCGGATAGTCCGGATGAATCTCCACTGCCTTGTCCATTTCCTCTATCGCTTTCTGGTGTCTGTTCGTCTGGCTCAACCGGCGCGCCCGGTGTGTATGTTCTCTCCACTCGACGTCCCGCTCCGGCAGGGCAAACAGTCCCGGCCGCGTCGCCACGAGGATGACCGCGAAGAGGATGACGGGAACGAGGCTGCGCCGGATACCGGATACCGCGCGCGGCAGGACGAAAAGCAGGGCCTGCGCCGCGAAGAGGCACAGGGCCGGCGCCACCTGCGCCCGGTACCGGGCGGTAATGAAGAACAGGATCACGGATAGTGAAAAGGCGAGCACATACCCGTACAGGAGGAAGTACTCCCGCCACTTGCGAAGCGAGTAGATCATCCCCATCAAGGCGAGGCTTACAATCATCCAGAAGCTGACGAACAAAAAGCGCAGCATCGGTTGGTGGCTGCGTGCCGCCAGGTAACTATCTATATGAGGCATCTCGTAGGCGCTGAAGAACATCGCCGTCTTACGAAGCAGCAATCGTATTTCCCGCCCGGGGTTGGTCCGCATGAAATCGAACGCCTCCCGGTACCAGTAGCGTGATACTTCCGCGTCGCTTACCTCCCTGCCGAGCCGCTTGCCGACGTACGTCCTGACGGCCCTGTCGCTGACGACGTTGACGCCCCGCGGGGGGTAAAAAACACCGGTCGCATGCTCGCTGTTGCCGATGTAGAAATTGACGCCCCCGTTCGACGTCACGGGCACAAAATCTCTCGTTGCGAGGTAGTTGTGGACCGTCGCCGGCAGGACGGTGACGGCCAGCGCCGCCACAAAGGCACCCGCCCTCGGCACGCGGCGTTTGCCCCCGGATCGATGGACGATCCACGCGAGCACCACCACCGCGAACAGGAGTATATTCGCCCGCGCCAGTACCGAGAGACCCAGCAAGAATCCAATCAGGACGTATCTCCTGACGGGCGAGTCGTCGCGGGTACACACCAGCACGTACAACACGGCCATGTTTATGAGCGTCCCGAGCCACATCATGAGCAGCTGTCCCTCGTAGAACGTCATCGTGCCGTACAGCGTGAGCATGATCGCCGCGACCAGGGCGGCGGAGGGGCGAAACAACCGGCGCCCGACCAGGCATGTCAACACGACGGTGAGCGAACCGCCGATGATCTGCAGGATGCGGACGGCCATGATACTCTTTCCAAATATGCCGAAGATGACCGATAGAAAATACGGATAGAGCGGACCCATGTAGAACGCCTCGTCGCGGACGATCTTTCCGCCAAGAATCTCACCGGCGGTGCGGACGTAGTACTCCGAATCCATTATGGGCACGGTGACATGCAGGGAGTTCGCGCTCTGCAACACGTAGATGAACTTCAACAGGAAGCTCGCCACGAAAACAGCCACCAGCCAGCGCCGGTCAGCGGTGAGCCTGCCGTCGAGAGCGTCGAGAAAAACGGAAATCCGGTGTGCCGTGGATGCCATAACAGATTGAAAGTAATTCAATGAAAACGCCGCCCGCAAGGAAATCTCTTGACGAGAGACTCTACGCCCCATACGGTGGGCGAACAAACGCAAGGATAAAGCCGTGCCTTACCGCGATGAATTGCTCGAACTCCTGGCCGTTCGATCGCTGAAGAGAGGCGACTTCACCCTCTCTTCAGGCCAGAAAAGCGACTACTATATCAACGGCAAGCTGACCACGCTGGACGCCCGGGGGGCGTATCTCGCGGCCCGGATATTTCTCGCCATGCTGTCCGACGACGTGCCCGACGCAGTCGGCGGGCTGACGCTCGGCGCCGACCCCATCGTCGGTTCGCTCCTCGCCCTCGCAGGGATGGAGGACCTGCCGCTGAAAGGCTTCATCGTGCGCAAGACCGCAAAGGAGCACGGAACCCAGTCGCTCGTCGAAGGCCCGGTCGACCGGGGGGAGCGCGTCGTCGTTGTCGAGGACGTGGTGACCACGGGCGGAGCGTCTCTGCGGGCGGTGGAGGCGGTACGTGAGATTGGTTGCGAGATCTCCAGGGTGCTCGCCGTCGTGGATCGCGAGCAGGGCGGCAGGGAGAATCTGCGTGAGGCGGGGTGCCGCCTCGAGAGTATTTTTGCCGTATCGGAGCTGCTCGACGCGTGACGCAGGCTCAGTCGGTCATCTGTTCCTTGAACCTCGCCTGCAACCTTCCCAAAACCAGCCCCGACGTGATCATTACGTAGACGCCGAGGAGCGTCGCCACGATCCCTCCCGCGACGGGTATCTTTACCAGTAACAGGTTAATCATGCCCCACAGGCAAAACATCAGGATGATGTATCCAACCGCGGCCATGTACTCCTTGTCCATCCTGCCGATCATCTTGAGCACCTGAAGCGGATTGAAGACGCGGGTAACCTTTACGATCGGGGAGGTCGCCAGGATCGTCACCGCGGGCAGGTACACCAGGCTGAGCGTCGTGGCGAGTACGATGGCGAACGGGCTGGTGCGGATCACGGTGAACGGATCGTGGTATATGCTGCCACCCGACGACACGACTATCTGCGCAATCACGAGAAACGGCAGGTACAATTCGGCAGCGACCACAAAACCGGCCAGTGCGGGTCTCCCCAGCGCCTCCCTGGATTCGGAGAGCAGATAGTGCCAGAGCGGAGGCCGGTCTTCCAGCATCGCTGACGAGCGCACGACCTGGGCGCCCCACAGGTAGAGTAACGCGACGCCGAGCGCATCCATCCCCGGAATCCACCATAATGCGCTGAGGACGACGGTCGGAATCACCAGGTACAACGGGCCCCGGGAAAGCGGGTATGAAAACACCCGGTCAACGTGACCCCAAATGGCCGGCGGTTTGTAGAGATACCGCAGTTGGCTCCATTCGGAGGCAGGCAGGTTCTTCTTGGCTTCCTGGACGGCGCGAGGATGGTACGGATGACGGTTCAGCGCGTTTTGGTAGTGTTCCCTGCCGGCATCGACGTTCCCCATCGTGACTGCGATCTCGCCGGCATTGAGGAGTGCCACGAGCAGGCCCGGGGCCTGCTCGATCTGCTCGAGAGCGCGCTGGTAGGCATCAGCTATCCGTTCGGATGCCGCCTCGTCGTCGACCAGTTCCCCCTCCGCTTCCTGCAGTTGGCGAAAGAGGGGTGCCAGTTCGGTGTCGACGGCCCTTCGCCACTCGTTCTCGTCGGGCATGAAGATCAGGCTGTCCGGTGACAGCCGGCCCTCGCGGCACATCTCCTCTAGATTCGACCACTCCCATGGCTCTTCCTGAACGGCGCCCTCCTTGAAGAGGTAATAGAAGCTCTTGGTCTCGTTGGTCATACGCCCTGCTCCTCGGAATTGGGGACATTGCGCGAGCCATGCAGAGGGCGTGCCAAATTGTCGACACACGGCAAAAAGATCCCGCGGGCAGGGTAAAAAGCGAGGACCGCCGCAAAGGGCGGTCCTCGGGTATTTCTCGCCGGGCTATTCCGAGCCCGTCGCGGCCGCAATCCCGCGGGCGGCCGTTCGCGGGAACGAGCGGGGATCGCCCGATGCCCGATGCGGGTTCCGTCCGCGAAGACGGAGGCTAGTTGGCCAGGCTCTTGAGCTCGATGCTCATGCCCTGCGCTGGCACCTCCTGCTTGACCAGAATGTGCGGGGCGTCCTTGCCCACGTACAGGTACGCGTCGCCCGCGGCACGCTGGACCTTGACCTTGTAGGTGGCGAAGCTTCCCGCTGCCGTTTCCAGGTTGACCATCTCCATGACCTTCACGTTAACGGTCTGCAGACTCCCCGTCTGGCTGTCGATCACCGGAAAGCGGTACGTTTTGTCGACTGCCAGCGGCAGGCAACCAATCGCGTACTCCAGGGCACCGTCGATGATGGTACCGTCCACCAGGTCGAACGCCACCTCTTTGGGCTCCGGCGAATCTCCCCCCAGAACGGTCCCCGACACGGCGCCGGCGCTGAACGAGAACTCGGCCCCCATCGATTGGGGCCCGGCCTGCATCGTCGACTTGAACGCGATGGGAGACAGATCTTCCGCGCTGAATTCCATCGTCTGGTCCATAGAGATCATCCCGGCGATGCTGGAAGAAACCCGGATGACGTCGCCGCTACCGGCGCCCTTCTTCTCCATGGAAACGTCCATCTCGCCGATCGCCATTTCCTGATACGTCAACGCGTAGGTTGCCTTCATGTTCTTGAGCATCGACGTGTCGTACTCGTAGTCTACCGGCTCGACCGCCATGGATTCGATCGACATCGGTTCACCGGCGATATCGAAGAGCTCCACGTCGGCGACGACGGCCACCTTGTCCTTGATCTCCATCGCATCACCCACCAGCACGATGTAGGCGTCATCCGGGTGCAGGTACTTGTCCATCACCCGCGAGACGTCTTCGATGGTGACGGCCGCGAGACGATCGCGATATGATTCGAGATCTTCCTTGCCCAGGCCCAGAAGCTTGTATTGGGTAACCTGCGCGGCTATGCGATCGGGCGTTTCGATGGAAATGGGGAAATTGCCGATGAGATACGACTTCGCATTCTTCAACTCTTCCGCGGTAACGGGTTCCGATTTGATGCGCTTGATCTCGGCGAGCAACTCCACCAGGGCGCTGTCCGTTACCTCGGTGCGAACCGGCGTGCGCGCGATGAACGTGCCGAAATCCCGCTCGCGGTCGAAGCGGCTGTTTACGCGGTAGGTCCAGCCTTTCTCCTCGCGGATATTGGCGAACAACCTCGCGTCCGAGCCGGCGCCCAGCACCCGGTTGCCGACGATCATGGCCGGCCAGTCCGGGTTGCCTGCTTTGGGAGCCAGGTGTCCGACGAAGATTTCGGTCTGCACCGCGCCGGGCTTGTGGTACAGGTATACCTTGGTCGCTCCGGATTCGGGTGCCCCTTCATAGGTGACCGTTTGTGGTGTTCCGCGTTCCCAGTCCCCCAGATACTCCTTCATCGCCTTGCGGACGTCTTTCCACTTTACGTCGCCGACGACCGCCACGGTGAGGTTGTTGGGAACGATGTTCTTATCGTAAAAAGCAACCACGTCATCGCGTGTAATGGACTCCACCGATTCGACGCTGGGCTGCTTGGCATACGGGTGATCGCCGTAGATGAGGTTTCTCAGGTGCCGGCGTGCCATGGCCTCCGGGCTGGACAGCTCGAATTCGAGCCCCGTCTTCGCCTGCTTCCTAAGCAGATCGAGCTCGACGTCGGGGAACACCGGGTTGCGCAGTACGTCCTGAAGGTACTCGTACGCGCGATCGAGATACTCGCTGAGGATCGTGACCGTGATCGCGCTGTAGTCCTGCTGCGAAAACGAACCGACCGACCCTCCAACCGACTCTATCCACTCGGCCAGCTCCAGGGCGGTTCTGGTTTTCGTGCCCTTGTTGAGCTGGTCGACCGTGAACGATGCCAGCGATTCCTTGCCGGTGGGATCCACGGCCCCACCCGCCTTGATGATGACGTATATTGAGACCACCGGTTGTTCCCGGTGCTCGACGACCAGGACTTCCATGCCGTTCTTCGTATCGAACTCCTTGAAGTCCGGGAACGACAGCTTCTTCATCTTGTCGGGTTTAGGCGGCGCCTCCTTGGCGTAGGGAGCGGCAGCGGCCATCATTACGGCCCCTGCCGCAATCCCCACCAGGATGCTCCTGATTCCCGTTTTCATATCTTTTTTCCCTCCTGTGATGGGGGTACGCGGCGCGCCGGCACGATGCCGGGCGCCCAATAAGTTATCCCTTCGATGCCGGGTTCGCGATCACTACGGTGCGGTTCTCCCTGGTGAAATACTTGTTGGCGACGCGAATGATGTCTTCTCTGGTCACCGCCATGTATTTATCCAGATCCGTGTTGATCGCGTCGAGCTCGGGGTGATAGTACGCGTAGTGCTGCAGGGCCTCCGCCTTGCTCATGCACGTTTCCCGGCCCTGAATGAACTCGGTCTTGAACTGGACCTTTGCCTTTTCGAGTTCGCTGCCGCCGATACCCTCCGCTTTGACTTTTTCGATCTCTTCGTAGAGCAGCTCCTCGCACCTGCCGATCTCCACGCCAACGTTGGAGGCGGCAATAAAACGAAACGCACTCGGGCCCTTGCGCGAGTCTGAGCCGCCGAACACGACCACCGCCGCCGCTTCTTTCTTGACGAGCCGCTTGTACATGCGACTGGATTCGCCGTCGGTCAGGACCTTACCGAGAAGCTCAAGCGCAGGTGTATCCTGGTGCAGGTGCGTCGGCGTTATATAGTTGATAAAAATCGCGGGAACGTTGGCGTTCTTGTCATCGATCGTCACGCGGCGCTCGGCGGTGTGCGGCGGCTCGCTGCCCTTGATCGGCTCCACGGCACTCCCGCGTGGAATATCACCGAAGTGTTTCTCGACCAGTTTCATGGCCTTCTTCTTGTTGATGTCTCCCACCACGGTGAGAACGGCGTTGTTGGGGCTGTAGTAGAGGTCGAAGAACCTCTGCACGTCACCCACCTGCGCCGCTTCGAGATCCACCATCCTGCCGATTACCGTGTGGCTGTAGGGTTTGAAATCGAAAGCCAGCGTGTCGACGGTCAGAAACGCGGCGCCGTACGGCTGGTTGTCGATGCGCATCAGGCGTTCCTCTTTCACCGCGTTGCGCTGGTTCTCAAAGTTCTCTTTGGTGACCTTCAACGATCGCATTCTGTCTGCCTCGAGCCACAGTCCGAGGCTGAGCTGGTTGGCGGGCATCACTTCGAAATAGAGTGTGCGGTCTTCATTGGTAGTACCGTTTACATTGCCACCCGCCCGCTGCACGAAGTTGGAATGTTCGCGTTTCGCCACGTTCTCGGATCCCTGGAACATCATGTGCTCGAAGAGATGCGCAAAGCCGCTTCTCCCGTCCTCCTCGTAGGCACTGCCAACGTGGTACCAGACGTTGATCGCCACAATGGGCACCGAATGGTCTTCGGACAGGATGACGCGAAGGCCGTTGTCCAGCCTGTACTCACTGTACTCGATATGTCCCGCTTTCTTTCCCGCGAACGCAACCATCGCGGAAAGGATCACCAGGGCGACGAGTACGCCCGATCCAATAAGTCTTTTCATGAAGCCTCCAATGAGTGGGTATAGTGGTTGTGAACGAAAGCCCGCAGGACCCTGCCCGCCTGCATCCTTTTATAGACTACGAACTCTGTGGGGAAATGTTCTAAGGGCGTGCTATTTATACGCCAAATCCCGACGCCTGTCAAGGTGACGGTCCGTGGAGCAAGCCGGCCGCGCCGGGGAGCACCTTTTCTCCAAACCCCTTGAAAGAACACGACTTTTGAATTAAGCTCACGGAACTATGGCGCCCCGAACCGTCACGTTTCACTTCGAAAACCGCGCAATGGAGGGTGTTGAGGGCGAACCCATTGCCAAGGCTTTGTTTATCGCGGGTGTGCGCACGCTGTCGTGGAGCGTGAAGTACAAGCGCCCTCGAGGGATTCACTGCGCGCGCGGCCGCTGTGTCATGTGTCACATGGAGGTGGACGGGGTCCCGGGGGTGCCGACGTGCATCACCCCGCTCGCGGGCGGCATGCGCGTACGCCGCGAGAACTTCAGGCCTTTCTTCGCTCCCTTGCTGATCTCGGCAGTACGCAGGCTCCGTTTTCCGGCGGGGTTCTACTACCGGATGTTCACCCGGCCCGGCTTCTTGAGGAAGATCTTCCTGGGCAGCCTGCGCCGTATGGCGGGCGTGGGGCGGGTGGTCACGGACGGCGTGACCGTCCGCGCCCGGGCCCGGCACTCCGTGCTGCGCGCGCCCGCGGATTCGTACGACGTGGTGGTGGTCGGCGCGGGACTCTCCGGAATGTCGGCGGCGCTGTCGGCGGCAAACCGGGGTGTGAAGGTCCTGCTCGTCGACGAGTACAACCTGCCGGGGGGACATTCGGTCGGGCACCTGACCGACTCCGAATTCGTCTCGCAGCGTGACCAGTGCATCGCGCAGGTGGAGGGCAATCCCGCCATCGATTACTGCCCGCGTACAACCGCGCAGGCCTTTTACCCGCCCGACTCCCTGCTGCTCGGGACGGGTGGCGCGCTCGCCCCGCGGCAGGTCGCGGCCGAGGGGGCCGCGGAGCCCCGGCCACAGCGCGTCGTGTTGTCCGGCAGGATGAAAAGGGTGCGCGCGAGGACGTTCATCTTCGCCACCGGAGCCTACGACGTCGTTCCGGTTTTTGGGGACAACGACCGGGCCGGTATCTTCGGGCCGCGTGCCATCCGGCTGCTGCTCGAACGCGACCGCCTGATACCGGGACGACGCGCCGTCGTCTACGGTGTCGGCGACTCGCTGCGGGACGTCACTGCCCTGCTCGCCCACCATGGTGTAGAGATCGTCGCCGTCGTCGACGCCGAACCGAAACCCACCGGCGGCGCCCGCGTGCTGTCTCCCGGTACGCGCTGGATCCAGGCGGCCCGTGTCGTGGGGACGGGTGGAGGAGAATGTCATCGCGAAAGGGCAGACGCTGGCCGTCCGCAACAATATCGATACTGTCGAAGGGGAAGATCTCGAGGGCCTGGAGATAGAGCGGGAGGATCAGCTCCGGCGGCAGGGGGCCGCGGG